>CAZHBA010000065.1:0-61104 GCA_964530225.1 uncultured Rhodospirillaceae bacterium | reverse complement strand
CAGGCGATCGAGAAATCCTTCCATCCACCATTCGGCCATGGTTTCGCCCGGATGCTGGCGCGCCACCGTCCAGCAGGTGCGTTTGTTCGACCCCGGTTCGCCGATCTGCAACAGGTCCATGTCCTGACCGTCGAGGGTCTTGCCGAGAACCGAAAGCTGCACCCGCGGCGACGCCTGCACTCGCGCGATCAAGCCGGCGTGGCGCTCCATGGTGTAGGGGGCAAAATAGGCGAACCACACGATGTCGGCTTGCGGTGTGTGTTCGATGGTCAGGACGCCGTCCTTGTAGCTTGTCGGCACTCGCCGCCAGGTTTGCCGGTCGTCCGAGGAGACGGCGCGGTAGTCTTCCCAGCCCTTGGTGTAGGAGGCGTCACCGGCATTAACGATATGCAGCCGACAGGCCTCGCCGCGTGCGCCGGCGAGGCGGAAATAGAACCACTGATAGAAGTCGGATTCGTTGTCCTTGAGTATTTCTAGCCGGATATCACCGGGTTCGCCAGCGGCGAGGTAGGCAATGTTACCACTGTCGAAGGCGCTGCTGATGATCAAAGCTGGCACCGGGAACCTCCTTTTACGGAATAATCTTGTCGTCACGCAGGCGCTGCATCTGACGGCCGATGGTGGCCTCGCTGTCGAGCGTCTTGTGCCAGCCCGCCTGCTGCGCCTTGGTAGTGCTCGACATTTGGTCGTAGGCATTACCCAACGCCATGTCGAGATAGTCCCAATTGGTTAGCTCGGCCAGGGTGAAGGGTTGCAAATTGTGCGCGGTGACAATTTCGGCCCACACTGGCTCTTTGCTGGCCATCACCACCTGCAGCGGTACCGTCTGCACCGAGCCGATCTCCATATGGAAAAATTCGGCGATGCGCGGCCACATTTGATTCCAGCGGAAGAAGTCGCCGTTGCTGATATTGAAGACGTCGTTCGCCGTTGCGCGCTCGGTCGCCGCCCACTCCATCGCTTCGGCGAGCAGGCCGGTGTCGATGATGTTGTACACACAGTCATAGAAGCCGGGTTTGCCGGGCCAGCGCAGAGGCAGGCCAAGATGTTTGGAGATGGCGGCGTAGAGTACGATGCCGGTCATCAGGTTCATGCGCCCGCCGATAGAAAAACCCCAGATGCCGTGCGGGCGCAGCGCTGACCAGGTCCAATTCTTGCCGGCTTGGCGCTCGACGATCCAGTCCTGCTGGGCGTGGTAGAAGTTTTCCACCACTGGACGCGGGTCGTCCTCTTTGGCCGGCGTTTTGTAGGGGCCGAGATAGCTGCCGTACCATTTGGCGCCGTGCATCAGTTGCACATGCTCGAGCCCGTCGGCGGCCGGTTCGAGCACGTCCATCAAATTGGCCAACATCGACACGTTGGGCGCGATTTCCGCTGCCACCGAGGCTTGCGGCGCGTAGGCGCAGAAAAATAAGTGCGTCGCGGCCGCCAAATAGCCTGCCTTTGCGGTACAGTCGGACGCGTCGAGTAGGTCGACCGAGAGAAATTTTGCATTGGTGGAAAAGTTGGGCGGGCGCCGCGACAGGCCGATAACGTCCCACTCGGGGTCGTCTTCCAGATGTTCGACGATGGCGCGGCCGGTAATGCCCAGCGCGCCGGGGACCAATGCGGTTCGCTTAGCCATAAGTTGTCTCAGGTGCGCTCACGGGTCGAGCCTCGTCCTTCGACACGCTCACCATGAGGCCCTCATTCTGAGTCTGTCGAAGGACGAGGGCCGATTTGCCGTGGCTGCACATTACGGAATGATCCGGTCAGCGCGCATGCGCTGCAACTGTTGGGTGATGGTGTCCTCGGTGTCGAGTACCTCGCACCAGCCGGCCTGGCGGATCTTAGTTAGACTCGACATTTGATCGAAACCATTGGCGAACGCGTAGTCGAGGAAACGCCAGGTCGCTAGGTCGGCGATAGTGTAGCGGTGCAACTGGTACTGTTCGCAAATCTTCGCCCACAGCGGTTCCTTGTCGGCCATCACGGTTTGCAGGTGTAACGATTGCACCGGCCCTACCTCCATGTCGAAGAATTCGGCGATGTGTGGCCACAGGGTACGCCAGCGTGAGAAATCGCCATTGGTGATATTGAACGCCTCGTTGGCAGCTGCCGGCGTTGTCGCTACCCACAGCATGGCGCGCGCCAGCAGCGCCACGTCGACGATTTGATAGATTGCGTCGTACAGCGCTGGGTTGCCGGGAAAGCGTAGCGGCACGCCGGCGTGCTTCGAGATCGTCGCGTAGACCGCCAGCGAGGTCAGCATGTTCATCTCGCTGCCAACGGAAAAGCCCCAGACGCCGTGCGGCCGCAGGCCTGACCAGGTCCATTGCTTGCCCTGTTGCCGTTCGACTAACCAATCCTGTTGGTCGTAGTAGAAATTGGGCGGCATGTGGCGCGGGTCGTCTTCCTTGGCCGGTGTCTTATAGGGTGCGCCGAACTGCACGCCATACCATTTCGCCCCCTGCATCAGCTGTACATGCTGCAGGCTGCACGCCGCCGGTTCGATGTTGTCGAGCAAGTTGGTCAGCATCTCCAGATTGGGCGCGACTTCCTCGGCGAAGGTCGCACGCGCCGCGTAGGGGGTGAAAAAAATGTGTGTAACGCCAGTTAGCCCGCCGAGTTTGGCGGTGCAGTCGAAGGCGTCGAGCAGGTCGACCGAGATGAACTTCGCCGTGGTGTTGAAGTCCGGCGCGCGCCGCGACAAGCCGATTACCGACCAACCGGGATCGTCTTCCAGATGTTCGACCAGCGCGCGACCGACAACGCCGAGCGCGCCGGCGATGAGTGCGGTTGCCATTGCGGCTTAGTGTCCTCCCCGGTGGTATCTTACAGAGCCGGTGCGATAGTATCAGGACGAGCGGGCGGCGCGAACACCGCCAGCACGAAGAATTTGGAGTGGGTGATGGCCGGCCGTAAACTAAAATTCTGGGGCTGGGGCTACGAAGATGACGGCCTCAACGGCGACGAGATCGCGGCGCTGCTGAAAACCTTCGCTGACGGTTTCGGTATTCACCCGACCGCGGACGGTCAGCGCTCCGACATCGACGATATTAACCTGACCGCGCCGCGGCTGAGCCCGCCGGCGAGCCTGGCAACGGTGTGCACCACCGAGCCGTTTGAGCGCATCCTGCACAGCTTCGGCCAGTCGCAGCCGGATTCGATCCGCACCTTCGCGCGTGATTTCGCTCATGCGCCCGACGTGGTGGCCTATCCTAGCAATGGCGACGACATCCGCGCCATTTATGATTGGGCGGGCGAAGCGGGAGCCGCTGTGGTGCCCTGGGGCGCCGGTTCGTCGGTGGTCGGCGGTGTAACACCAGATGTTGGCGACGGCTTTGCCGGCGCCGTGACTGTCGATCTGTCGCGGCTTAACAAGGTGCTCGAGGTCGACGGCGTATCGCGCGCGGCGCGTATCCAAGGCGGTGCGCGCGGACCGGAACTGGAAGCGCAGCTCAAACCGCATGGCCTCACCTTGCGCCACTTCCCGCAATCGTTCGAGCAGTCGACCCTAGGCGGCTGGATCGCGACGCGCTCGGGTGGCCATTTCGCTACTCTCTACACCCATATCGACGATCTGGTGGAGAACATCACCACGGTGACGCCAGCCGGACGCATGCAGTCGTGGCGCTTGCCCGGCAGCGGTGCCGGGCCTAGCCCCGACCGTTTCATGATGGGTTCGGAGGGCGCGCTCGGCATCATCACCGAGGCTTGGGTACGCTTGCAGGGCCGGCCTATCTATAAGGCCACCGCCGGCTACTGCTTCGCTGACTTCTTTGACGCCGCTCGCGCCGTGCGCGCGGTCTCACAGGCTGGGCTTTATCCTGCCAACGTGCGCATCGTCGACGGCGTCGAGCTGCAAGTGAATGGCGCCGGTGACGGTTCGTTCACGCTGATGGTGGTGTCGTTCGAATCCTCGGACCATCCGGTCGATACGTGGATGGCGCGGGCCGAGCAATGCTGCTTCGACCACGGTGGCGTGATCGATGTAGACTGGCGCGACAATCCCGACGCCAATCTGCAGGGCGCGGTCGGTGCCTGGCGCACGGCGTTCATCCGCATGCCTTATAACCGCGAGAATTTAACGCCGCGCGGCATTATTTCTGACACCTTCGAAACGGCGACCACCTGGGACCGCTTCGAAGAGTTCTATCACGCCATCATGGGCGCCACCGCCACCGCGTTGCGCGAGGTTACCGGCAAGGAAGGCGCGGTGTCGTGCCGCTTCAGCCACGCCTATCCCGACGGCCCGGCGCCCTATTTTGCCTTCCACTGTGAGGGCCGGCCTGACGGCATGCTCGAGCAATGGCAGGAAATCAAAACGGCGGTATCTGACGCTCTTATCGCAAACGGCGGCACCATCACCCACCACCACTCGGTCGGCCGCGATCACCAAAAATGGTACGAACAGCAATGCCCGCCACTGTTCGGTGGCGTGCTCGCCGACGCCAAGCGTCGCCTCGACCCCAACGGCATTATGAACCCGGGTGTGGTGGTCTGGGCTGACTAAAAGTTCCGCCCAAAGTAGATTTGACTCTGAACCCAGAAAGTTGGATCACAGGGGTTAATTACCTGCTCGCACGGTCGTTCGCGCGCGTGTTTGCAGGTGCAATAAGTTCGTGAGCAGGGGGTAGATAGATATGGTTGACCGGATCGAGGCCGGAGCGCTCCAGGTTGATAAAGAGCTGTACGATTTTATCAACGACGAGGCGTTGCCGGGCACCGGCATCGCACCGGAAGCGTTCTGGACAGGTTTCGACAGCCTGATTCACGACCTGGCGCCGCGCAACCGCGAGTTGCTGGCGACGCGCGACGATCTGCAGGCGGAGATCGACTCCTGGTACCAGGAACGCCGAGACCAGTCGATGGACCTGCCGGCTTATAAGACATTCCTGCAAGAGATCGGCTACTTGGTGACCGAGGGCGGTAATTTTACAGTAGGTACAGCCAATGTCGACCCAGAAATCTCGGCTATCGCCGGGCCACAACTGGTGGTGCCGGTGACCAACGCGCGCTACTCGCTTAACGCTGCCAACGCCCGTTGGGGTAGTCTCTACGATGCGCTCTATGGTACCGACGCGATCTCCGAAAACGGTGGGGCAGAACGCGCCAGCGGTTACAACGAGCTTCGCGGTGCCAAGGTCATCGCCTTCGCGCGCCAATTCCTCGATGCCTCGGCGCCTCTTGATGGTGGCTCCCATGATGAGGCCACAACCTATGCGGTCGACGACGGCGCTTTGGCGGTGACCCTGCTGGACGACAGCGTCACCGGACTCGCCGATGCTGGGCAGTTCGCCGGTTATCAGGGCGATACGGTATCGCCATCGGCGGTATTATTCACCAACAACGGTCTGCACTTCGAAATCACTATCGATCGTTGCCATCTGATCGGCAAGAACGATCCCGCCGGCATTGCCGATGTGGTGCTGGAAGCGGCGATAACGACGATCATGGACTGTGAAGATTCGGTGGCGACGGTTGACGCCGAAGACAAGGTGGTCGCCTACCGTAACTGGCTCGGCCTTATGAAGGGCGATCTGACGGATACCTTCGAAAAAGGCGGCCAGATGGTCGACCGCGCTTTGAACCCTGATCGCGTCTATACCGGCCCCGACGGATCGGCGGTGACGCTGCACGGTCGCAGCCTAATGCTGAACCGCAATGTCGGCCATCTGATGACCAACCCAGCGATCCTCGACAAGGACGGCAACGAAGCGCTCGAAGGCATTCTCGACGCCATGATCACGTCGATGATCGCCATCCACGATCTCAAGAGCGGCAATAACAGTCGCGCCGGTTCCATCTATATCGTTAAACCGAAGATGCACGGGCCGGAGGAAGTGGCGTTTACCAACCAGTTATTCGGCCGGGTTGAGGACGCACTGGGCCTCGATCGCAATACCCTGAAAGTCGGTATTATGGACGAGGAGAGGCGCACCACGGTGAACCTTAAGGAGTGCATTCGCGCTACCAAAGACCGTGTGTTCTTCATCAACACCGGGTTCCTCGACCGCACCGGCGACGAGATGCACACCGCCATGGAGGCCGGGCCGATGATTCGTAAAGCCGACATGAAGGCCGCCGTGTGGATCCAGACCTACGAAGACTGGAACGTCGATACCGGGCTGGAATGTGGCCTGCCGGGCCATGCCCAGATCGGCAAGGGCATGTGGGCGATGCCCGATCTCATGGCCGATATGCTAGAGACCAAGATCGGCCATCCCCAGGCTGGCGCCAACACCGCCTGGGTGCCGTCGCCGACCGCCGCCATCCTGCACGCCACCCACTATCACCAGGTCGACGTGTCGGCGCGGCAGGCAGAACTCAAATCGCGGCCCCACGCCGAGCTCGACAACATCCTCACTATTCCGCTCGCCGAGCGGCCCAACTGGCCGGCGGCCGACATTCAGGCGGAGCTGGATAACAACGCCCAGGGCATTCTGGGATATGTGGTGCGCTGGATCGATCAGGGTGTTGGCTGCTCGAAGGTGCCGGACATTAACGATATCGGGTTGATGGAAGACCGCGCGACCCTGCGCATTTCCAGCCAGCACATCGCCAACTGGCTGCGCCATGGCATTTGCAGTGAAGACCAAGTACGGGAAACTCTGCAACGGATGGCCGGTGTGGTCGACGGGCAGAATGCCGGCGACCCGTTGTACCGGCCTATGGCGCCCGATTTCGGCGTTAGCGTCGCCTTCCAGGCGGCCAGCGATTTGGTGTTCAAGGGCCGCGAACAGCCCAACGGTTACACTGAGCCGATCCTGCACGCCCGCCGCCAGGAGGCGAAAGCGAAGTTTGGTGGCTGAGGCTGGACCGTCACGCCAGTGGTGTCTCTAAAATTTGCCACCCTCTCCCGTGGGGAGCGGGTTGAATAGCGTGTATTGAAAGCGCGTCCATCAGCACCCATTATCTAAAGGTAATGGGTGCGCCCACGCATATCCGCACGCGAAGACGCGCTACTCCGTTTCGCTTGGCCGCCGTTTTCGTTGTTGCGCTAGTGCCATTGCTCACGACGCCAGTCGTCGCTGAGCCTGAGATTTCTGTTCCCGCCGGTGCCCGCGATGTCACACAAGAGTGGAAGAAATTTCAGTACAATGGCACGCTCGACGCCGAACGCGTCGACGCCGCCTACGCCACCGTGCTCGACGAGTTGCGCGGCTATAAGGTGATTGTCGTGCCGTCCTACCTTAGTAGCTTGCTAATCGACGCCGGCGAGTTGGGTCTCACCGATTATTTTCGCTCCCAGGTAGATGCGTTAAAAGCCGACGGCATCGACGCCGAGATCGCCCCGATCGATACTGAGGAGAGTGTCGCCGAAAACGGCCGTCGCCTGGCAGCTTTTGTTGCCGCCAGCACGCGGTCGGTGTGTATTATCTCGCACAGCAAGGGCGGCCTCGATACGCTCGAATTTCTGTTGCACGCTGGGTCGCAGTTCCGCCGCCAGGTGGCTTGTTGGGTAGCCTTGCAAACGCCGTTTGGCGGCTCGCCGGTTGCCGATTTAATTGTTAGCGAAGACTGGACCCGGGGGATTGCTGAGCCGGTTCTGCGTGTGCTCGGTGGCAGCGGCAAATCGATCGATGACCTAACCGTTGATACTCGCAAGAAATATATGAATAAATATGCACAATATATTGAATCTATTGGAAAATTTTTTCCAATAATCGCGTTAACGACCTATCTCGACGCATCGGAAACGCCGTCGCTTCACATGGTGCCAACCCACCGTTGGATGGCCGGTAACGGGATCAAGAATGATGGCTTGGTGCCGGTGTCGTCGGCCATTCTACCAGGCGCCCGCTATGTCGTGATCCCCGGCCTCGACCACACCGATCCGGTCGCCGGCAAACCTTTTTTGGGCAACCCCGTCGACCGCGTCCTGCTGTGGAAATTGCTGTTCTATCTGGTCCTCAGCGACCGCCCGACTTAGCGTTCCGTCGCACTGCCCGCCGCCTTCAGTTCGCCGAGGCCGAGCAGATCGCGGGCTTCGTCGACGCTGGCCGGATATTCGCCGATCGATTCGATGATCTCGACTGCGCGCCGCACCAGCGGCGCATTGCCGGGTGTCAGGTTGCCGTGCGATAGGTAGAGGTTGTCCTCCATGCCGACGCGCACATGCCCGCCGAGCACCACCGAGGCTGCGACCATGGGGAATTCGAAGCGCGAGATTCCGAATGACGCCCACACCGCGTTCGACGGCAACTGATCGCGCATCAACTGCATGGTTTCCATGGTGGCGCGGCCACCCCATGGAATGCCGAGGCAAAGCTGGAACAGTGGTCGCGGGTCGGTGATGACGCCGCGTGTGCACATGTCGGAGCCGTGCCAGAGCTGGCCGGTGTCGAACACCTCCATCTCGATCTTGACTCCAACCGCCTGGATCAGTCCCGCCATCTTGTCGAGCATGGCGACGGTGTTAGTCACGGCCATATCGGAATAGTTCATGGTGGTGACGTCCAGTGTGCACAGCTCTGGCCGGTTTTCGACCACATGCTGTACCCGTTCCTCGGCGCTTGAGAGATGGCTACCTTTGCGAAAATTGTGTGGCTCGTCGGGGTCGACCACCAAAATACCACCCGGTCCGGTGGTCAAGTTGAGCAGGATCGGACAGCCGGCGTCGCGCACCCGGTCGACGACCTCTTTATAGAGCGCCGGGTCCATGCTGGCTTTGGCGGTTTTTGGGTTGCGCACATGGACGTGGGCGATTGCCGCTCCGGCGCCATGGGCGGCGATGATTTCATTGGCGATCTCTTCCGGTGTCACTGGCACCGCCGGGTTGATGTGCTTGGTGTCGGACCCGCCGGTGACGGCGCAAGACACGATAACGGGACGTGCCATGGTTTTAAGCCTCCCTCATGTTGCGCCGGCTAGCGGCGCCTGGTTGTTATTTTTATTCGGCTGCCTTGCTTGCCCTGCCAGAGCCAGAAATGCCGAAAATCTCGCGCGCTTGCTCCGGCGTTGCCACCTCTTCGCCAATCGAGGTGATTATCTCGACCGCGCGCTGCACCAATTGCGCGTTGCCCGAGGTCAACTCGCCGCGGGCGATGTATAGATTGTCTTCGAGGCCGACGCGCACATGGCCGCCGAGCACCGTCGCCGCGGCGACCATGGGGAACTCGAAACGGGAGATACCGAACGAGGCCCACAGTGCGCCATCGGGCAACATATTGCGCATCAAGGTCATGGTTTCCGCATTCGCTGGCGCCCCCCAGGGAATACCGAGGCAAAGCTGGTAGAGGGGGTTGGGACCGGAGATCACGCCTTTTTCGACCAGCGAGTTGGCCAGGCGCACATGGCCGACATCGAATACTTCCAGTTCCGGTTTTACGCCCACCGATTGAATTAGAGCCGCCATCTCGGTGATCATCTCTGGCGAGTTGACCATCGGGCGGTCGCTGAAATTCATCGTCGCCACGTCGAGCGAGCAAATATCGGGCTTATTCTCGAGCACGTGGATGACCCTTTCCTCGGCCGTCTTCATGACGCTGCCGGGACCGGGCTCGACCGGGTTTTCGGTATTTATGTCGAGGCGCGCGCCCGGGCCCGTCGTCAGGTTGATCACCACTTCGCAGCCGGAGTCTCGCACCCTGGAGACCACCTCGCCGTAATAGACAGGGTCCATGCTGGCCTTGCCGGTATCTGGGTTACGCACATGTATGTGGCAGACAGCTGCGCCGGCGCCATTGGCGGCGAGTACTTCGTTGGCGATCTGCTCAGGCGTGACCGGAACTGCCGGGTTCATACCGGCGGTGTCGGCGCCGCCGGTGACGGCGCAACTGATGATGACGGGACGGGCCATGGTTTGTTTCTCCCCTTTTTCTTAGCCGCAACAGTGCGTTTATTGATTGCGCCTAGCCTAATCGGGCGAAGCGGGCGCTGCAAGCAGCGGCCCGCCTTTGCCAAACCGTGCGGCCCGCCTACAATAGCCACAGCTGTGAATTCGCTGTTCAATTGCAAAGGACGGGAAGATCTATGGACAAGGCAATCCGCTTTCATGAATTTGGCGGCCCGGAAGTTCTTAAATGGGAGGACATCGAGGTCGGCGATCCCGGGCCGGGTCAGTTGCGGCTGCGCCATACGGCAATCGGTTTCAACTTCCTCGATGCGCTGGTGCGCGAAGGCAAGTATCCGGTACTGCCGGAGTTGCCTGCGGTGCCTGGTGCCGAAGCGGTTGGGGTCGTCGAAGCGGTCGGCGACGGCGTCGACGGATTCACGGTTGGCCAAAGGGTCGGCTACGCGTCGGGGTTTACAGGCGCCTATGCCGAGGGAAGGCTGATCGATGCCAACGTGGCCGTTGCCATTCCCGACGCTATATCCGACGAGGACGCGGCGGCTAGCCTGCTCAAGGGTATGACCGCTGAATATTTGGTCAATCGCTGCTACCCGGTCAATGTTGGAGAGTTTGCGCTGGTGCACGCCGCGGCGGGCGGCGTCGGCCTGTTCCTGAGCCAATGGCTCAGGTATTTGGGTGTCACCATTATCGGCACCACGACCTCGGAGGAAAAAAAGGAGCTAATTCTCACCAGTGGAGCCTCGTATGCAGTCAATTCCCGCACAGAGAATATCAACGAGGTGGTACGCGAGGTTACTGGCGGCGAGGGCGTCCACGTGGTCTACGATTCGGTCGGTCCTGCTGTGTGGCAAGCTTCGCTCGATGCCCTGCGCCCGCGCGGTTACTACGTGAATTACGGCAACGCGTCAGGCCCGTTGGCACCGATCGACGCCATCGAAATGCAGATGCACGGCTCGGTATTTTTTACCAAGGCGTCGATGCGCTACTACCACTTAACACGCCAAGAGGTAGACAGCGCTGCCGCTGCTTTGTTCGAGGTGATGGCGAGCGGCGCGGTGAAATCCGTCATTGGTCAGCGCTATGCCCTAACCGATGCAGCGCACGCGCAGGTCGACGTGATGGAACGGCGTACCACCGGCTCCACGGTGCTCACGCTCTAATACGGGTTATTTCTTCTTCTGCGCCGCGATGCGGGCGAAGGCGGCCAGCGTATCATCGCTGACATAGTGCTCGATGCCTTCGGCGTCGAGTTTCGCGGTGCGCTCGCTGACGCCGATAGCGCGGAGAAAGTTCAAGACTATCTGGTGCCGCCGCCGCGACCATTCGGCAAGCTTGCGGCCTTCCTCGGTCAGGAAGATTGAGCGGTAGGGGCGGGTGTGCACCAGCCCGTCGCGCGCTAGCCGCTTGACCACCTTGTTGACCGTAGCGTGGGAGACGCCGAAGCGCCTGGCGAGTTCGACCACCCGGGCCTCGCCATAGGCGTTGATTAGATCGTCGATCATCTCGACATAGTCTTCAGCTTTTTCGGTCTGCTGGGCGGTGCGCACGCGCTCGAACTGTGCTGCCTGCAGATGTGCATCCATCATCTCATCGGGCATTTTGTCGACCATGGCCTACACTTGCACCAGAAAGGCAGTGGCGTACATCAACAGCACACCGGCGCCGAAACCGGCAAAAGCAGTGCCAGCCGGTACGTTCTCACCAATAGCGCCACGGGATGACCAGATTGTTCGGCCGACTTCGACCATCACCTGCAGAATGGCCCCGGCGGCGAAGCCGAAGAACACTGCACCCCAGTGAGGCACGAAGGTGAACGCACCGATCCAGGCACCGGCGACCGCGGGCAGACCAGCCAGTGCCGTCCAGCCTGTTAGCATCGGCAGCGTGACGGGACGGCGTGTCACCGGCGCTACTATGGCGACGCCCTCGGTCAGATTGTGCACGGTGAAGCCGACAATCAAGAGGCTGCCCAGGGCGGCATTGCCGGCGGCGAGCGCGACACCAATCGACAGGCCCTCACCGAGATTATGTAGCCCGATGCCGAGCGCCAGCCAGGTCGCCAGGGCAACCCCGCCGGCGGGCAGGTTCGAGCGTCGGCTGATGGCGGTCAGTCCGAGAAATGTTAGCGCGGCGGCCAGCCATACCGCGATGTCACCTTGGAACGCACTTGCCGCCTCCTCAGCCAGCGCGATGCCCTCCGATAGCATGTCAACCAGAAGAAACGTCAGTAGACCAATGGTTAGCGCCAGGGCGAAGATGACGCCCTCGTTGCCCATGCGGCGCAAAATCGGCAGGGTCATCATGCCCAGTGCTACCGGCACGACGCCGACGAACAGGCCCAACAGCGCCAAATTAAAAAACGTGGCGCTATCGGCTTCGGGTGCGGTGCGTGCCATGTCGTAGGTGTAATCGAAGGTGGCGCCGGTGTTAGTGAGGAAACGCAAGTGGTGCGTCTCGCCTGCGACCCAAGGGTAGGGTAGGGTGATTTTCGTAGCCGCCAGGCGGGCCAGCGGCCCCGCCGGTTCCTGACGGAACGTCCAATAAGCGCCATCGACCTGGACCTGCGCGATCTGTACCGGATCGTGGCCGTCGCCGCGCACCCGCACAATAATGCCGTCATCGCCGGCGTTGACGCGCTCGACTACCAGGGCCTCTTCTGGCGGCAGGCCTTGGCCGAATTGCGCCAGCGGATCGAAGGCAACAACGGCGAGCGCGACGATCGCCAACAATAGCAGTGGGATACCGATGGTGAGGCGGTTCCACGCCATCACGTCACCTCAAAGAAGCTCATCCAGCCGAGTTCTGCGAACTCGCTCTGGTGGGCGTGAAACATGTAGCGGCCCGGCTCGTGGTCGCGAAACGACATCTCGATGATGCCGCGCTGGGCCTGACACTGCATCACTGTGTCGATGGTGGTGAGCGTTGGTGTCAGCGTCGTGCCGTGGTCATAATAGTCGAAGAAGTTAGCGTGAATATGGAACGAATTAATCGGATCGAATTCGGTGGCGTTGATCAGATAGATGCGCACCGGCCGCGCGCGGTCAATTTTGATCGGCCGTTTCATATACTCATGCGCCACCGTGTTGACAGCATAGATCTCGTTTTCATCGTCGAAGTTGGTGTCGAAGCCGTTCATCACCATGACCAGTTCCTGCCATTCGGCGTTCTGCGGCGTGCCGAGCTGGCGCGAACGGGCGGCCTCTGCGTGGTCGGGGTGCAATGCCGGGTCCGGGTCGACAATAAAGGCACCGTAGAGACCCTTGTGGATATGGCGCTTCAGCGGCACCGCGTGGCAATGGTAAAGGTGGCAGCCGAACGGGCGCGCCGAAAACTCGTAGACGAAACTATCGCCCGGCGCGACGAGGCCGGAACCGGCGATACCGTCCATGCTGGCGCCGTGGATACCATGAAAGTGCAGAGAATGGGTGTGGCTGCCGTTATTGACGAAGTTGATGCGCAACAAATCGCCTTCGGTAGCGCGAAGTGCCGGTCCCGGCACCCGGCCGTTATAGGTCCACGCCGGAAAAAAAATGCCAGGGGCTATCTCGATCTCGATGTCGATGGCGGTGATGTCGTAGGTGCGCACGCGCTGGCCATCGGCGCCAGTCTCGAGTGAGCCGGTATCCCATTCGGTTAACAAGTCGTGGGGATCGAAGCCGTTGCGCCCATGATCGACAGTACCGATGGTTGTCATGCCGCCGGTATGGCTGCCGTTGTGTTTGGCGGCAATGGCAGCAAGCGGCGCTAACGGCAGCACCGCCCCCGCGCTCAAAAACGCGCGCCGGTTCGATACCGTCCGTAGCAACCGGGAAATCATATCGCTCTATCTTCCGTCCTAGAGATAGGCGTTCTGCGACGCCACTATTTGGATATAATGGCTGTATTTGCCGTAGGTCAATATCTTCTATGAGGAAACATAGTTTAGCTAAGGCTACGTTAAATGTGATCGAAGCATATCACCGTTGAGCGGCGTCGGTTTAGCTCTGAATTCAGAAAAATTTCTCTACGGCACTTGGGTCGGCGTGCCGCTTTTGACCGATGTCGCGATGGCCTCCTGGATGGCCGCCGTGTGGGCCATATGCGCCGGGGTGAACAGATAATCTTCCACTCCTTTGCACGCCGCGGCGAAATTTTCGTTGTTGGCAAGTATTTGGGCCTCGACGCTGCACGGTGGCAGGTCGACCGCTTGGGGCTGGTCGTCGCCGATATAGCGAACGGTCAATTCGGCGTTGTCGAGCCAACCCTGCGCGCGCGCCCAGCCCTTGTCACCCATGACCATAAAATAGAACGACGCCGGGGTTGCCATCAAATCAGCCAGATAGCCCATGGTGCCGGACTGGAATTTGATCAGTACGGTGCCGACATCGTCGTCCAGAACATGGGTCGCCGTTTGGCCGTAGACCTCTGTCATTTCGCCAGCGTACCAGCACAGTAGGTCGATCATGTGGGCGCCGAAATGGATGATACCACCGGTCGGCGCCTCGTCGGACGACCGCCGCCAGGTTTCGATCCCGATCTGGCCTTCGTGGCTGAGATTGGCTTCCAGATGGTGCAGCTCGCCTAAGCTTCCGGCGTCAATAAGTTTCTTGATCTCTGCCAGCGCCGGGAGGTAGCGGTAATTGTGGCCGAGGCCGAGCTGAATGCCGGCTGCTGCTGCTGCTGCGACGGCGCGCTCGCCATCGGCCTTTTTTAAAGCGAAGGGTTTTTCGGTGAAGGCGTGCTTACCGGCTGCCGCCGCGGCTACGATCTGATCGGCGTGCAGCGAATGCGGGGTAGCCAAAAACACCGCGTCGATCTCCGGATCGTTTAGCGCGTCGTTATAGTCGCTCGACAGTTTGAGACCATATTCGGCGCAAAAATCACGGGCGTTGTCGGGCGCAATATCGATGCCGCGCACGAACTTTAATTTTTCCGAACCGGCGGTGGCGCGAATGTGCATCTGGCCCCACCAACCGAGGCCGATAAGCGCGGCTTTAATCATGTGTTTCCTCCTTCTGAGTTCGCCGTCGTTGCTATTCGACTTTTTCGCGTTTGCCGGAAACCAGCGAGCGGTTGATGGCTTCTAACACCGCGACGTCGTGGATCATCTGATCAGTGGTGAATTTATAGTCGGCCACGCCCGCGATGGCGTCGGCGAAGCCCTCCATATTGGCCCGCACAGGATTTATCACCTCGACCTTGCGGATTTCCGTCGTACCATTGGTGCGCGAGATTTCCAGCTCGCTGGGGCTTATGACCTTGGCCCAGGCATCTGAGCCGAACACGTTCAGCATGCGGCTGTTCGGCGTTACCATGATGTTGCCGAGATAGGCGCTGGCGCCGCATTCGAAAGTCAGCAGAGCGGATGCGGAATCGAGGGGTTGGATGCGGTCGAGTGTCTGCGCATAGACCTCCGCGATGTTGCCTTGGTAGGAGGCGAACAGATCGATGTAGTGGCTACCCATATGATAAAGTCCGCCGCCTGGTGCTTCCTTGGGGTCGTGACGCCAGCTGACGAAGCCGGCCAGCGTATCGTGGCTGGTGTTACCTTCCATATGCATGATGGTGCCCAACTCGCCGGCATCGATCATGCGCTTGATTTCGGTTTGCGGCGCGGCATAGCGCTGGTTGTGACCGAGACCTAGCTGAATGCCGGCGTCCTTCGCCGCCGCCACCGAGCGCTCGGCGTCGGCCTTGTTGAGGGCGAAGGGCTTTTCGGAAAACACGTGTTTGCCAGCGGCGGCGGCGGCGATGATCTGCTCCGTATGCATGCTGTGCGGTGTCACCAGAACCACCGCATCGACTTCGGGATCGTCGATTGCGTCCTGAAAATCGCTACCCAATTCGATACCCTGCTCGGCGGCATAGTCGCGCGCGCCACCGACATCGACGTCGACAGCGCGGCGGATCTTAACCTTATTGCTTTTCTTATGGACCGCATCGACGTGCATTCGGCCCCACCAACCCAGGCCGATAATGGCGGTATTTAGCATGTTTCCCCCGAAACGCTCTCCGTTACGAAATTTATTTTGCCTTAGAGTAACACTACTACAGGGCTAATGGGCAGGTCCCTACATTGGGAAAATCGCCGGGATATGGATTTGCCCCGTGTTGCCGGGATGCTATTTAAATTGCGGTAAATCATGTGGTGGCCGGAGAAAGTGCATGAAATTTGGATTATTCGGTAGCGCCCAGGCCAAGCGTGGCAATGCGCCTGACGTCGATAGCGCCAAGGGCTACCATGACTATCTGGAATTCAATATCGAGGCGGAAGCGCTTGGATTTCATAGCACATTTGCTGTCGAGCACCATTTCACCGGTTTCGGCCAGGTCTCAGCGACGATCAACCTGCTAACTTATCTGGCGGCGCAGACGACGACGCTGCGCCTGGGTACTGCCGTCATGGTACTACCCTGGCACAACCCCATCTTGCTCGCCGAACAGGCGGCGACGCTCGACCTGATGTCGGGCGGACGGCTCGATTTTGGCGTCGGAAAGGGTTACCGCTACAACGAGTTTGAGGGCTTCGGCATCCCCATGGATGAGGCCAGCGGGCGCTTCGATGAATCGCTGGATGTGATTACCCGCGCCTGGACGACTGACGATCCGTGGTCCCATAAAGGCAAATACTGGAATTTCAAGAATGTAATTGTCGAGCCGACGACCGTTCAAAAGCCGCATCCGCCATTCTGGATGGGGGCGGGTAGCCCAAACTCGATCGAGGTTGTTGCCGAGCGTGGCTACAATTTGCTGCTCGATCAGTTCGCTCCCATCGATGTGACGCTCAAGCGCATGAATACCTTTCGCGCCGGCGTCGAGAAGCGCAGCCGTAAATTCGATGCCAACGAGGTCGCCGTCGCGCGCGGCCTCTATGTTGCAGAGGATGCCGCCGACCGTGACGCGGCGATTGAACGGCGCATGTCCGCGCGGACCCGCATCGATAAGCTAGCGCAGCGGCCAGATGGCGCCAACAAGGCGTCGATCATGTCGTACGGTGACACTACCGAGACGGCGATGGAGGCGGCGCTGTTCGGCACTGTCGACGAAATTTGCGAAAAGATTGCCCGCTTGCGCGATGGCGATGTGCGCTACATTTTGCTGACGGATGGTGGTTCGGGTATCGAAGGCATGCGCCGGTTCTCGGCTGAGATTATGCCGGCTTTTGCCGACAGCGATGCCGCGAAGGCTGCCGAGTAAGGATCGTATGCTGTTCCGTGGAGACGAGCGATGACCCTGGTACTCTATCACCATGATAAATCGACATGCAGCCAAAAGGTGCGCATCTGCCTGGCCGAGAAGGGCGTCGATTGGGAAAGTCGTCCCGTTGACCTGATGAATTCGGAAAATCTGTCGCTGGAATATCTCGCTATCAATCCTAACGGTGTGGTGCCGGCATTCGTCCATGACGGCCGACCGATCATCGAGTCGACCGTAATGTGTGAGTATGTCGACGAGGTGTGGCCAAACGAACCAAAACTCATCCCCGAAGTACCAATTGAGCGGGCCGACATGCGCGCCTGGCTGCGCTTTATCGATGAAGTGCCGTCGTTGGCGGTGCGCGTGCCGAGTTTCCAAGATAAATTTCTGGAGCGCTTCCTGGCAATGAACGAAGAGGAATACGCCGCCTTCCGCGACCAGAACACGTTACGCCGCGAATTTTTCATGCGTCTCAACCGCACTGGCTTCAGTGATGAGGAATATGACAATTCGATTCGCCAGTTGGAAATGACCATCGAGCGTATCGGTAGGACTCTTGATAACGGACCTTGGTTGATCGGCGCGCAATATACCATCGCCGACATCTGCGTCGCACCGCTGTTCCAGCGCATGGAAGACCTCGGCATGTCGGACCTTTGGGCAGACGCTCCACGAGTGGCCGATTGGTTTCAGCGTCTAAAAACCCGCCCCGCCTACCAGGCGGCGTTCTACGGGGGTTCGCGGCTAACCGATGAGTTAGACCAACTACGTCTACAATAGAGTGTGGTACTTCAGAGCCTAGTCTGTCTTTGGTTTAGGTAGCCTGACCTCTTTTTCCTCAGTCGGGCCCTCGGCCTCGACCCAGGCACCGTAACCGCCAGCCATGTGGGCGACCGGCGTCAGGCCCATGCGGTGAACCGATTGTGCCGCTAAGGCCGAGCGCATGCCGCCGGCACAGTAGAAAATGAACTTTTTCCCCATCGCAAAATCTTCGCGGTAATAGGGGCTGTCGGGATCGACCCAGAATTCCAGCATGCCGCGTGGCGCGTGGATAGCGCCGGGGATGGTGCCGTCGCGCCACAACTCGCGAATGTCGCGAATGTCCACCAGCACCACGTCAGGATCGTCTTGTAGCGCCAACACCTGGTCGACCGACAAGGATTCGATTTCCTGTTCTGCCTCGGCGCAGAGTTCCTTGATGCCCTTGGCAATCATCGTCTGTTCATCCGCTTTGCTATTATATGGTGTGGAAGTTTGAGCTTTCCGCTACCGAGCAGACCTGTCAAGGCGCTTCAGCGTGTCGAAGGAGCTTGGGTAGGATGGGACAGACATTTGGATTCCTACTACGGCCCATTAAAACTAAAGATCACGGATCTTGGTGAGGTGAAACGTAAGCGGACACAGCGCGCCGGTTGACGTCCATGTTCAATTGATGGGCGACGGGTGGAAACGCCCTTTGTGCACAGTCCAGGCGCGAGCAGGTACGGCAGGAAATGCCAATAGGGATCGCCAGATCTGGATTGTCCAGGTCGATGCCATCGGCATAGACTAGCTCACGGGCCCGGTTGATCTCACAGCCAATACCAATCGACCGGTGGCTTTGAGGCGCCGCGTAGCCGCCACTGTGTTTACGAGTGGTGCGGGCAATACAAAAATAGGTGCTACCGTCCGGCATCTGCGAAATCTGAACGTTGATCGTTTCCGGCTGTAGAAACGCGGCATAGATGTTCCATCGTGGGCAGGCGCCCCCGTGCCGCGGAATATGTATACCTGATAGGGAGAAGCGCTTTGAGATATTGCCGGCGATATCGCTACGCAGAAAGTGAAACGGTACCCCACGTGCGCCTGGTCGTTGCAGCGTTGTCAGACGGTGGCAAACCTGTTCGAAGCTTGTGCCGAAGAGATGTTTTAGCAGGTCAACATCATATCGACAGGCTTTTGCCGCCTTGTGGAATTTTTTGTATGGCATTGCCATTGCCGCGGCGAAGTAGTTAGCCAGCGCAATACGGGTAAGTATTTTTGCGTCATCGCCAATAAATTCGCTCTCACTGACTAAATCGTCAAGTTCGCGCGATGCGGCGAGAAGGCCGATTTGATGGGCGACCTGTAGCACCCGGCTCGCCGGCGGCAGCATTGCTGAAATTTCCAGAGTTCGCGCGTGTTCGTCGTAGCGGCGGACAAGGTTGTCGCGGGTCGGCGGCAAGGTAACTACGCGAACTCCGAACGTATTGCCGAGAAATGCCGTCATCGCACGCAACGGGTCCTCACCGGAAAGTGCGTCGTCGGCATTTACACGCTCGGCGGCGGTCTCGAGTTCGGGGAAATAGTTGCTCCTGGCTTGCAGGAAATCCGATACCTGCTCGCTTGGCAGGCGGTTGCGCGAGCCATTTAAATCGACCGGCGGCGTCGCTGGCCGGTCGAGTACTGCCAGGTCATCCTGTTGGTTGCGGAACTTGTCGTACAGCGTCAACAGCGCGCGTGCGATAGTCGGGTTCGACGCCGCCAGATCGCGCACGTCTGTATTGGTCAGGTCCAATTCAGAAAACAGATCATCGCCGAGCGCCTCCATCAGGTCGGCAACGAGGCGGCCCTCATCGTTGTCCGCGACATCGGTCAATTCGATGTCGAACATCTCGGAGAGCCGGATAAGCAGCGGTACCGTGAGATTGCGGCGATTATGTTCGATTAAGTTAAGGTAGCTGGCCGATATGCCCAGCTCGCCAGCCAGTTCTGCCTGGCCTAGTCCGCGTTGCCGGCGTATCCGTCGGACATTGCTACCGAGGCGCGAAGTGCCTTGATTCCCGTTGCCCACGAATACCAAACTCCTCTCACATATTGCGATGCAATAAATTCGTGTATTTTTCTTTACACCATTTGCAACATCGTGCCGCAAAATTTACAAAAATTTTCGTATTTTCTTATTGTGTAACAATTAGTTATTGTAGTTTCAAGTATAATTCGTCAATTCTGTAAATCAGCTGTTTTGGATTTGATGCGACGCACAAAATATTTTGTAATGGAAAGGGATTATCACGATGTTGGATGACCGCAGACTCCATGAACCCCTGCAACCGCCGGCGACACCGACGGAGACTGAAGACCTCGAACGATTAACGATCATCGCCCCTTACGCCGGTGCCGGCTCGGTAAGCTTGGAATTCCATCGGCAGCGTCTTCGTGAATTGGGTTTTGTGCTCGCCGGACGTATTGAACGCCACCAATTTCAACAGGTTGACGGGCCAGATTATCCAGTCGAGATGTTTGATGGCAGGCCGTACTACGCCGCGACCTTTATTCGCCCCATCCCAAGCAGCAGCGACCAAGGATAACCAGTGTCCAAACATCTACATACAACCCGTACAGGAGTTAGATAATGCCGAACGAAATTTCCCCAAAAGCACATCTAGCCGGTGACCGAATGAATGCCGGTCAGACGGACAGGGCCTGGCCTGTACCTTCGTGGGAGCCAAATCGCTGGGCCGGTATCCGCCGCGATTACTCGCAATACGATGTTCGCCGCCTTAGTGGCTCCTTGCCCATTGCACACACGCTAGCGAACCGGGGTGCGGCGACCCTGTGGCGTTTGCTGTACGACATGGACTTCGTGCCGACGCTCGGCGCGTTCACCGGCAATCAGGCAGTCCAGCACGTCCGCGCCGGTTTGAAGGCGATTTATCTTTCCGGCTGGCAGGTGGCCGCGGACGCCAACAGCGCCGGGCAGATGTATCCAGACCAAAGCCTTTATCCGGTCGACAGCGTGCCTGCCGTTGTGCAGCGTATAAACCAGGCCTTCCAGAGAGCCGACCAGGTGCAGGCCATGGAGCACGCTGATGGCGAGGCCGGCGCTAATCTCGACTTTTTCGCGCCCATCATTGCCGACGCGGAGGCTGGTTTCGGCGGGCCGCTTAATGCGTTTGAACTGATGAAGGCGATGATCGAGGCGGGCGCCGCCGGGGTTCATTTCGAGGACCAATTGGCATCGGAAAAGAAATGCGGACATCTCGGCGGCAAGGTCCTGGTGCCTACCGATACGTTTATCCGCACACTCAACGCTGCTCGGCTGGCAGCCGATGTAATGGGGGTAGCGACGCTGATCATGGCGCGTACCGACGCCAACGCGGCGCGTTTAATGACCAGCGACATCGATGAACGCGACCGGCCTTTCCTCACGGGTGAACGCACGGCTGAGGGCTACTATCGAATTGTTGGGGGAATCGATAACGCGATTGCGCGAGGCATAGCTTATGCGCCCTATGCCGATCTCATTTGGTGCGAGACGGCAACGCCCGATCTGGCGGAGGCAAAAAGGTTTGCCGAAGCGATCAGGCGAGACTTTCCTGAACAGATACTGGCCTATAACTGTTCGCCATCGTTCAACTGGGCAAAGCATCTGGGCGAGGCGGACATAAGGCGCTTCCAGTGCGAACTTGGCGCCATGGGCTACAAATTCCAATTCGTTACCCTGGCCGGGTTCCACAGCCTGAACTACGCCACGTTTCACCTGGCCCGCAGCTACGCGAACGACGGCATGGCTGCTTATTCGCGATTGCAGCAGGCCGAGTTTGCGGCAGAGGCGGAAGGTTATTCAGCGACGCGTCATCAGCGCGAGGTCGGTACGTCGTATTTCGACGCTATCACCACGGCGATATCGGCTGGCGAGGCATCTACAACAGCGATGGCTGGATCGACGGAGGTGACGCAATTCTAGCTAGGCGCGCGGAGGGGCCTGATCAGGGCTGTCCGGCGGTGCTCTGTGTCCGAGTATAAGTGGGTTATTGCGCTCGCCGACTGGAATAAACCAGGCCGACGCCGGCCAATGCTACGAGCGAAAGAAGCACCAGGGAGATGGCGTAGGGCAGGATTGTATCAGTAGGTAGGGTGCTAATAGTGAACGCCAGCACGGCGCCGGCGCCGAGTTGGCTAAACCCGGCGAACGAGGCCGCGGTTCCGGCAATTCTCCGGTCGACACCGGCGGCGCCCGCTATGGCATTGGGAAACAGAATGCCGTTGGCGAACCCATAGACCACCAACGGCGCCATCATCGTCCATATTGAGAAGGCTGGCGAGAGCAATAACAGCGCAACTGTTGCGATGACGCCGAGTATCGCACCCAAAATCAGGGTGCGGTCGATACCAATGTGTGTGGTTAACCGGCTGGCGGTGAAATTTCCGAAGGTGAATTGGACGGTTATAAGCGCCAACAAGAGGCTTAATACCAGTGGGGCCAATCCTATTTCACCGATGACCAGCGCCGGGCCGATGGCAAGAAAGCCAAAAAAGCCTGATGTACCGGCCGCAAACGCTAGGGTGTAGCCGATATAAACCCGCGATGAGAGTAGTTGGATGTAGCGAGCAAAAATTTTGCGCCAGCGCACGCTGCTACCGTCTGTTTCCAGAGGGCAGGTCTCCGCGAGGGCAAGCACCGACCACACGCCGAGGATGCCGGCGACGATGGCTAGAAGGCCGAAGATTGCGCGCCAGCCGAGCAGGGCGTCGAGAACCCCGCCGATAACCGGCGCAAACAGCGGCGCGGTCGATTGCAGCATAGCGACTAATGCCATGATGCGTGCTGCTTCGGCGCCCGAGTACAGGTCCTGTACAACCGCCCGCGGCACCACTAGGGTGGCGCACGCGCCCAGCGCCTGGAGGACGCGGGCGACGATAAGTATCTCTATTGACGGTGCGAAGGTGGCGCCGAGGGAGGCGACACCCATAAGAATTATGCCGCCGAGGAGGACCGGGCGGCGGCCGATTTTGTCGGACAGGGGACCGACGAATAGTTGGGCCAAAGCAAAGGTCAGCAGGAATAGCGACACTGTAAACTGAGCCGACGCATAGCTGGTTCCCAGGTCGCGGGCGACGGCAGGCACCGATTGCACGTGGATGCTCAAGGCCATGGGACCAGCGGCTGCCAGCGCGCCGAGCAGAATAATCGAGGGACGACCGGTGGGCCGTGTAGTTCTCGTCGCGGAAGTCACGGAATCAGGCGGCCGGCATATCGCCAAAATATTCGGCCGCACCGCCATCGAGTTGATTTGTGTCGACCTCGAATAATTCTAGTGGCACGCCGTCTGGCGCCGAGCACATGATGTATTTCCAGGCGCCAAAATCACGGATGCTGCTGCGGAACTCCACTCCGGTGGCGCGCAAACGCTGTTCCAGTGCCGCTAGATCGTCACTGCGGATGCCAATATGGTATAACGCGCCCCTGCCGTGATCGCGCGGCTGTTGATCGTATAGGTGCAGCCACCCGGCACCGACGCGCATGAATACGTTGCGCGCTCCGCCGAAATCGCCGTCATAAATTACTTGCCCGCCGAGCATGCCACACCACCAGGCGATAGCGGCGTCGATGTCTTCGGTGAACAGGTGCAGGTGGTGAAGATGTTCCGCCATAAGACGAATCCGTAGCTTGAGTTGCGGGCGGTGGAAACTATCATGAACCGGGGTGCGTTGAACCGACAAACGCGCAAAGCTATTGTGCGCGCAGACGGGTTGCGCACGGCAGGGGAAGTGTCGTTGAGTCGCGAATGCCATTGCTGAAGGAAGCGTCAGCCGTGATCGATTCGTGGATGCGTTACACAAAGCAGAAAGTCGCTGTAAACGGCCTGCAGATGGCCTATGTCGATGTCGGCGCGGGCGACGCCATCGTTTTTCTCCACGGCAACGCAAATTCAGCCTACATGTGGCGCAATATCATGCCCCATGTGCAGGGCATGGGTCGGCTGATTGCCATCGACAATATTGGCCAGGGCGATTCCGACAAGCTGCCCAGCTCTGGCTCCGGTTCCTACACCTTGGCTGAGCACCAGACCTATATCGACGGCGCGCTTAAAGCTCTCGATATCGGCGATAACGTAACCCTAGTGATGCACGACTGGGGCGGACCGCTGGGGCTGACCTGGGCCCACGCCAACCCAGGCCGTATAAAAGGGTTAGCCTATTGCGAAATCGTCGTCCGCGATCATCCCAGTTACGACGAATATCCCGACGGCCATGGCGAGCGTCTGCGCAAGGTGCGTGGCCCCGACGGCGAACAACTAGTGTTGGAAGAAAACTTTTTTATTGAGAAAATTTTCACCGCCGGGGTGATGCGCAATATCGATGACGAAACTATGACGGAAATCCGCCGCCCCTATGTGCAAGCCGGCGGGCCGCGTCGTGTCACGCTGACCTGGCCGCGCGAAATACCGATCGCCGGTGAGCCCAAGGACGTCGCTGATCTAGTCGAGAGGATCGCTGCCTGGATGGCGGACAATGACATTCCCAAACTGTTCATCAACGTTGATCCGGGCCAGATTATTCTCGAGCGCGATCTGCAGATCATTCGTAGTTGGCCGAACCAGACGGAAGTGACCGTGCGCGGCTTGCATCACCCCCAGGAAGATTCGCCCGACGATATTGGCGCTGGGTTGCGTGACTGGTATGCCTCGCTCGGTTGAGTAACAATAGGGCCACCGATAAAGCCAAAAGATAGGTTGAGGAGACACGCATGACGCACGAAAAGGTCTGGGAAGAAGTCGAGTATTACTCCGACGACAGAAAAATTGCTGCCTTTCTCTATAAACCGAAGGACTGGCAGCCCGGCGACGCGGACCGGCCCGGTATCGTCGTGCTGCACGGCTATAGCGGCATGAAGGACGTCTACGGCATGGATGTACCGCAATGGCTGTGGGAGGCGGGCTATTTCGTGCTGTCCTGGGACTATCCCGGGTTTGGTGTTAGCGAAGGCGAGCGTGGCCGTCACCGCCCCATGGAGCAGGCACAGGCGACTTACGACTCAGTGACCTATCTGCAGACGGTCGACGGCGTTGATCCCGAACGCATCGCCTATTACGGCTCCAGCTGGGGCGGCGCCAATGCCATCTGGTGCGGCGCCTTCGACGAACGGGTTAAGGTTATTGTGTCGGCGGTGATGGTATCGGACGGCGAACGCTGGATGCGGTCCGTACGCCGGCCGCACGAGTGGCAGGCGTTCAAGGCGCAGGTCGAAGAGGCCGAACGCAAGCGTGTCCTCACCGGCGAGAAATCCACCGCGCCATTGGGTGAGATCATGCTGCTCGATCCGCACACGCGTGATGTCATCGAGCAGTTCCACGCCAAGGATCCGCGGTTCAATCCGGAATACGATCTGGAAAGCGCTGCGGCGTGCTGGCGCTTCAAACCCGAATGGGTCGCCAGCCATATTTCGCCGCGCCCGGTGCTGATGGTCTATTCCGAGTTCGACATGCTGGTGCCGGTGGCCGAACAGCTCGAATGCTACGAGGTGTTAGGCGAGCCCAAGAAACTGGTCAAGATTTCGGGCGCCCAGCATTATGATTCCTACTACTTCTGTAATCCCGAACTGCACGAAATCCAGAAGGTCGAGGCCCTCGACTGGTACCATAAATACCTTTAGATCACGGGGTTATGGAAAGTCTCTGGTCGGATAACGAGGCGCGGGCCGCCGTCGAGCGTTATGATTGGCAGGGGATCGGTGAAGATCTGGCGTTGCGCGTCTATACCACGCGGTTGCTAGGTGGCAACCCCAAACTGGTGCTGCATGGCGGCGGTAATACCTCAGTCAAAACCACGATGGCCGACATCGCCGGCGAGGCGGTCGAGACTTTGTGCGTCAAAGGTAGCGGCTGGGATATGTCTGCCATCGAGCCGCCCGGTCTGCCGGCGGTGCGTCTCGAACCCTTGTGCCGCCTGCGCGCGCTCGACCGTTTGAGCGACGAAGACATGGTCAACACCCAACGGGGAAATCTGCTGGATTCGGCCGCGCCGGACCCATCGGTCGAGACCCTGCTGCATGCCTTCCTACCGCACAAATTTGTCGATCACACCCACTCGACTGCGATCTTGGCGCTGACCGACCAACCCAACGGCGTCGACATCTGCCGCGACGTCTTTGGTGAGCGGGTGGCGCAGGTACCCTACATCAAGCCTGGCTTCGCCTTGGCCAAGGCGTGCGCAGAAATTTACGAGCAATCGCTGGACGTCGAAGGGTTGATCCTATTGAAACACGGCGTTTTCAGCATGGGGGCGACGGCGCGCGAAGCTTACGAGCGGATGATCGAACTTGTCACGGTGGCCGAGCAACACCTGGCGGGAGCACCGTCGAAACCGTTCGCCGGCGTTTCGTTACCGGATGGCTTGGCAACGCCTGCTGCGGTAGCGCCGGCCTTGCGGGGTCTCTTGGCCATTGAAACCGACACCGATGAGGGTTTGCACAAGCGTTTTGTGTTGAAATTTCGCACCGGCGAGGCGATCCGCAAATTCGTCGACGGTCAGGATCTGGTGCGATACAGCCAGCGTGGGCCAGTGACACCCGATCACGCGATCCGCATCAAGCCGCTACCGGTGATCCTGCCGCCGCCTGTCGGCGGTTTCGATGGGTTTACCGAGCAAGCAGCGGCGGCAATTGGCGAATACCAGCGCGCCTATAGCGCCTATGTTGCGCGCAACAATACCGATGCTGGGGCGCTAAAAACGCCGCTCGATCCGTCGCCGCGAATCCTGCTCCTGCCGGGGCTCGGCTTTTTCGCCACCGGCGACAACGCTAAGGCCGCCACCGTCGCCGCAGATCTGTACGAAAACAATATCGAGGTTATCGCCGATGCCGAAACGCTTGGCGCGTACGAGTCGATCAGCGAGGCCGACATGTTCGATATTGAGTATTGGTCGCTCGAGCAGGCAAAGCTCGGCAAGGGTAACGAACAACCGCTGGCCCGTCACGTTGTGGCCATAACCGGCGCTGCCGGCGAAATCGGTAAAGCCTGTGCCCTGGCGTTTCGCGTTGCCGGTGCCGATGTTGCTCTACTCGACCGCGATCGAGAGGGCGTAGAGCGGGTTGCCGCCGATATCGGCGGTATCGCCATCGAGTGCGACGTGACCGAGGACGGTTCGGTTGCGTCTGCGTTCGATGCGATCGCTTTGGCGTTCGGCGGCCTTGATATTCTGGTGTCGAACGCCGGCGCGGCCTGGCAGGGCCGTATCGGCGAGGTCGACGATGTGGTACTACGGCAAAGTTTCGAGCTGAATTTCTTCGCTCATCAAAGCGTTGCCAAGGCCGCCGTCGCCATTATGCGAGCGCAAAAGACTGGTGGCGTTCTGTTGTTCAATGCGTCGAAACAGGCGGTCAATCCGGGCGCGGATTTTGGTCCCTATGGTTTGCCAAAAGCGGCGACCATGTTCCTGTCGCGGCAATACGCGGTTGACTATGGCGGCGAGGGTATCCGCTCCAACGCAGTGAACGCCGACCGCATTCGCAGTGGCTTGCTGACCGGTGACATGGTTAGTGAACGCGCGGCGGCGCGCGGGGTCAGCGAAGATGATTATATGAGCGGTAATTTATTGCACCGCGAAGTCACCGGTACCGATGTGGCGCAGGCATTCGTCGATCTGGCCTTGGCGCGCAAGACGACGGGTGCGGTGATTACGGTCGATGGCGGCAATATCGCTGCCGCGCTACGCTGAGCAATTGAAAACTAAACGATCAGCTTTCACGGCTTTACCGCATTCTCTTGAGTGGGCGTGATACCAAAAATCGCCACCGCTACGGTGAACCACTGATATTGATGAAAAATTGGTCGTCCACCAGGCGCAGGCCGTGGGGGTACCGCTGCTGCCGGGCTTTGTCGAGAAATGGCGAACTGATGCCGACGGCATCGAGGTCCCAAATCAGGCCGTTCTGCGGAAATAGCGCTGCGTCGCCTACAGGTGACGGAGTGTCCGCGTCGATTGGTCCGGTGGCATTAACGACCAAGCTTCCCGACGGCAACAATGTGACCAACTGGTCATGCTCTAATTGGGACTCTATATGGCGCAGGGTTGGACGCCTGTTCTCCGGCAGCTCGATAATGCGCTGGCGCATGTTGGTCATGGATTTCCTATCGAGCGTGGTAAGACAGACACACCGTTTGCCGGTTTCCTTTAGCGCGACGGCGAGCTCACGCGCCGCTCCAGTGGCGGAGATGATCAATGCTTCGGGGGGTCTGCCGTCGCCAAATATTTACTCATAAGCCTGTTGAGCGGCTCGTTTTGTCGGAGCTAGACCGGTCAATGTTCCCGGTGTGCGAACCACGATACCGAACTCGCCCAGCAACTCCGTGTTGCCGTCGAATTTGTCGAACATTTACCGCGTGTGCTAGAACAATGTCGAAGCATTCGACACCATAATTGCGCCCACGGCATGAAATTTGTTGCGCAGGAAATCAACGAAACGCTGATACTCGGCGCCATCGGTTTTCGATGGTGCGACGATCGGCACGATGGCCGTCGATCTATGCCCAAAGCGCCGCACCCATTTTGGATACACCTAGAATAACCCTTCGGGCAGGGTTCCAAATCCAACGATATAGACTATTGGTTTTGCAGGCGGGGTGGAAAAATTGACCAAGAAGACGCTCGAGACCAATATCTTTGTATTATTTTGCCCCATAGTATTTCAACACATGGTTGTTTGCCATCCCTGAATTTTGGAAGGAGACCTTTATTTGCCACGCGTCACGACGATGTTAGGTTTCTTTTAAATCATAGATGCGGAGGTTTAGGAGGACGAGTTGCTACGTACAGGTGGTCAGGTTCTGGTCGACGCTTTGAAGGTGCACGGCGTCGATACGGTTTTTTGCGTTCCGGGGGAAAGTTATCTGGTGGCGCTCGACGCGTTGCACGATGCCACGGATGCGATATCAGTCATAGTTTGCCGGCACGAAAACGGCGCTGCCTATATGGGTGAGGCCTACGGCAAGCTCACCGGCAAGCCGGGCGTGACTTTCGTCACCCGCGGACCCGGCGCGTGTAACGGCAGCATTGGCGTGCATACCGCGATGCAGGATTCTTCGCCGATGGTGATGTTCGTCGGCCAGGTGTCGCGCGGTTTTCGCGGGCGCGAAGCGTTCCAGGAAGTCGATTACGAAGCGATGTTCAGTCCGTTGGCCAAGTGGGTGGTCGAGGTCGACGATGCGGCGCGGTTGCCGGAAATCGTGGCGCGGGCGTTTTCCACTGCCACCTCCGGGCGGCCTGGGCCTGTGGTTGTCTCCCTGCCTGAAGATATGCTGGCCGACTTGGTAGAGGTCGCCGATGTGCCGGCTTACCAGTGTATCGAGCCGGAACCCTCCGATGGAGATATGGCGCGGCTGCGCGAGATGCTACAGGCGGCAAAAAATCCGTTGGTCCTGGTCGGTGGCGGCGGCTGGTCGGAGGCGGCCGGTGCTGACTTGGAGGCGTTTGCGGCGGCCAACAATTTGCCGGTTACCACGTCGTTCAGGTGCATGGATATCATCGACAACGGCCATCCCAACTATGTTGGCGAGGTGGGCATCAACACCAACCCGAAGTTGGCCCAGCGCGTGCGTGATACAGATCTATTGATTGTCATCGGCGCTCGGCTTGGCGAGATCACCACCCAGGGTTACACGCTGGTGGAGGTGCCCAAACCGGCGCAGGGGCTGGTTCATGTTTACCCCGATCCCAACGAACTGGGGCGGGTCTATCAGCCCGATCTGGCAATCAACGCAGCGGTCGGATCTTTCACCGCCCGCGTCCGGCAAAGCCAGCAGGCTGATACGACAGCCTGGAACGATTGGACCGCAGCCGCACGGCGCGACTATGAGGACTGGGTCGTGCCGAAAAAGAGCCCGGTGCCGCTCAATTTGAGCCAGATCTTCCACGATCTGCGCGAGTTGACGCCAGCCGATACGATCTTCACCACCGATGCTGGAAATTTCTCCGGCTGGGCCGGCCGGTTTTTCCCCTTCCGCCGTTACCGTACCCTACTGGGACCAACCAGCGGCGCCATGGGCTATGGCATGCCCGCCGCTGTTGCTGCTAAGGCAGCGCGCCCCGACGCGACGGTGATTTGCTACGCCGGTGACGGCGGTACCCTGATGACCGGCAACGAGTTGGCGACGGCATTGCGCCACAACCTTGGTATCGTAATGATCATCGCCAATAACTCCATGTACGGCACCATTCGTATGCATCAAGAACGCCATTATCCCGGGCGCATAACGGCGACGCATCTGACCAACCCAGACTTCGTCGCCTGGGCGCTATCGTTTGGCGCCCATGGTGAGCGGGTTGAGACGACCGAGCAGTTTGCGCCGGCATTCGAGCGCGCCCTGGGCGCTGGCGGCCCCGCCGTGATCGAGCTGATCGTCAGCGAAGAATTGTTATCCAGCAACCTGACGCTGACCGAGATGCGCGAGCGGGCCGCAACGAAATGATACAGGTGTACGCACCGGCCCACTCCCCCACTCGGCTACCCACGGGATCGTATGCTCGGGGTGGCCGAGTGGGGGAGTGGGCCGGTGCAATTCCACGTAAGTTGTACAGAGATTAAAGTTGTACAGAGATTAATTATGACGGGTGCGAAGGCGCTGTTCCTCGATCGCGACGGCGTCATCAACATTGACTCCGGCTACATCTATCGTCGCGAGGATTTTATCTTTATCGACGGTGTCTTCGAGGCGTGCCGCCAGGCGCTGGCGCTCGACTATCACCTGGTCGTTGTCACCAATCAGGCGGGTATCGGCCGTGGGCTCTATAGCGAAGAAGAGTTCCAGGAATTAACTGAATGGATGTGCGTTCGGTTTGCCGACGAAAGCGTTGATATCGCGCGGGTATACCACGCGCCAACTCATCCCGAAGAAGGCATCGGTATCTATAGACGCGAGTCGATCGACCGCAAACCGGGGCCAGGTATGCTACTCAAGGCGCGCAATGCGCTGGGGCTCGACATGAAGGCGTCAGCCCTGGTCGGCGACCGCGAGACGGACATAGAGGCGGCGATTAGCGCTGGTGTTGGGTACAAGTTGTTGGTCGATTCCGATGAGGCGCCGGACGACACCAAGGCCGATACTATCGTCGCCTCGCTTACCGAGGCGGTCGCCTGGCTGGCCATAAATAGCTCTACCAAGTAGTTTTCTACACCAGATTATTGTATGTAAGATGTCGTTAATTTCCTAGAATTGTGTTATTGGAATTCGCGCTGCTGGGGTGGGTGGTGTAGCAGGGATGGCGCGAATCTAACGCGAATACTAAAGCCTACGCCATCGCGCCCGTGACTGCTGCTGCTTCAACCGGAACCGTGAAGAGTTAAAATATATGAACAAATTTAATGATTAGCCGGTTCGGTTCAAGCTCATTGTCCCCCTAGTTTTGGTTGTTGTTCTCGGCGGTATTGACGTAATATTATAAAAAACTAATGTATTGTGGAAAATTGTGGTAGTTGAGTCGCCGGAAGAACGTTTACTTAACCGCGCCCGCCAAATGTCGCTCGAACTTTTGGCCGAATACCGTTAATTTACGGTCGCACCGCAAAAGTCGACGCTGCGAAAAATTGAGGAACTGAAATTAGGGCTCGAGACTTTCGGTGCAGCGTTCGAGCACGCAGAAGGGGTCGAGAGCGTTCACGCCCACGTAGCCGTGTTGATCGAGGCCAAAATACAGGATCTCATCCGACAGGGTGATGGAGCGGTCAGACTACGTCGCCGGATGGAGGCTCAAGTGCGTGCCGGGAGCTGTTCGAGGCGCCATGCGATCATTTCCAGCCGGTCCTGGCCGAAGAACAACTCACCATCGACGACGATCGACGGTACGCCCCAAGCGCCGGCGGCCAGCGCTTCGTCGGTATTGGCGCTCATGTCGTCGGCGACCGCAGGCGCTTCCGCGGCGGCGAGTAGCGCTGTGCCGTCGAGGCCAACGCCGTCGGCGATTTTGGCAATCGTATCTGCGTCCGAAATATTCAGTTCATCTACCCAACAGCCGCGCATCAGCGCCCGTGTCAACGCATAGACATCCGTACCTTGCTGGCGTGCGGCGATGATCACGTTCGAGGACAGGTGAAAAGGAACGGGAAAATGCTTGGGATGGGAGTTGAGTTTGGTATCCCGCCAGGTAGCCCAGCGTGGCAATTCGATTAGGCGGTAGTCCTGCATCACCTGAGGTCGGTCGCCAACTGGCTGGCCGCTGCCGGTCTCGGCCCATGAGCGTCCGACATTGATCGGTTTGAAGGCGATGGCGCGCTCGTGTGTATCAGCAATGCGTTTTAGCTCGTCGACCGCCAGGTAGGACCAGGGCGATACGCAGGCGAAGTAGAAATCGATAGGATCGCTCATGGGGCCTCTTCAGGTTTTTGTTGCGCGTGCATTGTCACCCACCAAGGCCGTTTGTTCAATTGCAAGGGCTACAATGTCGGCCTGACAAGGCGAACGGCGGGTCGAACTATTTGTCCGGCCCGCCGTTTAGGGGAATGCTTGCTTCCTTGCAAAGGAGTAATGATTGAAATTTAATGCTCGGGCGGACAGTTGTCTGTGACGGTTGGCACAGGTCGAACAAGTTATTTGACGCCGGTTAGAACCGGTCTTCACTCAGCGCCAGCACCGAACCGCTACCCTCGGTAATTTCCGGCAACAGCGCGTGTGCGCGCGGCAGAACATGCTCGGCGTAGAAGCGTGCGGTAACGATCTTGGTTTCTAGGAAGGAGCGGTCGCCGCCGTTGGCGGCCTTGCTGTGCGCCGCTACCGCGGCGCGGGCCATCAGCCAGCCGGCGACTACGGTGCCGGTCAGGTGCAGGAACGGCGTGGCACCGGCGAATTTGGTGTCGAGATCGTTGTTTGTCGGATCGAGCAGCCACTCGGTGGCGCTGCGTAATGCCGAGCGGCCGTCGGCCAGTGATTTCTGCACCGCAGCACAATCTGCGTCCTGGGTGGCCAACAGCTCGGCGTCGATCTGCTCCATCTCGTCGAGCAGCAAGCCCATGGCGCTACCGCCGTCGCGCAGTAGCTTGCGACCCAGCAGGTCGACCGCCTGGATGCCGTTGGTGCCCTCGTAGATCGGCGCGATGCGGGAATCGCGCAGATACTGAGCGGCGCCGGTTTCCTCAATGAAGCCCATACCGCCGTGTACCTGCAGGCCGATTGAGGCGATATCGACGCCCAGATCGGTACACCAAGCCTTGACCACCGGGGTCAGCAAATCCATACGCGTATAGTTGGCGCGCCGCACGTCTTTATCGCCGTGGTGGCGCGACCGGTCGAGCGTGGCGTTGGTGTAGTAGGATAGCGCGCGCATGGCCTCGATCTGCGCCCGCATCATCATCAGCATGCGGCGCACGTCGGGGTGATTAATGATCGTCGCTGACTCTTTGCCGCCGCTGACCGGCGCCGATTGCAACCGCGACTTGGCGAAGTCGACCGCTTGCTGATAAGCGCGCTCGCCGATCGACACGCCCTGCAGGCCGACATTGAGACGCGCGTTGTTCATCATGGTGAACATGCAGCGCAGGCCGTCATGCTCTTCGCCGATCAAATAGCCAACCGCGCCGCCATTATCGCCATAGGCCATAACGCAGGTTGGGCTGGCGTGAATGCCGAGCTTGTGTTCAATATTGACGGCGTAAACGTCGTTACGCTCGCCGATGTTACCGTCGTCGTTGACGAGGAATTTCGGCACCAGGAACAGGCTGATCCCTTTCACCCCCGGTGGCGCGTCGGGTAGCCGCGCCAGCACCAGGTGGATGATGTTGTCTGTGTAATCCTGCTCGCCGAAGGTGATGAATATCTTCTCGCCGGTGATTCGGTAGTGGCCGTCCTCACGCTTGGCGCGGGCTCTGAGCAGGCTCAGGTCGGTGCCCGCCTGCGGTTCGGTTAGGTTCATGGTGCCGGTCCACTCGCCGCTCACCAGCTTGGGCAAAAATTTTTTGCGCAACTCTGGCGTGGCGTGAGCGATCAGGGCTTCGATGGCGCCGATCGTCAACAACGGGCACAGTGACCAGGCCAAATTGGCCGACTGCCACATTTCCTGCAGCGCCGTAGTGACCGTCCATGGCAGGCCCATGCCGCCATATTTGGGTTCGAACGGCGTGCCATTCCAGCCACCGTCGACGAATTGTGCGTAGGCCTCCTTGAAGCCCTTCGGCGTTCGCACTTCCGTATCCTTGAGCACCGAGGTTTCCTGGTCGCCGCTCTGGTTCAGCGGCGCCACCACTTCGCGGGTAAACCGGGCGGATTCATTGAGAATATGGTCGACCAGATCGGACGTGACATCGACGAACGATGGCATACCGTTCAGACCCTCGAGGTCGCAGAGTTCGTCGAAGACGAAGCGCATATCTTTGACGGGTGCGTTGTAGTCAGTCATTGGCGTTCTTCGTTCACAAGACTTTACCAGGGTTCATTAGGCCCTTTGGGTCGAGCGCGCTTTTTACGGTGCGCATGAGGTCCATTTCAAGCGCTGATTTGAAGTCGGCCAGTTCGCGCACCTTGAGTAGGCCGATGCCGTGCTCGGCGCTGAAACTGCCGCCCAAGTCGCGCACGATGTCGACCACCGCTTCGGTCAGCTCGTCCCAGCGCGCCAGGAAGGCCGCGTCGTCGGCGCCGACCGGCGCTTGCAAGTTGTAGTGCACGTTGCCGTCGCCGATATGGCCGAAGGCGACCGGGCGTACGCCAGGGCACAGCGCGATGGCAGCCTTGTCGGCGCGGCGGATAAATTCGGGCACCTTCGATATGGGCACCGAGATATCGTTCTTGATGCTTGCGCCCTCGGGCGCCTGCGCCAGCACCATCGCCTCGCGGATGAACCACATCTGCTGGCGTTGCGCTTCTGACTGGGCGACCACCGCGTCGACCACCAGACCGTCTTTCAGCGCGGCGGCCAGATAGCCTTCCATCACTGCGCCCAGCCCGCTGCCGTTTTCGCCGCTCTCGAACTCGATCAGCGCATACCATTCGTGTGCGCTGGTGAGCGGATCAACCGTGTCGGGCATGTGTTTTAGCGCTAAGTCGAGGCCGATACGCGGGATGAGCTCGAAGGTCGCTACCGTATCGGCGCTGGCGATGCGCGCGCGGCTAAGCAATTCCAGCACAGCCTCGACGTCGCGTAGCGCGGCGAAGGCGGTGTGGCGTTCGCGCGGTAGCGGAAACAGTTTCATCACCGTGCCGGTGATAATACCCAAGGTGCCTTCCGCGCCGATGAAAAGTTGTTTCAGGTCGTAACCGGTATTGTTCTTGCGTAGCGCGGTAAGGCCATTCCAGATCTGGCCGTCGGGCAGCACCACCTCGAGACCCAGTGTGAGCTCGCGGGCGTTGCCGTAGCGTAAAACCGAAGTGCCGCCAGCGTTGGTCGAGAGGTTACCACCGATCTGGCATGACCCCTCGGCGCCAAGGCTCAATGGGAACAGCCGGTTGTTTACTTCGGCGACCCGCTGCAGATCTGCCAGGATGCAGCCGGCGTCGAAAGTCATGGTGTAGTTGAACGGGTCGACGTTGCGCACCTTGTTCATGCGCATCAGGTTGATAATCACCTCGCCGCTGGCGACCCCGCCACCGCACAGGCCGGTGTTACCACCCTGGGGCACGATGGCAACGTCGGCTTGCGCGCAGGCACGCACCACATCTGCGACCTCCTGCGTATTGGCCGGGCGCACGACGGCTGGGCTCGTGCCTTCGTACAGGCCGCGGGTTTCCTCCAGATAAGGGATCATGTCCGCGGGATCGGTAACCAGACCCGCCTCACCGACGATGGTGGCGAGTTTATCGAGGAATCCCGCCGGTACCGGTGGTAGCGTATCTTTGGCGGCAATGCTCATAGGTCAAGATGTAATCCTTCCGCAAATTCTCGGCAAGCTCAGGCTGGCGTAGCAGCTCGGCGCAGGCGGTCGTTGATTGCCCGGCCCAGCCCTTCGTCGGGGATCGGCGCGACTACAATTGCCCCATATTCCGGCGAATCTAGGGCCCTAAGCATGGCGAACAAGTTGGCTGCCGCTTCGGTTAGGTCGCCGGTGGGGCTAAGATTTTCGATTTTTACTGCGCTCGGCGGCACCGTCTCGCCGAACGCTAGATAGGCCTCGCCGGGTTCCGCCGATGCCGCGTCAAGCCGCACGGGCAGGGCGGTCGCATAGTGTCGGGCCAGCGTCCCAGGAGACTTGACTGCGTCTGCCGTTTCCTCCGCAGTTGCATCGGATACCGGACCGAATTCCGTCCGCAATTCTTCCAGTGTCACCGCGCCGTGGCGTAGGACACACAAATCAGCGCCGCTGGCATCGACCACCGTTGATTCCAGGCCGATCAAGCAGGGGCCATCGTCGATGATCAGGTCGGGTTCACCGCCGAGCGATTGCACCACATGCTCGGCGCGGGTCGGACTCACCGCACCCGAGGCGTTGGCGCTCGGTGCGGCAATCGGCCCGTCGAAGGCGGCAAGCAGCGCTTGCGCGCATGCTTGCGCCGGTACTCGCAGGGCGACGGTGTCGAGGCCGGCGCTGACCAACAGCGACAGACCGCTATCGCCGCGCCGCGGCAGCACCAGGGTTAACGGGCCGGGCCAATAGCGCACGGCCAATGCCTTGGCGCGGCTGTCGAAATTGGCGTAGTGGGCCGCCGCCGCAATGTCTTTCACGTGCACGATCAGCGGATTGAATTGGGGACGTTTTTTGGCGGCGAAAATGTGCGCGACCGCCTTATTGTTACGCGCGTCGGCGCCCAGCCCGTAGACCGTCTCGGTGGGAAAGGCCACCAGACCGCCGTCGCTGAGAATCGTCGTAGCTTCGCCTATTGTTGCTGCATTTTCCGGTTTCATATCAGCAGTTATCGTCGCCCGTAGGCGACGAAACCTGGATTGAGAAATTTGTCCTGGCTCTTGCCGTAGGCGAGGGGCTGACCGTTGAAGGTTTTCACCTCGCCGCCGGCGGCGCGGATAATGGCGTGACCGGCGGCGGTATCCCATTCGCTGGTCGGCCCGAAGCGTGGATAGAGGTCGGCCTCGCCGGCTGCCAGCCGGCCGAATTTCAACGCGCTGCCGCAGGGTATGAGCGAATGTACGTTCTTGTCGGCGAGATATTTGTCGATCTGGTCACCCTGCTGGTGCGAGCGGCTGACCAGCACGTCAATGCCGTCCGGCGAGATCTCCCGGCAAGCAATTGGCTGCGCCTCGTCACTATTTAGGGAACACATGGCCGAGCCGTCGCCGGCACCAAAATACAGCGCGTCCAGCGCCGGTGCGTAGAGCACGCCGAACACCGGCTCCAAATCCACGATCAAGCCGATATTGACGGTGAACTCGTCGTTGCGTTTGAGGAATTCGTGGGTGCCGTCCAGCGGATCGACCAGCCAAAAGCTGCCGCCGGAAATATCCGGCGCCTCGCTGTTGGCCACATGCTCTTCCGAGATGATGGGAATGTCCGGCGTTTGCGCGCGCAGGGCTGGTAGAATAACCGCTTCCGCCGCGGTATCGGCCTCGGTGACCAGCGAGCCGTCGGCCTTACGCTTGGCTAAGAAATCGGTGGCGTAGACGGTCATGATTGCCGCGCTGGCCTGGCGGGCGATGTCGCACACCGCCGGCAACAACGGCGCAAAGTCGTTGGTCACGGAACCTCCTGGCGGGCACTCGTCCGCGTCACATTACTTGGTGGCGGCGCGCTGGGTGGCGGCTACCCAAATTGCGTCCGGCGTTGCCGGCATGTCGATGTCCGTTGACCCGCCCGCCGCTGCCATAGCATCGACGATAGCATTGATCACCGCCGGTGGCGCGCCGATGGCGCCGGCTTCGCCTGAACCCTTTAGGCCCATGGGATTGGTTGTGCACGGCACATTGCGCATGGTGAAATCGAAATTGGGAAAATTATCGGCGCGCGGCAAGGTGTAGTCCATGAACGAGCCGGAAACGAGTTGGCCCGACTGGCCGTCATAGACGGTGTGTTCGTGCAGTGCCTGGCCGAGGCCCTGAACGATGCCGCCATGTACCTGGCCTTCGATCAACAGCGGATTGACGACGTCGCCGAAATCGTCGACGACGGTGTAACGTTGAATCTCCATCGCACCGGTGTCGGGATCGATCTCCAGTTCGCAGATATGGCAGCCGTTCGGATAGGTGGGAACTTCGGGCGTTTGGGTATAGGTTTCGTCGAGTCCCGGCTCCAGGTCCGCGGGAAGATTGGCGGGATCCGCCGCCGCCCGGGCGACGTCGAACAAAGACATCGCACGGTCGGTGCCGGTAACGCGGAAGGTGGCGTCGGTATAATCGATATCGGCCTCCGCCGTCTCCATCATGTGTGCGGCGATTTTCTTGCCCTTCTCGATAATCGCTTCCGACGCCTTGGATACGGCGACGCCACCCACCGTCACCGACCGTGAACCGCCGGTCAGGCCCGCCGGCACCAAATCGCTGTCGCCCTGGACGACGGTGAGATTGTCGGTGTCGACGCAGAGCCGATGCGACATGATTTGCTTGTACGCGGTGTCGTGACCCTGGCCGTTGGTCACCGTGCCGATGTAGACCGTAATGTGATCGTTGCCGGTATCGAATTTGATATCGGCGGTTTCGGGGACGCCGCCGCCGCATTTTTCGACATAGGTCGCCATGCCGACCCCGCGCAACTTGCCGCGACTGGCGCTGTCTTCACGCCGGTTAGCGTAGCCCGCCCAATCGGCGCGCGCCATGCTGGCCTCCATGATCTCGACGAACTCGCCGCTGTCGAAGATGTCGCCGAGCGGGGTTGTGTAGGGCAATTGGCTGGGCTTGACGAAATTGCGCCGGCGAATTTCGTCGGGCGTCACGTCGAGCTCGCGCGCGCATTTGTCGACCAGGCGTTCGACGCAATAGATCGCCTCGGGCCGGCCGGCGCCGCGATAGGCGTCGGTCGGCACCGTGTTGGTGAGTACGCCTTTGACGTTGGCCCAGATCGCCGGAATGGCGTAAAGGCCGTTCAGCATACCGGTGCCGGCGTCGGTGGGGATGAAGGCGCCGAAGTGCGATAGATAAGCGCCCAGATTGGCGTAGGTGGTGACCCGCAGCGCCAGAAAATTACCGTCGTCGTCCATCGCCATTTCGGCTTTGGTGACATGATCGCGGGCCTGAATGTCGGACATGAAGCCTTCGCTGCGGTCGGCTGTCCACTTGACGGCGCGTTGCAGTTTGCGCGCCGCCCAGACGACGATCGGTTGTTCCGGATGGGGAAAAATCTTCATGCCAAAGCCGCCGCCGACGTCGCCGGTGATGACCCGCAGATTTTCCTTGCCGATCTTCAGGATCATGTCGCCGATCGCGTCGCGCAGCCAGTGGGTGCCTTGCGACGAGGAATAGAGGGTCGAGCGGCCGGTCGCCGTGTCGAAGTCGCCGATGGCGCCACGCGGCTCCATCGAATTGACGACGACCCGGTTATTGATTAGCTCGAGGGTCGTGATCCGCGCCGCTTTGGCGAACGCCGCTTCGGTCGGTTCCTGTTCGCCTCTGCCCCAGTTGAAGCAAAGATTATTGGCGGCCTCGTCGTAGATCTGTGGCGCGCCGTCCTGCGCCGAGCCGTAGGTGTCGGTGGTCGATGGCAGTTCGCTGAAGTCGACTTCGATCAACTCAGCGGCGTCGCGCGCCTGATGCAGGGTCTCGGCGATAACGGCAGCGACGGGTTCGCCAACATGGCGTACCCGGTCCTGGGCCAAAATTGGCCGGTAGGTGTCGCAACGCTCGCTGCCGTCTATGTTGGTAATCGGGATCATGCATGGCATCGGATCGATATCGTCCGTCGCCACATCCTCGCCGGTCAGCACCAGCAAAACGCCGGCCGCCGCTGTGGCGGCGCTGGTGTCGACATGCTTTATTTCAGCGTGCGCGTGGGGCGAGCGCAGAATAAAGGCGTAAGCCTGCCCGTCGAGAGCAATGTCGTCGGTATAGCGGCCGCCGCCGGTCAACAGGCGCTGGTCTTCGATCCGCGTGACGGCTTGTCCAATGCCGAATTGGCCCACTTGGCTACTCCATGGTTTGCAAAGCTAAAAAACGCCCAGAAACGGCGGTAAATATAGGCGAATGGGTAGCGCCGCTCCAGCCTTGTTGAGTGATCGATGGCGAATATTTTATTCGCCGCAATTCGTTTAGCGCGCTATAGGCAACGCGAAAGCGCGCGTGTTAAAGACCTGCGACGAAACAAATTTCTGGAAATTGCGCCATGCTGACCGTTTACGGCCTCAAGAGCTGCGATACCACGAAGAAATCCCTGAAGTGGTTGGAGCGGCGGGAAGTTCCCCACCGCTTCCTTGACGTGCGCGCCGACGGGGTGGATTTGGACAAGCTGACCGAATGGGCGATGGAAGTTGGCTGGGAAGTCCTGATCAACCGCGGCAGCACCACTTGGCGCGGCCTGCCCGAGGTGATCCGCGAAAACGTCACCGAAGATACTGCGTTGACCCTGATGGTCGATCACCCGACGTTGATCAAGCGCCCGGTGATCGAAATCGAGGGCGGCCTGATCGTCGGCTTCAAGCCGGCGCAGCAACGCGAACTGGAAGCGGCGATCTAGGGTGCTATTTCTCCCCATCCTTCGACAGGTCCAAGATGAGGGTAGTGTTAAGTTTAGTGCGAATAATAGAACACCTCACCCTGAGCTTGTCGAAGGACGAGGTGTTCTATCTACAACGGCCAAACCATCAATATCAACGGTACCGAAACGACGACGATCAGCGCTTCGAGCGGCAGGCCCATGCGCCAGTAGTCGCCGAAGCGGTAGCCGCCCGGACCCATCACCAGCACGTTGTTCTGGTGTCCAATGGGGGTCAGGAAGGCGCACGACGCGCCGATAGCGGTCGCCATCAAGAACGGATCGGAATTGACCCCTAGCTGGTTGGCGATGGCGACGCCGATGGGCGCCATGACGATGGCCGTCGCCGCGTTGTTCATCAAATCCGACAGGGTCATGGTGACGATCAGCAACACCGCCAACACCACGAAGGTGGGCACCGCGCCGGCGAGCCCGACGATGCCGCCGGCGATCAACTGGGTGCCGCCGGTCGCCTGCAGCGCACCGCCGAGCGGGATCATGGCGCCGAGCAGGATAATCACTGACCAGTCGATGGTTTCGTAAGCTTCGCGCGGCGTCACCCGGTTGAGCAGGATGAGCGCCACCACCGCGGCGGAAAATGAAATGTGCACTGGCGCGATGTCGAACGCTGTTGCCACCACCGCGGCAGCGAAGATGGCGATAGGCAGCCACACTTGGCGCGGTCGGCCCAGCGACAGGCCGCGCTCGGCCAGGGGCAGGCAGCCCATGCGCGCGACGGTGTCGGCCAAAGCCTCGGCCTCGCCCTGGAACATCAGCACGTCGCCGGCCTGGAAGCGCACGCTAGCCAGGCGTTCGCGCACCGGCTGGCCCTGCCGCGCCAATGCAATCAAAGCTGCGCCGTAGCGCCGCCTCATATGCAGCGATTGTGCCGTGTGTCCTTCGATGTGCGCGCCTGGCGGCACCACCGCCTCGATCAGGCCGATTTCGTCGGAACGCAGATTCTCGTCGCTAAGTTTGGGCTCGCTGTCCAGCACTAGGCCGTTGCCAGTGGCCAGCTTGTCGAGGACTTCCGGGTCGGTGCGGATCAATAGCCGGTCGTCGGCGCGCAGTACATGCCGACGTAGATGGTGTAGCATGCGGGTATCGCCGCGGATGAGGCCGACGACGATCGAGCGGTCGTCACTAAGGTGCTCCAGTTCGGCCACCGATTGGCCGATTAGATTCGAGTTCTCGGGGATGCGTGCTTCGGCGATATAGTCGCGCACCTCGAAAAGGTCGGCGGCCGATTTGCGCCCGGCGCGGCCACGCGGGATCAACCGCCAGCCGATTGTGACGACGAACAGCAGGCCGATGACGGCCACCGGTGCGCCAACCGGAGCGAAGTCGAACAGTTGAAACGGTTCGCCGGCGACGTCGGCGCGGAAGGTGGCGACGATGATGTTAGGCGGCGTACCGATCAGGGTGATCAGGCCGCCGAGGATCGAGCCGAACGACAGCGGCATCAACAGCGCCGCCGGATTGCCGCCTATGCGCATAGCCAACGGCATCAGCAGCGCCAGTGCGCCGACATTATTCATGAACGCCGACAGCACGGCGCCGAACCCGGACAGGGTGCCGATCTGCATGGTTTGGTGGCGTGCGGCACGGCAGACGATGTCGGCGACATGATCGATGATGCCCGAGGCCTGCAGCGCCCGGCTGATCACCAACACCGTGGCGACGGTTATCACCGCCGGATGGCCGAAGCCGGAAAAAGCGTCGGCCGACGGCACCACACCGCCAACGACGGCGACGATCAACGCGGTGAAAGCCACCACGTCATAGCGCCATCGGCCCCACAGGAAAAACACCATGGCAAAGCCGAGGATGGCGAAGATGAGAACTTGGTCGGCGGTCATCCTTCGAGACGTCCTTTCACCTTACCCATCGAGACGGGCCTAACGGCCCTCCTCAGGATGAGGATGCCCTATTACCAATGCGGGCACCATCGCTCTCTACCACAGTGCAAAAAAAGAAAGGCGGTAACGGCTACCGAACTTACCGTTACCGCCCAGTAATAAGTACTACTCAGGGAGGAGAGAAACAAACAGGTACCGTAAATCAGCTATTCAAAAGCCTCTTCCCAAGTGCCGCGGGTGGCGGCCTTGGAATATTCGGTTGCGCGGTTTTCGAAGAAATTGGCGTGCTCGACGCCGTTGAGCATTTCTTCCATCCAGGGTAGCGGATTCTTTTCGATGCGGTAGACCGGCTGCAGGCTGAGTTGCATCAGCCGGCGGTCGGCGATGTAGCGGATGTACTGTTTGACCTCGCGCCCCCCGAGCCCTTCGATGGCGCCGAGCTCGAACGCCAGGTCGATGAAGGCGTCTTCGTGGGTAACCACGGTTTCGCACGACACGTAGAGATCGCGCCGCAATTTCTCGGTCCAGATTTCCGGGTTCTCGTCGATGAAGGTACGGAACAGCTTGATGATCGAGGCGGTGTGCAGGCTCTCGTCGCGCACCGACCAGGTGACGATCTGGCCCATGCCCTTCATTTTGTTGAAGCGCGGGAAGTTCATCAGGATGGCAAACGAGGCGAACAATTGCAGACCCTCGGTAAAGGCGCCGAACATGGCCAGGGTCTTGGCGATGTTCTCTTTGGTGTCGACACCGAACTGCTGCAGATAGTCGTACTTGTCCTTCATCTGCTGATATTTGAGGAACGCCGAATACTCACTCTCGGGGATGCTGATGGTGTCGAGCAGGTGCGAGTAGGCGGCGATGTGCACGGTCTCGATGTTGGAGAACGCTGATAGCATCATCCGCACTTCGGTGGGTTTGAACACCTGCGAGTAGTGCTTCATGTAGCAGTTGTTCACTTCCACATCGCCCTGGGTGAAGAAGCGGAAGATGTGGGTTAGCAGGTTGCGTTCATTGGCATTTAGTGTGCGGTGCCAGTCCTTGACGTCGTCGGCCAGCGGCACCTCTTCGGGTAGCCAATGGACGCGCTGCTGCTGCAACCACGCGTCGTAGGCCCACGGGTACTTGAACGGCTTGTATTCAATGCGTTCTTCCAACAAAGACATCTACAGTTTCCTTTCGGCCTGCTACTGGCAGGCCAGGCACTCTTCGTAATCGTTGTGGCTGGCGGCGACGCGGTCGGCTTCCTCGTCGCCGGTTACCGCCACTATCGGCGACACCGCGGCGACGCTTTCCGAGCGCTGCAGCGATTTCGAACGGCAGTAATAAAGGCTCTTTACGCCGCGCTTCCACGCCTGGTAATGGATTTGGTGCAAATCGCGCTTGTGCACGTCGGCCGGCAGGAAGACGTTGAGCGACTGCGACTGGCTGATCTGGTCGGCGCGGTCGGCAGCTAGTTCTATGACCCAGCGCTGATCAATTTCGAACGCGGTCTTGAATACCGCCTTCTCGTCGTCGCTGAGGAAATCCAGATGTTGCACCGAGCCCTCGTTGGTGGTGATCGACGACCACACTTCCTCGGTGTTTTTGTCCTTTTTGGTCAACAGGCGGGTGAGCGCCTTCGAACGCACATTGAACGAACCCGACAGGGTTTTGTGTGTAAAACTGTTGGCGGCAATTGGCTCGATGCCTGGCGACGAACCGCCGCAGATGATCGAGATTGAGGCGGTTGGCGCGATTGCCGTCTTGTTCGAGAAACGCTCCATGATACCGTAATCTTCGGCGTCCGGGCAGGCGCCACGTTCCTGGGCCAAAGCCACCGAGGCAGCATCGGCCCTCGACTTAATGTGTTGAAATATATTATTGTTCCAACCCTTTGCAATTGCTGATTCAAATGGCACTATTATATCTTGCAGAAACGAGTGTAAGCCCATTACGCCGAGGCCGACCGAACGCTCGCGCATGGCCGCATAGGTCGCGCGGTCGAAACTGTCGGCGGCGTTGTCGATGAAGTCCTGCAGCACGTTGTCGAGGAAGCGCATGACGTCCTCGATGAAGGTTGGATGGTCTTTCCATTCGAGGAACTTTTCCAGATTGAGCGACGACAGGCAGCACACCGCGGTGCGCTCCTTGCCGTGGTGATCGGTGCCGGTGGGCAGAGTGATTTCGGAGCACAGGTTCGACGTTTTAACGTTGAGGCCGGCCAGCTTGTGGTGCTCGGGAATGCTCTTATTCACCGTGTCGGAAAAGACGATATAGGGCTCGCCGGTTTCGACCCGGGCGGTGAGGATGCGGATCCACAACGAACGCGCCGATACTTTGGAGATTGGCGCGTTGTCCTTGGGGCTAATCAACGCCCAGTCCTCGTCGGCTTTGACCGCACGCATGAAGTCATCGGAAATCAGCACGCCGTGGTGCAGGTTGGGCGTCTTGCGGTTGGGATCGCCGCCAGTCGGCCGGCGCATTTCGATGAATTCTTCGATCTCTGGATGGTTCACCGGCAGGTAGACCGCCGCCGAGCCGCGCCTAAGCGAGCCCTGACTGATCGCCAAGGTCAGCGAATCCATCACCCGGATGAACGGCACCACGCCGGAAGTCTTGCCGTTGCGGCCGACCTGTTCGCCGATTGAACGCAGATTGCCCCAATAGCTGCCGATGCCGCCGCCGCGTGCGGCGAGCCAGACATTCTCGTTCCATAGATCGACGATGCCCTCGAGCGAATCGGAAGCCTCGTTCAAGAAACATGAAATCGGCAGGCCGCGGTTGGTGCCGCCGTTCGACAGCACCGGCGTCGCCGGCATGAACCACAGATCGGAGATATAGTTGTAGAGGCGTTGGGCGTGCTCCGAGTTGTCGCCATAATGGGCCGCGACACGGGCGAACAGCTTCTGCGGTGTGCTGGCTTCTTCGGGCAGCAGATAGCGGTCTTTCAGCGTTTCCTTGCCAAAAGCCGTCAAATTGGCATCGCGCGACGGGTCGATGACGATGCGCATATACTCCGTCTGATAGACGTTCGCGGCATCGGCGTCCCTGCCGACCAGATCGTTTTCCACAGGTGCGCCCGACTTGACTACCGCCGCTGCGTCACCGGTTGGTGTTTCGATCAGGGTATCGGTGTGTGCCGGTTGCGGCTCTTTGTCTTCCACAAACACCTTATCCACAGCGTCTTTTCTCGCCGAAATGACCGCAGACCCATCCATACGTAATGCCCCCTTTAAGCCAGAAACCAGGTCGTCCACACGGTGTAGGTAAGTTCCAGGGGAATACCGGGAAATATCCACAACATGTAGTCGCGAAGAATGAGTGTAACACTAAATCTTGACCTTCTGTCACCGTGAACAATTCGAGAACATCTTATCCATTTACATTTTTTCGTCAACCAATTCGGGGCGACTCGGACACAGAATCAAACGCGATCCCATTGCAAGTAAATTGTGTGCTGTGTTTTGACAAGCACAGCACCTAGTAACCGAAATTGCTTGTTTCGCGCTATTATTCGCCGATGTGCGGACGCTTTGGCCTGCTTCATGCCTGGGACGAAATGTTCGAGTTATACTCGCTCATTTCGGCGCCGCTAAACGTCGCGTCGCGGTTCAACATCGCACCGTCTCAGCCGGTTTTCGCCGTGATCGCAGCGGGTGAGGGTGGCGGTAACACGGCGACCCATTTCCGGTGGGGGGCTGGTGCTGTCCTAGGCCAAGGATCCGGCGATGGGCTTCAAAATGATTAATGCCCGGGCCGAAACCGTGGCCGAAAAGCCGGCTTTCCGCTCCGCCTTTCGCCGCCGCCGCTGCCTCATTCCCGCCAGCGGTTTCTATGAATGGCAAACCCAGCCGGGAGGACTCAAGCAGCCGTTCTGGATTACCGCCGCCGATGGCGGCCTGCTCACGTTCGCCGGACTGTGGGAGGCGTGGCTGGCGCCGGGCGATTTCTCCGCCTGGTTGGAAGTGTGCGACGAAGCCGACACCGAAGCCGCCAGTGCGCTGCTGCGTTCCGCGCACGCCGAGGCCAGATCGCGCGGTCGGTGTCGACGCGGGTCGTCAGCAGATGACGCAAAATGACGTAGAGGTCCTTTGGTTGACGTGAATCAATGACTTTTAACCGAATTGACCGGTCAAGTGAGCGCTACTTGGAATATCTCGGATAGGAGTAACACCATGTCCATTCGTGGAGGATACCGGCCTCACATCCTGCGAGTAGACCTTAGCCAGGAAACCGTCACAAAGGAGGCGCTCCCGCCTGAGGAGGATTTACGCAAGTACGTGGGCGGCATCGGCTTGGCGCTGCTCTACCTCCTGCGCGAGGCACCGCGCAAGGGAAAGGCTACCGACCCGGACGTGCCTCTGATCTTCATGAACGGACCGCTGACGGGAACGCCCGCCGTCAACTCCTCGGACGTGACCATCGTTAGTTTCCACCACTTAACGCCCTATTCCGCGGCCGTCGGGCACACCCACGGCTTCTGGGGCGCCTACCTGATGCATGCCGGGCACCAGGGTATCATTTTCACCGGCAAGGCATCGAGGCCCACCTACCTCTGGATCGATGACGGTAAGGTGGAGTTTCGCGACGCGAGCGATCTTTGGGGCGAGGACACAAGGGAAACCGAGCGTCGCGTCAAGGTCGAACTCGGCGACGACACCAACATCAGCGTCGCCTGCATCGGGCCCGCGGGCGAGGCAGGGATCGCCGGCGCGATGATCAAGAACGACCGCAATCACGGCGCCGGGAAGGGCAGTCCGGGGGCGGCGATGGGGGCCAAGAACCTCAAAGCCATCGCGGTACGCGGCACCGGCACCGTTCCCCTGTTCGATGCGCCGGGGCTGGTGGAAACCGCCGTCGAATGGGAAGAACAGCTCTTTCCCGGCACCGAAGACCCGACGCAACGCACTGTCGCCGAGGCGTTGCAGGACGCGGGCAACTCGCGCGGGTATTACCACCTCTTCGGTTCGCATCGGCGAGTGATCGGCAAGAATATGACCGACCCGGAATGGGGCGCCGAGTTCGCCCGCAAGTACGTGGCGGCCTGCAGCCGCTGGACCGTTACGCCCCAACCCTCCTACAACTGCAAGATCTCTTGCGCCTACGATGTGGAGATTGGGGACGGTCCCTTTGCCGGGTTTACTGGCAGCAAATGCGGTGGCGGCGAGCCGATCGAAGGATCGTCCGCGATCATCGGCGTCGATGATCCCGGTGCCATCGTGGTCTTGAACGACCTCTACGACAGCCTGGGTATCGAGATGGGCCAATTCGCCCCCATGATGGGCGCGGTATATGAGGCCTACAACGACGGGCTCCTCCACCAGCAGGATACCGGCGGCCTCGACCTCACCTGGGGCAACTGGGAATCGGCCATTGAGCTGCTCAATCAGGCCGTCAAAGGGGAGGGGTTTGGAGCGAAACTCGCAAAAGGCATAAAGGCTATGCCCGAGGAGGTGGGCGCGGAGATAGGGATCGTGGATGAGTTGCGCAACAGGGTCATCGACGCGAAAGGAGGGGGCGCGGTGATGCACGACCACCGGGCCGCCTGGGGCGCTTTTTTCGACGAGATGACGGCTGGCTACGGCGCTTCCACCCAGGGACGGGGCGACGACACGTTCCGCCGACTTGACCTCGGCTACGACGAAGTCCCGCCCGGTGTGGCCCGCAATCTCGAGGAGGCCCTTAGCAAGGTGGAGCCCGTCTGCCGCACTCAGATCATCAAGCTTTTTTGGGACTCCCTCGGCATTTGTTACTTCGGCACGATGGGGGTCCCCAGCTCGGTGCGCTTCACGACCACGAGCTTGGCCCAGGCGACCGGTTGGGAAGACTTCGACGCGGAGGAGGCCTTTACCGTCGGCGCGCGGATCTCCACCATGTTGCGGTTGGTCTATGTGAGACGCGGTTTCGAGAGGTCGGATGAGTTCGATGTCTCGCCCAAGCTCTTGAAGAACACCCACGTCGGACCCGCCGAAGAGGAGGGGATCGAACCCTATCTGCCTGCCATGGTAGACGAATACTACCGCCTGCAAGGCTGGGACGTGGACACCGGCGCACCCACCCCCGAGACCCTCAAGCGGTTGGGTATGGGAGAGTTTATCGAGGACGTAGCGGCTTAAACTTCAATACGGTGGGCGAGCTTGGTAATCGAGTTTGGGGATATCGAGACTGCGGTACGCGAGGCAGGTTTGACGCCGCGCGGTGCATTTCATCCGGAACCCGCCGACGTCGTCCCCGAGGTCGATCCCGGAACACCGGCGCACACCCTGATCATGGTCGGAAATGCGGGCCCGAGCATGTGGCGAGCATTTTGCGCAAACCGCGATCCGGCGAAGGATCGACTAGACGACTGGTCGCAGGATATACTGACGGATATTGCGCGCTGCTTCGGTGCCGCCGCCCTGTACCCGTTTTCGCCACCGCACCTGCCGTTTCAGCGCTGGGCGTGCCAGGCCGAGCCCTGCCACTCTTCGCCTCTCGGTATTCTGATCCATCCCGGCTATGGGCTCTGGCACAGCTATCGCGGTGCGCTCGCCTTCGCTGAGCGGCTCCGGCTACCGCCCGTGAAACCACAGGTAAGCCCGTGTGACACCTGCAGCGAGAAGCCATGTCTCACGACATGCCCGGTGGCAGCGTTTCACGACAATGGCTACGAGGTGCCAGCCTGCGCCCGGCATTTGGCCGATAGTGCCGGTCAAGACTGCATGGATCATGGCTGTCGAGCGCGCCGGGCGTGTCCGGTGGGTCGACCGTTCCGGTACCATAGCGACCAGGCCCGCTTCCACATGGATGCGTTTTTGCGCGCGCGTAGAGCTGACGGCCCGCTGGGGCCTACAGCTGTGGAGCTGGACAAGAACCAAGATGTTGTTACGTTGCCAAACTCGTCGAAGACACCGCGTGCGACACGGTCGCATGGGCAGGCGTTTCCGGCGACTGTGCAGGACGAAACGAGGGGATTAGACCGATGACTGTCGACGACATTTACGATGCGGTAATGGCGTACGATGACGAGCGTGTCGTCGAACTCATCGAAGCCGAGTTGGACGCCGGCACCGACGTTAATCAGATCCTCGACAACGGCATGATCGCCGCTTTAGACGACATCGGCGAGCAATTCGCCGAGGGACTCACATTCGTGCCGCAATTGCTGATGGCGGCAGAAGCTGTCCAGGCCGGCATGAACATTCTCCGCCCGGTGCTGGTCAAAGGTGGCGCCAAACCCAAAGGAACCGTCGTCATCGGGACCGTGAAGGGAGATTTGCACGACATCGGCAAGAACCTTGTCGGCATTTTGCTTGAAGGTGCTGGCTTCAACGTGATCGATCTTGGCACCAATGTCGATGCTAATGCATTCATTAACGCCGCCCAAGAGAGCGAGGCCGACCTGATCGGGATATCGGGGCTTCTCACGACCTCCATGCACGAGATCGAGAATGCCGTGGCGGAGATCTCCAAGGCCAACGAGACCCGCAACCTCAATGTCAAGGTGATGGTCGGCGGTCCGCCGGTGAATGAGCTGTTTGCTACGAAAATAGGTGCGGATGGATTCGGTGAGACCGCGCCCGATGCGGTCGAGGCCGCGCGCGACCTTGTCGGGCAGGGACATTAGCTGCGCCTGGCCTGTCGACTTGGCTACACATACCGCTACCGACGGGCGGTAGGCTAGATCTGGAGGAGCACAATGACTGGATGGACCCACAAAGAGCGTCTCAATGCTGCCTTGAGCCACGAAGAGGCCGATCGCGTCCCGATAGATTTCGGCGGCGCCCTAACGACCACGATCACCATCGACGCCCATGATCGGCTGAAGCGTCATCTCGGTATCGAGGCCGAGACCAAGGTCATGTCGTTGGCGAGCGCGGTCGCCTATCCCGACGAGAAGATCCTACGTCAGTTCGATGTCGACACGCGTGGCGTGCAGCCTGGTGATAATGTGGGCGGCCATCTGCGTATTATCGACGACAACGCATTCGTTGACGAGTTTGGCGTCAGCTGGAAGCGGACCACCGGCACCGACGACCACCATTTCCTGCATGAGGACGGGCCGTTCTATGATATCGAACCGACGATCGACGCGATCGAATCGTTCGCCTGGCCCGATCCTGATAATCCCAGCGTGGTCGAAGGGGTGCGGGAAAGCGTAGAGGCGATCAAGGCCGCCGGCGATTTTGCCATCGTGCTCTTTCTACCCGGCGGCGTTATCCACCGCGGTTACGCCATGCGCGGCTTCGAGCCGTATCTCAAGGACCTCTACCGCAACCGCGAGTTCGTGTGCCGCATGATGGACAAGCTCGCCGACTACTGGGTAGGGGTCGCCGAGAATGTCCTTGAGGCCGCGGGACCGGAGAATATCGATGTGGCCTTTTTCGGTGAGGACCTCGGCACTCAGGACGGATGCATGTTCGACCCAGAAATCTATGCCGAGCTCATCAAGCCGCATCATCGACGCTTTGCCGAGACGATCAAGGCGAATAGCAAGGCCAAGATCTGTTTTCACTGCTGCGGCTCGGCCTATCACTTCATCGATCACCTGATCGATATCGGCGTCGACGCGCTCAACCCGGTGCAGGTCACCGCGAAGGATATGGAACCCGGACGTCTCAAGGCCGAGTACGGCAAGCGTCTCGCCTTTTGGGGCGGCATTAATACGCAGCAGATCCTGCCGTACGGAACGCCTGAGGAAGTGCGCGCCGAGACCCGCCGGATCATCGAGATCCTGGGCAAAGACGGCGGCTATGTCCTCAACAGCGTGCACAACATTCAGCCCGAGGTGCCGCCCGAGAACGTCGTCGCGATGTACGAGGAAGGCAAGCGGCATAGCTATCGGCAGGCAGTCTGACGTGGACGGTTGCCTGCGCACGCTGCTGGTCTGTTGCGGGGCGCTTGCACGCGAGGTTGTCGCCATGGTCGAGGGTAACGGCTGGGATCATATGACTGTCCAGTGTCTACCGGCGCATCTGCACAATGCGCCGGACCGCATTCCCGAAGCGGTGCGCGACCGTATCCGCGCTGGCCGCGGACAGTTCGACCGCTTTCTGGTGCTGTTCAGCGACTGCGGTACCGGTGGGCAACTCGACCGCGTCCTCGACGAAGAAGGCGTGGAGCGAATCGGGGGAACGCACTGCTATGAAGTCTTCGCCGGCGTGACCAACTACGCGGCTATGATGAAGGAGGAGCCGGGCAGTTTCTTCCTGACCGATTTCCTGGTTCGGCACTTCGACCGGCTGATACTGCAAGGTATGGGGATCGAGCGCTTCCCGCGACTGCGCAATATCTATTTCGGCAAATACAAGAAGGTCGTCTACCTGGCGCAGACCGAGAACCCGGAGTTAGTCGCCAAGGCTGAGGCCGCCGCCGCCCGGCTGGGGCTCGAGTTCGAGATGCGATTTACCGGCTATGGCGACTTCGAACGGTTTCTTGCCTCGCGTCAGGCGTAAGTGGATATGGTCGAGTCGAGCGGACACCGCGCAAAGCGTCGATCCGAACTGCCGGTCGCACGATCTGGTGCTGCGCCGGCGTCGAAGACGTCTGACGACGCTATGATTGTATTCATGCCGTCGGGCCGACGCGGCCGGTTCCCGATTGGAACGCCGCTGCTAACCGCCGCGCGTAGCCTCGGCGTTGACATCGACTCGGTCTGTGGCGGTCGCGGTCTGTGCGGACGCTGTCAGGTGAGCGTCAGCGTCGGCAACTTCCCCAAGCTCGGCATTGGTTCGGTCGAGGCAAATTTGGTTGGTTCCGGTGAACTCGAGGCACGGGTCGCGGCGCGCGGCCGGCTCATCGATGGCCGGCGATTGAGCTGTTCGGCCAGTATTCTGGGCGACGTGGTTATCGACGTCCCGGCCGAGAGCCAGCTCCACCGGCAGGTCGTGCGCAAGCGCGCCGACGCCCGCACGATCTCTATCGATCCGGTCGTGCGCCTCCACTATATCGAGCTCGACTCGCCGACGATGGAGGATCCGTCGAGCGACTGTGCCCGCGTCGAGTGTGCGCTCGAGGCCGAATGGGGTCTGAAGCGACTCGGCTGGGCGCACAGCGCGCGGCAATCACTAGCCCAAATATTGCGCGACGGCGCGTGGAAGGTGACCGTGGCCGTCCGTGAGGCGGACTGCGTCATTGCGGTCTGGCCTGGCTTCCACGATCGCACTTTCGGGCTTGCCGTGGACGTCGGCACGACGACTATCGCCGCCCATCTCTGCAACCTGGCCTCGGGCGAGGTGGTTGCGGCCCTCGGCGCAATGAACCCGCAGATCCGTTTCGGCGAGGACGTGATGAGCCGGATTTCGTATTTGCAGCTCAATCCGGACCGCGCCGCTGATCCGACGGCGGCTGTGCGCGCCACGATCGACGAGCTCGCCACCGCAGCCACCGCCAAGGCCGGGATAGATCCTACCGAAATCGTCGAGGCAACGGTGGTCGGCAATCCAACCATGCATCACATGCTGCTCGGCCTCGATTCCCGTCAGTTGGGCAGCGCGCCGTTTCCGCTAGTCACACAATCGGCGGTGACCGTCCGCGCCCACGATCTTGACATCGCTGTCCACGAGGGTGCCATGGTGTACGCGCTGCCGTGCATCGCCGGCCATATTGGCGCTGATACCGCCGGAGTGATCCTGTCCGAAGCACCCCATCTCGACGATGCGCTGACGCTGATTATCGACATCGGAACTAACGCCGAAATCGTTCTTGGTAACCGGCAGCGGCTACTAGCTTGCTCCTGCCCGACCGGCCCGGCCTTTGAGGGAGCCCAGATCAGTTGCGGTCAGCGCGCTGCACCGGGCGCCATCGAGCGCGTGCGCATCGACCGCGACACGCTGGTGCCGCGCTTCAAGGTGGTCGGCTGCGACATGTGGTCGGACGATGCCGAATTCGCGGACGCAACAGCGGATACCGGGGTCACCGGTATCTGCGGCTCCGGTATCGTCGAGGCGGTGGCGGAGATGTATCTCGCCGGCATCCTTACCGCGGACGGTCTCGTCGATGGCGCTTGCGCGGCGTGTTCCCGCCACGTCGTGCCTAATGGCAAGAGCTTTGCCTACCGGCTCCAGGACGGCACCGACGCACTTTGCGTAACCCAGCACGATGTGCGCGCAATCCAGCTTGCCAAGGCGGCGCTCGCCGCTGGCACGCGTTTGCTACTGGAGCGCTTCGACGACGCTCCTGCACCCGACCGTATTGTGCTCACGGGTGCGTTCGGCAGCTATATCGACGTCGAATACGCAATGGCCTTGGGAATGCTGCCGGCGGGTGACCCGTCCACAGTGTCGATCGCTGGCAACGCCGCCGGCACCGGCGCCCGTATCGCGCTGCTCAACCGGGCGGCGCGCGCCGAGATCGAGGCCATCGTGCGCCGGGTCGAGCGGGTCGAGATTGCGGCCGACCGGCGCTTCCAGGACTATTTCGTCGCCGCTATGGCGATCCCCGAGGCGGCGGCAACCCCGTCCGACTTTGGCCGAACCGAATGCCAATTGCGGTGCGGCACAGAGGAAGAGAGCCAGCGATGACGTCGATGACCCATCGCGAGCGCGTACTCGCCGCTGTCGACCATGAACCAACCGATCGGGTTCCAATTGATTTTGGCGGTACCTATGCGACCACGATATATCACGCTTCCTACGAGCGGCTGAAACGTCTGCTCGGGCTTGAGCACGAAACAGCGATCGTTTCGAAGACGCGGCCCCTCGCGGTGCCACACGCCTCGGTGCTCGAGCGGTTCGACGTCGACACCCGTTATCTCGCGCTCGGCGCCTATGAGAGCGATCAGCAGGAGATCGACGAGGACACCTATTTCGACGAGTGGGGAACGACGTGGCGAAAATCCGGCGACGGTCACTACCTCTACGTCGACGGGCCGTTCTTCGGGATCAAGAATCCAGACATGGCGCTACTGGAAAACCACGCCTGGATCGACCCTAATAATCCCGGCTATTATCGAGGGCTTGCCGAGCGCGCGGCAGCGCTACGGCGCGACACGGACTGCGCCATTATCCTCAACCTACCGGTTGGGATCGTCCACCAAGCGCAGTTCTTGCGCGGGTTTGCCGACTCTCTCAAGGACTTCTACCGGCACTGCGATTTCGCCCATCAGCTGTACGAAAATCTTACTGACTGGTGGGTGCGCGTCGCCGATAATGCGCTGGCAGCGGTGGCGCCGAACGTCGACTTGATGTTCTTCGGCGACGACCTGGCGTCCCAGCAGGGACCGCTTTTCGACCCGGTGGTGTATCGCGAGTTTATCAAGCCGCATCACCGGCGGATGATCGGTGTGGCCAAGGAGCACGGTGTGAAGGCCGTGTACCACAGTTGCGGCGCGGTATCGTCACTAGTCGAAGATCTTGTCGATATTGGTGCCGACGCGCTCAACCCTGTGCAGGTGAGCGCCAAGGACATGGATCCAGTGCACCTCAAGGCCGCGTTTGGTAGCCGCATTACGTTTTGGGGCGGCATCAATACCCAAAGCGTGCTGCCCCTCGGCACGCCCGACGAGGTTCGTTGCGAAGTGCGCCGGATAATCGACTGCCTGGGACGAGACGGCGGTTACGTGCTCAACAGCGTGCACAACATTCAAGACGATGTACCGGCCGAGAATATCGTCGCAATGTTCGATGAGGCACGATGCTATGAGCCGCTATACGCCTGAGACGGCTTGCTGGCATCGTTATGGTTGGGCATAGGCATATCAGGGACTAGAAGGTGATGACCAATCCGCTAAGCACACTTCTTGAGACCAAGGCCGTTGTTCTTGCAGACGGTGCCATGGGCACCGGCCTGATCGAGCTCGGTGTGGAGAGCCAGGCCGCGCCCGAGATGTGGAACCTGGCACATCCCGAGCAGGTACAGTCGGTCCACCGGGCCTTTGTCGAGGCCGGCGCCGATATTGTGCTGACCAATACATTCGGTGGTAACCGGCTGCGTCTGGCACCACACGGTCTTGGCGACCGGGTGTGGGAGGTCAACGTTACCGCGACGCGGCTCGCCCGCGAGGCGGTGGCCGCCGCGGGGCGGCCTGCACTCGTTGCTGGCTCGATCGGCCCGACCGGCAAAATGCTACGGCCGTTCGGCGATCTTGACCCCGAGGACGCGGAGCGTATTTTCGCCGAGCAAGCGGCGGTGCTAGCCGAGGGCGGCGTCGATTTGATCTGGACGGAAACCTTTTCCGCCATGGAGGAACTTGAGGCAGCGCTAGCCGGCGCCGCCCCGACTGGCTTGACGGTAGTGGCGACGATGACCTTCGATACCAACGGGTACACCATGATGGGGGTGGCGCCCGAGGCGGCAATTGCCCATGCGCGCACCTTGCCGTCGCCGCCGGCGGCCTTTGGAGCGAACTGCGGTGTCGGACCGGCGTCGCTTGTCGATAGTGTGCTCGGCCTGGCGCGTGGTGGTGACGCGGATGACGTGATCGTCGCCAAGGGTAACTGTGGTGTGCCGCAATATCGCGACGGCGGTGTCGAGTATGACGGCACGCCCGAGATCATGGCCGATTATGCCTGCCTTGCCCGTGCCGCTGGCGCGCGCATCATCGGTGGTTGCTGCGGTACCACCGCAATCCATCTCGGCGCCATGGCCGAGGCGCTCGCGCATCGGCCGCAAGACGCTGCACCCGATCGCGCCGCTATCGAGCGCCGGCTGGGGCCGGTCGCAAAACCGTCTCAGAGCGCCGGTACTCACCAGAAGCGGGCGCGCGGCCGGCGCAGCATATGAGTTGGAGGAGGCTCATGCTGCGGGCATCTTTATTTTTAAATTTTATTTGTGCACCCATGGCGCAGGCTTCGGGCACGTCGGCATATAGGCGCTAGGGCGTGTGGAAGAAGGGGGTGGCCACCCCAAAGGGGGGGGTGAAATCATGCGTGGACTAGGCCCAAATTCTTACGAAATAGGGATGGGGTGATACCAGTGGGTTACAGCCAGACACCGGCTAATACAGTGCGATAACCTAAGTGTCTGAATTATCGAAGATAATTGAGTTGGAGAATGGTGGGCGCGGCTGGATTTGAACCAGCGACCCCTCGCATGTGAAACGAGTGCTCTACCACTGAGCTACGCGCCCGTCTTGTGACGGGAAAGCCGCGCGTTTTTTAGGGTCGCCCGTTCGGGTGAGTCAAGCGCCGTTACGGGACTGTGATTCTTGCGAACCCGAGCTTGTGCTATATAGGCGGTGATGCGCAGGACGCTACGAATACCGGCCCTAGCCGTTGCTTTCCTAGCCCTTATGGCAGGTTCCGCGGCGGCGGCGGAAAAGCCGGCGCCGGTCGTACGCGCTGCCATCTCGGCGGTGCGCCACGCTGGCGACGGTTTCCGCCTGTCCTACGATGTCTACAAAAGCGGGTTTCGTGCTCTATCGCTCAAATTCGACGTTTCGTTAGGCGATGGCAGTTACCGCACAGACGCGCGGCTGGAATCCACCGGCATCATCGGTTGGTTGTTCGAATGGCGCCTCGACGCGGTCAGCGCCGGCAGCCAGCAACAGGCCATGGTACGGCCTCAGCGTTACCACTTCACCAATCACTGGCGCGGGCGCGTGCGTTCGGTCGAGATCGCCTACGACAAAGGCGTGCCGGCCGAGGTTCGCGCCGATCCGCCCTATGGCGACGATGCTGAAAGTACGGTTTCGCCGGACATGCTAACCAGTTCTGTCGATCCCATGAGCGCCGTCACCGCCATCGTGCTGGAAAACGCCAACGGCCAGCTGTGCCGGCCGAAGACAGCGGTTTATGACGGCCGCCGCCGCTATGATGCGCAGCTGACGCCGCTGGGCAGCAGAACCTTGAAGGCCAGCAACTTCGCTGCCTATGCCGGCCCGGCGGAGGGCTGTCAATTAAGCTTCGAACGCATTGCCGGTTTCAAACCCGGTGACGAGCGCATGAACAAAATGAGTATCAACATCTGGCTCGCCGATATGGGTATGGGGGTTGGCAAAATTCCGGTGCGCCTGGAACTGCATACGCCTTGGGGCATCGGCTTCGCCCATCTGGCGCGGGTGCGCCGCGCCGACGGCACGCTGGTATTTGGCAACGCCGAATAAAACTACGCCTCGCTGGGCTGCTCCGGCGCCTGTATTCATAGGCGCTTTCACAACCTCACAACGAATTATAGAGCCTGCACATCAACGTGATGGGAACGCGACCGAGTTGCACGCCATTTGAGTAACAGAGAGGGCGCTGCCGCATCGCAACTGTCGGTTTATTGACCGCAGCGTTTTTATCTCTGGCCTCAGCCACCTTCGCTGAACCGGCACCGCAGGTTTATGACGCAAGTCAAATAATGTGCGGGTCGCCAATTTTATTGGTACCCTCGACGTCGCTGTCGCCGAGGCCGGCTGGTACCCCCTAGACCTGCTCTATTTCGAGAAACGCAACACCTCGACATTGCAGTTTTACTAGGCACAGGAAGCGGCTGGCGAGAGTCTGCGATTGGTGCCGCTGGAAGCGTTTGTCTACCGCCGCAAATAGCACGGCTGTAGCAGCCGCGCCGGCTATTGCAATAATCCAAAACAATTAGTGACTTGGCTCGGTTCGCGCGGCTGTGGCAGTGTCCGGCGAACCGGTCTGGGCGGTTATGCGACCTTGCTTGAGGCTAAAAAATACCATCTAAATGAACGATTATGCCTGATACGCCTGTTGCCGCTCTCATTCTCGCTGCCGGTCTCGGCACGCGCATGAAATCGGCGCGTCCGAAGGTGATGCATCCGCTCGCCGGGCAGCCGATGGTGGCGCATTTGTTGGACACCGTAGGTGCGCTGGCGCTCGAATGGGTCACCGTCGTGGTCGGGCCTGGCATGGAGGAAGTCGCGGCGGCGGTCGCGCCCCATTCGGTGTGTGTGCAGCCTGAACGTTTGGGTACTGGCGATGCGGTCAAGGCGGGACGGGGAGAACTGGAAGGGTTCGCTGGCTCGGTTCTGATTCTCTATGGCGATACGCCGCTGTTGCGTGCTGGGACCATGCGTGCCGCAGCGGACGCGTGCGCGGGCGGAGCAGCGGTGGTGGTCGTCGGCTTTCGGCCGACCGATGGTCAGGAATATGGCCGCTTAGTGACCGATGCAACCGGCGTGTTGACTAAAATCGTCGAAGCCAAGGACGCCACGCCCGAACAATTGGAGATTGGCCTGTGCAATTCCGGCCTCATGGCGATCTCGGGCGAGCATTTATTCGCGCTACTCGACCAAATCGGTACCGACAACGCCAAGGGCGAGTATTATCTCACAGATATCGTTGCTTTGGCCTATGGCAAAGGGCTCGAAACAGCGGTCATCGTAGCAGAGGAGACTGAGCTGATGGGTATCAACAGCCGCGGCGAACTGGCGGTGGCGGAAGTCGTTGCGCAGACCGAACTGCGCGCGCGCGCCATGGCCAGCGGCGCCACGCTGGTCGACCCTTCGTCGGTCTGGCTGGCGCATGACACCGTGCTCGGTCAAGACGTGACCATCCATCCCAACGTGGTCTTCGGACCCGGGGTGACGGTCGGTGACGATGCCGAGATCAAATCCTTCAGCCATCTGGAAGGGGCGACGGTGGCGGTGGGCGCGGTGATCGGCCCGTTCGCGCGGCTTAGGCCCGGCGCCGATATCGGCGCCGGTGCGCGGGTCGGTAACTTCGTCGAGGTTAAGAACGCCGCGCTGGGCGAGGGCGCCAAGGCCAACCATCTGAGCTATATCGGCGACGCCACTGTGGGCGCGGAAGCAAATATCGGTGCCGGTACCATCACCTGCAATTATGACGGCTTCGACAAGCACCGCACGGCCATCGGCGCCAACGCCTTCATCGGCTCAAACACCGCGCTGGTAGCACCGGTGAGTATCGGCGACGGCGCCATCGTCGCCGCCGGCAGCACTATCGGCCGCGATGTCGAGGCCGACGCGCTGGCCATCGAGCGCGCCAGCCAAGAGGAAAAGCCCGGCTGGGCGACGTCGTTCCGCCAACAGCGTCGGGCGGGCAAGCCCAAGAAAGCGAAAGGTTGATCACGTATGTGCGGGATTATTGGCATTCTGAGTTCCGGCGATGTAGCGCCGCAGTTGCTCGACGGGCTCAAGCGGTTGGAGTACCGTGGCTACGATTCCGCTGGCGTAGCGACCCTGGTCAACGGCCGCATCGAGCGCCGCCGCGCCGAGGGTAAGCTGGTCAATTTGGAGATCGAGCTCGACGCCGACCCTTTGCCTGGCGACGCCGGCATCGGCCATACGCGCTGGGCGACCCACGGCGTGCCCAATGAGTCCAACGCCCACCCCCACGCCACTCACCGGGTCGCCGTGGTGCACAACGGCATCATCGAGAATTTTCAGAGTCTACGCGCCGAACTGGCCGAGGCTGGCCACAATTTCGAAAGCGATACCGATACCGAGGCCATCGCCGCGCTGATAACACGCGAACTCGACGATGGCGCGTCTTCCACGCAAGCGGTAGCGACGACTTTGCGCCGGCTCGAAGGCGCGTTTGCGCTGGCGATCATTTTTGCCGGCGAACACGACATGATGGTCGGCGCGCGGCGTGGCAGCCCGCTAGCGGTCGGCTACGGCGACGGCGAAATGTTCCTCGGCTCCGACGCGCTCGCGCTCGCGCCCCTGACCAAGAAGATCTGCTATCTGGAAGAGGGCGACTGGGCGGTGGTGAGCCGCGCCGGTGCGAAAATCTACGACGAGGTCGGTGCCTTGGCGGAGCGCGAGGTGCGCGAGACCGAACTATCGGGTGCGCTGGTCGGCAAGGGTAACTACGACCACTTCATGCAGAAGGAAATCTTTGAGCAACCTGCCGTCGTCGGCGAAACCTTGCAGAGTTTCGTCAACGCCGCCACCCGCGAAGTTACCCTGCCGGACCTGCCGTTCGATCTGGCGACGGTGCCGCGCATGACCGTAGTCGCCTGCGGTACCGCGTCCTACGCTGGCTGGGTTGCCAAATACTGGCTGGAAAAAGTAGCGCGCATGCCGGTCGAGATCGATGTCGCTTCTGAGTTCCGCTACCGCGAAGCGCCGCTACCCGAGGGCGGCGTGGCCCTGTTCGTCAGCCAATCGGGCGAGACCGCCGATACCCTGGCGGCGTTGCGACATTGCCGCAAGCTGGGCCAGCATGTGGTTTCGGTAGTAAATGTGTCGGAGAGCTCGATCGCGCGCGAATCTGACGTTGTGCTGCGCACTCTGGCGGGGCCGGAGATCGGCGTCGCCTCGACCAAGGCGTTCACCACTCAGCTTGCCGTACTGGCGTGTTTCGTCATCGCCGCCGCTCAGGCGCGTGGTGCTATCGACGGCGAACGGGCGGCAGAGATGGCGAGTGCGCTGGCCGAGGTACCGTCGCGCATGGCCGAGGTGCTCAACCACGATGAGGCGCTACGCGCGCTGGCGGGTGACCTGGCGGAAGCGCGTGACGTGCTCTATCTGGGCCGCGGCACGGCGTTTCCCATCGCCATGGAAGGCGCGCTTAAGCTCAAGGAGATTTCCTATATCCACGCTGAGGGTTACGCCGCCGGCGAGATGAAGCATGGGCCGATCGCGCTGATCGACGAGGCTGTGCCGGTGATCGTTTTGGCTCCGCCCGACGAGCTGCTCGACAAGACACTGTCGAACGTGCAGGAGGTGATCGCGCGCGGCGGCAAGGTGGTGTTCATGTCGGACGCCGCCGGCGTCGGCTGGCTGGCCACGCAGGCCTGGGCCAGCGTCACCATGCCGTTGGTTGACGATTTTGTGGCACCCTTGCTCTACGCCATCCCGGTGCAACTGCTCGCCTACCACACCGCGGTCGTCAAAGGCACCGACGTTGATCAGCCGCGCAACCTGGCGAAGAGCGTGACCGTAGAATAGTGGGGTTCGGTGGTAAGTCATCCACCAAATCACACACAGAAATCTACCTAACATTCCACCTTACAGTTCGTGCCTCACATCTGTGGGTTGCACCGTATAACGAGTATCAACAATACCTCTACGACACGATCATCGACTTTCGTGAGAAGGGGTGGAATTTCCAAGAGATTGCTGATTGGTTCAATGCCAATGGAATTACTACCCCAAGAGGTAAGAAGTTCCGTAATGCTCACGC
>CAZHBA010000064.1:0-120376 GCA_964530225.1 uncultured Rhodospirillaceae bacterium | reverse complement strand
CGACCGGCGAACAGAAAGTGATCGAAACCACGCTGGGCGACGCCGCCAAACGCATCAACGAGGTCTCGCCACCGGCGCTATTCGTGGTTGGCGAGGTGGTACGCCTGCGCACTGGGCTCGACTGGCTGGGTGCCCTGTCGGGCCGGGTCCTTGAGGCCGATCCGCTCGGCTTGGGCGCCACCCTCAATGCCGGTTAAGACGACTGTCCCCGGGCTGGTCATCGCCGCGCCCGCCTCGGGCAGCGGTAAAACCCTGGTGACCCTGGCCCTATTACGGGCTTTTGCCAACGCCGGTTTCTCCGTGGCCTCGGCAAAGGCCGGGCCAGACTATATCGACCCCGTGTTTCACCGCTTCGCCACTGGCCGTGCCTGCGTCAACCTCGACCCATGGGCCATGCGCCCCGCCACCATAACGCATCTCATAACTGCGCTCTCAGATAACACTGAGCTGGTGTTGGCCGAAGGCGTGATGGGCCTGTTCGACGGCGTCAACCTGCCGGGCCGGCCCGATGCTGGCTCAACAGCAGATCTGGCGGCGTTAACCGGCTGGCCGGTAGTGTTGGTGGTCGATGCCAGCCGCCAAGCTGCGAGCATCGGCGCTCTAGTCGCCGGTTTTGCCCAACATCGTAGCGATATCAATGTCGTCGGAGTAATCTTGAACCGGGTCGTCAGCGCGACCCATACAGCCGTACTGCAAGACGCCGTCGAGCTAGCGACCCCCGAAGTCGCTGTGCTGGGCGCCGTGCCGCACGATGCAAAATTGGCACTACCCGAGCGCCACTTGGGACTAGTGCCAGCGGGTGAACACGAGGCACTGGAGCCGTTTTTGGACAACGCGGCGCGAATTGCCGCCGAACATATCGATCTCACCGTCCTGAAGGGACTAGCCCGACACGCCCAACTTATTGAAATAGCGAACGAAAATTCACCGCCAATCCCGCCGCTCGGCCAACGCATCGCCGTGGCGCAAGATCGGGCGTTCGGTTTCACTTACGCCTCTCTGCTCGATGCATGGCGCAAGGCAGGCGCAGAGATCGTGCCGTTCTCGCCCCTCGCCAACCAGGCACCGGACAGCGATGCCGACGCAGTCTATCTGCCCGGCGGATATCCCGAACTCCACGCCGGTGAACTTACCGCCGCGACAAGATTCCTAGACGGGCTACGTGCCGCCGCAGCTCGAAACGTCACCGTTTTTGGCGAATGCGGTGGCTACATGGTGTTAGGCGAAAGCCTGACCGACGGCGACGGCGAAACCCACAAAATGGCCAGTTTGCTGCCGGTCAGGACCAGTTTTGCCGAGCGGCGACTGCATCTCGGCTACCGTATTGCGACTCTGGCCGGCGAAAGCCCCCTGGGCGAAAAAGGCGTGGCGTTCCGCGGTCACGAATTCCATTACGCTACCGTCGTGCGCGAAGGTCCGGGCCAGCCCCTGTTCGAAGCGGCAAGCGCCACCGGTGCCGGCCTCGGCCCCTGCGGGTGCGTCATTGGCTCTGTGTCCGGCTCGTTCATTCATTTGATCGATAGAGCGGCATGAACGAGGAACCCTTCTGGAAGGCCAAGCGCCTCAGCGACATGAACGCGCAAGAATGGGAGTCCCTATGTGACGGTTGCGGCCAATGCTGCCTGTACAAGCTAGAGGACGAGGACAGTGACGAAATGGCGCTGACCAACGTCGCTTGCCGCTATCTCGACCTCGGCGCTTGCCGCTGCACCGATTACGCCAACCGCTCCACCAACGTGCCCGATTGCGTGCAGTTGATGCCGGACAATGTCGGCGAACTCAACTGGATGCCGCAAACCTGCGCCTACCGCTTGCTCGCCGAGGGCCAGAACCTGTATTGGTGGCACCCGCTGGTCTCGGGCGACCCCGACACCGTGCACGAGGTCGATATTTCGGTGCATAGCAAGGCGATTAGCGAGGAGAGCGTCAGCGATCTGGAGAATCACATCGTCGACTGGCGCAAAGAACAAAAGCGCAGCGGCGCACCGTTGCTCAAAAGGGCGCGCTGGCCGCACAGCAAGAGCTAAAGCTTTATAGCAAGGAGAGTTCTGCAATGACCGACAACGACCAGCCGCGCGGTGTCTTCGCCGCGGCACTGACGCCGATGACCGCCGATCTAGCGGTCGATCTCCATCGCGTGGTCGCCCACAATCGCTGGCTGCTCGAAAATGGCTGCGACGGTGTCGCGCCTCTAGGCACCACGGGCGAGGCTAATTCGCTGAGCGTCGACGAGCGCCTGGCGATCCTCGATACCTTGGCCGATGCCGGCATCACCGGTGCGCAGATAATCGCCGGGGTCGGCTGCTGCGCGTTTCCCGACACGGTGACACTAACCAAGCGCGCACTAGACAATGGCGCCGGTGGTGTCTTGATGCTACCGCCGTTTTACTACAAGGCACCCAGCGAGAACGGCTTGTTCGCCGCCTATGCGAACATCGTCGAGCAGGTCGGCGACCCAGCGTTGCAGATCTATCTCTATAACTTTCCCCAACAGGTCGGCTTTGAACTGCCAATCTCGCTGGTGGCGCGGCTGCACGAAGCTTTTCCCGACACCATCGTCGGCATGAAGGATAGTTCCGGCGACTGGCCGCGCATGAAACGAATTTATGTGGAACTGCCGACGTTCCGCCTCATGCCGGGCTCGGAAGAGTTCCTGGTACCAGCCTTGCGCCTGGGCGCGGCCGGCTGCATCTCGGCCACGGTCAACGTCAATGCGCCCTATGCCGGCGAAACCTACCGCCATTGGCAGGATGATGACGCTGACGAACGCCAGGCTCATCTCACCCAATTGCGCCAGGCGTTTAACGGTATGCAAGTGATCCCAGCGATGAAGGCCTATTTCGCGCAAACCTGGGACGACAATAGCTGGACCCACGTGCGTCCGCCGTTTCAGGTAGCCAACCCCAAAGATCTTGCCACCGCCAGCGAGCGCCTCGCCGCTGCCGATTTCACGCTGGCCGCCTAGAGCGGCATTAGATGCGGTAAAACCGCGCCGCCGTGTCGTGGAAGAAGGCTTGCTGTACGGCTTCCGGCCGCGATGTGATCGCTTGTTTGCAGATTGCCATAAGGTCGTCGTACGTACGTTTGAGTTTCTCGACAGGAAAGTTACTGCCAAAAAAACACCGGTCAGCGCCGAACAGGTCCAACAGCGTGTTGTATTGCCGACCAATCTGCTGCGCCGTCCGCAGCGCACCACGGCTGAAGATGTTGGCGCCCGAGCATTTGACAAAGATATTTTCCAACGGTGCTAACAAGTGCAGTGCCTCGTGCCAGGCGTCGAACGTGGCGTCATCGTCGCCGGTCAGCAGACCGCCATGGACAAGACAGAAATTTACTCCCGGATTGTCGCCCACCAGCTCGGTGAAATAGCCGAACTGGTTAGTAAACCCCTGTAATTCAAGGCTTGTTTCGTACTTTTGCAACAGCGTAACGCCGCGGCGAAATTTCTCACTCAGGCAAAAATCCGGCCGGTCGACAACCTGCCTTGTGGGATCGCCATCTTGCCAATAAACCACATCGCGGATGGCGCGAAAATTGGCGTAGGCGCAATGGTCAGCGAGCACGGCCTCGGCGTCAGGATCCGCCAGATCAACATGGCCAGCGATGGCGTGGGGAAACCCAGCCGTGTCGGCCACTGCCTGCAGGTATTTAGTCTCGCCGACGGGATTGGACGGATTGTAGTGGGCCTGCACGTGGACCGATTTGACGATGTTATGGTCGCCAAAATCGGTCAGCAGGTCATCGATCAAATAATCGTGGCGCAGAGGTTCATAAGAGTCGCCGAAGATTTTTGGCGACATCGGCGCCAACAACCATGGATAGTTCGCGACCTCCCAAATATGGTGGTGGGTATCGATGATGGGGCCGCCATACATAGAGCAAATCTCCCTTTACTGCGCGTTACCAACCGGGGTCTCTTCTTTGGCGCTCGTCCGTCGCCCTTTACCAATGTTGACCAAGGCAACGCCGCCAAAAACTAGCACCACCGCTAGCCATAGCCAGTTGCTGGGCTCCTCGCCGTAGAACCAAGCACCCCAGCCGAGCCCCATCAGGGTGGTGATGTAGCCAACCTGAGCCAGGTAGACGGCGCCGGCTAGCGATACCACGGTAAAATACAGAAAGAAGGTGAGGGTGGTGATCAGGCCATAGCCGACCAACGCTTTGTTGGCGATCTCGAAGTCGCGCCAGATCGGGTGAAACGAATCCGTTGCCAGCGCCGCGATCAGGCTGGCAATGGTGGCGGCGAACATGGTTCCCATGGCCAGCGTCATGGAATCCGCGCCATGCGGGCGCGCCGCCTCGGCGTACACACTGGTCAGCGCCCAGGCGAGCGGCGTAATGAAGGCGAACAGCGCGAAGGGCAGCATTTCGGGTGACGGCAGACTACCTTTCGGCAGCACCAGAACGGCGGCGCCGATAAACCCCAGCGCCACGCCGCCGGCGCGCCGCGCGTCGATAATTTCCAGGCGGATCACCACGGCAACCACATAGGTGATAACCGGCGCGGTGACGATAATCACCGACATCAAGCCGGCCGGAATGTGGCCTAGCACAAACACCATGTTCGAATTTGGCAGGGCGATCCCCGCAGCTCCCATCACGCCATAGTAAAACAGATGGCGGCGGCTCAAACCGATCGCCACGCCGCGGATGCGGCACATCACAAGCAATCCTGTACCGGCAATGAGCGTTTGCCAAAAGACAACGCCGATCGGCGGTATGCCCTCCAGAGACAGAAACTTGGTGAACGCAGGGCTGAGGCCCCACAGGCTTCCCAGCGCCAGCAGCAGGGCTACCGGCAGCATGGAAATCCCCTGGGGGGCCGATTTGGGATGAGCGCTCACAATCTATCTTCGCCGTTTGGCCAAGGTTTAGGCCTGCGGTTCGCCAGCGTCGGGCTCGGGTTTCGGTTTGCCAAAATTGACCATGGCCACCCCGACGGCAACCAGCGCCACCGCGGCCCACAGCCAGGCGCTCTGGGTTTCGTTAAAAAACAGCATGCCCCAGCCGACGCCGAATAGGGTGACCAGATAGCCCACCTGACCGAGATAGACAGCACCGGCCATGACAATGATGACGTAGAAAAGCAAAAAAGCCGCCGCCGTCGAAGTCGCGAAGAAAATCAACAGGGCTTCGGTATCCCCAAAGTTCTGCCAGGCCGGATAGAAACTGCCGTAGATGAGGCCGGCGATCAATGTACCCAGCGCCGCGGCGAACATGGTTCCCATCGCCAGCACGACATTATCGGCGTCGGCCGGCCGAGCAAGGTCGGCGAACACATTGGCAGCGGCATAGCCGAGCGGCGTAATGAAAGCGATCAGCGCAACAGGCAGCAAGTCGGGCGATGGCAAGCTGCCCTCCGGGATCACCAGCACGCCGGCGCCGGCAAACCCGACGACGATGCCGAACGCGCGCAGCGCCACGACCTTTTCCATGCGCAACAGGAGCGCGATTACGTAGGTGAGCATCGGCGAAAACAGCACCAGCACAGACACATAACCGGCCGACAGGTGCTCGACGGCGAACACCAGGACAACATAGGAGACGTCGATACCGACGATCCCCATAAACGTGTAGTAAATCAGGTATTTGGCGCCGAAGCGCAGCGGCGTGCGGCGGATTAGACAGACCACCAACAACAGAATGCCGGCGCCGAATGTCTGCCAGAACACGACACCCAGCGGCGACACATCGTTGAGAGCCAGCGCTTTGGAAAATACCGGATTGGCACCCCACAATGCACCCAGCAACACCAACAGCAGCAGCGGCAACCAGCGGATCGTCGACTTGGCGGCAACAGTATCGGTCATGAAATCACGCTCCCTCGAAATGTGCGCGGCGGCGCGCAAAGCAATTACACAGCAGCCATGGCAGGTTCGCATAAGCACGGGTAATGTGCCATCCGGCAAAACCGGTTATTTGTTGATTTAAGTTTTCCGACACTGTGAACACGCCAAACAACCAATGACAGACGACGTTATGAATACCGGCCCCGCCGGACTGCTGGAGCTTCGCGGTGTTCGTCTGACATTGGATGGATCACACCTGTTCGAGGAACTGGACGTCGCCGTACCGGCAGGCGAGGTGGTAACTGTCATGGGACCCAGCGGTTGCGGCAAATCGTCGCTTTTGGCTTTCATCTGCGGCACCCTGCCGCCGGTATTCAGCGCATCCGGTGAGGCGTGCCTCGACGGCGAGGCGCTTAACGGCCTGCCTCCCGAGCAACGCCATGTGGGTATTCTGTTTCAGGACGATTTATTGTTCCCTCACATGTCGGTTGGCGAAAACCTGTCGTTCGGTTTGCCGCCGGCCGTTAGCGACCGCACCAGGCGCCACGCGCGGGTCGAGGCCGCACTCGCCGAGGCGGGCTTGACGGGCATGGCCGACCGCGACCCCGATACTCTGTCGGGCGGTCAGCGCGGCCGCGTTGCGATGATGCGCACGCTGCTGTCGCAACCACGCGCGTTGCTGCTCGACGAGCCCTTTTCCAAACTCGACGTCGACCTGCGCGCCCGCTTTCGCACCTTCGTGTTTGCTCATGCGCGCGATAACCGAATTCCCACCCTGCTGGTAACTCACGACCCCAGCGATGCCGAGGCCGCCGCTGGTCCGGTGATCGAGCTCGTCTAACGTGGCGGGGGTCATCGACCTAATTCCGCCTGAGATGTGGGGTCTGGACCTGGTCATTGCGGCGACGACGGTTCTGGCAGCCGGACTTATTCGCGGTTTTTCGGGATTTGGCTCCTCCCTGGTAAACGCTCCCATGCTGAGCCTGTTGTGGGGACCGACTGTCGGCGTGCCGATCGCCGCGCTGGTCGAATTCGTTCCGGCGGTCCAGCTAACTCCGCGCGCCATCCCGATTGCCCAATGGCGTACCATTCTGATTATGGGCGTACCGGCGTTGATCCTGGTCCCTATTGGCATGTGGCTGCTCATTACCCTGCCCAACGAGATGATACGCCGGTTCGTCGCTGCGGTCGTGCTCGGGCTGGTTGCTGTTATGTGGTCAGGCTGGCGCTATCGCGGGAAGCGAACGGTAGCGCTCAGTCTCGGTGTCGGGGCGCTCAGCGGCCTGTTGTCAGGGACCACGGGTGTCGGCGGGCCGCCGGTTATCCTTTACTTGATGTCCGGAGCCGACGATGCGGCTGTTATCCGAGCCAACATGATTGGATTTTTTACCATCGTCGTGATCGGTATGGCCGTGACCTTCGCGTTCGGCGGCTTATTCGGCCCGCAGGTGCTATGGCGCACCGTGCTGCTGGCCGTGCCATTTATCGTCGGTATATTTGCCGGCGCGCGGCTGTTCCCGCTGGCTTCGCAGCGCACCTTCCGCAACATCGCGCTGACCTTTCTGGCCGCCTCTTCAAGCTACGTGCTGTTCGTCTAACGATTTGTCTAACGGCATCCGACTGCCAAAGATTCGTGAGCGGCATGCGTGATTTTTTTGCGCGGGGCCATTTCCTGCTAGGTCGTTTCGGCTTCGACTTCAGTTTGGATTTACTTGGTTTGCGTTTTGGGCGCTTGGCGGCCATCAGAGGATGTTTAGATATCGAGATTAGCGACTTTCAGTGCGTTTTTCTGAATGAAGTCGCGGCGCGGCTCAACATCGTCGCCCATCAGTGTCTCGAATATGGAACCCGCTTCATCGGCTTGGGCAACCCGCACCTGCAATAGCGAGCGAGCTTCGACATCCAGCGTGGTTTCCCACAATTGCTCTGGGTTCATTTCACCCAACCCCTTATAGCGAGAGATCAATAACCCCTTGCGGCCAATATCCAAAATGGCTTCGAGCAGGGAGATGGGACCGCTGATGTTGTACTCTTTGTCTTTCGCAGCCAATTTCGAATGGCGCATGTAGTCATTTTGCAACTCATCGCGTACGGCGTTCAGACCGCGGGCTTCTGCCGAATTGATGACCCGTTGGTCGATTACCAGACGCTCTGGCACGCCGCGCAATGTACGAGTGAACGCCAGCGCACCGGTTTCGTCGACGATACCTTGCCAGCCTCGTTCGAGCGGCGGTGCCAACGCATCAAGACGGCGGGAAATATAATCGGCCGCACCAACCGCGTTTTCTGGATGCGCCAGAATTTCGGGATCGAGGGCGCCGGCAATCGCCGCCTGTTCGACGACCGTGGCGTTTGGTAAATGTTGGGTCAGCGGTTTCATCAACCGGCGCACTTCCTGCGCCGTCTCCAACATTTTGTGGAGGTCTTCACCGGCGCGCTGGTCTCCGTCGGCTACCTGCAGCACCACTTCATCGACCCCACAATCGATCAAATGCTCTTCCAGGACGCCCTCGTCTTTCAAATAGACCGCCGAACTACCCCGGGCGACGCGGAAAAGCGGCGGTTGGGCGATGTAAAGATGGCCGTGTTCGATCAATTCCGGCATTTGCCGGTAGAAGAAGGTTAGCAGCAATGTGCGGATGTGCGAACCATCGACGTCGGCGTCTGTCATGATAATGATCTTGTGGTAACGCAATTTATCCAGATTAAAGTCGTCTCGGATACCGGTCCCCAGCGCGGTGATCAAGGTGCCAATTTCGACCGACGACAGCATCTTATCGAACCGCGCGCGTTCGACGTTGAGGATTTTACCCTTGAGCGGCAGAATCGCCTGAAACTGGCGGTCGCGGCCTTGTTTGGCCGATCCCCCGGCGCTATCGCCCTCGACCAGGAATAGTTCAGACTTTTCGGGGTCGCGCTCCTGACAATCGGCCAGCTTGCCTGGTAACGACGCCACGTCGAGCGCGCCTTTTCGGCGCGTCAGTTCCCGCGCCTTGCGGGCCGCCTCACGCGCGGCAGCGGCTTCGATGATCTTGTCGACAACCGTGCGTGCCTCGTTCGGGTGTTCTTCAAACCATTGGCCGAGCCTGTCGCTGACGACCGCCTCAACGATGGGGCGAACTTCGGAGGATACCAGCTTGTCCTTGGTTTGAGATGAGAATTTCGGGTCCGGCACCTTGGCCGAGAGCACACAAGTCAGTCCTTCGCGGGCGTCATCGCCGGTGAGCGACAGTTTGGCACGCTTCGCCTGGCCGCTCGATTGGGCGTAGTTGTTGATGGTCCGCGTCAATGCCGCCCTAAAACCAGCCAGATGGGTACCACCATCGCGCTGTGGAATGTTGTTGGTAAAGCACAATACGGTTTCGTGGTAGCTGTCGTTCCATTGCAGCGCCACTTCGATGACAACATTTTCGCGCTCGCCGATCAGGTGGACTATATCGCCGCTGAGGGCGTTTTTATTGCGATCGAGATACTCGACATAGGCTCTCAGGCCGCCTTCATAATGCATCTCGATACGTTTTGACTCGACCCCGCGGTTGTCATTCAAGATCAACGTGACACCGGAATTCAGAAAAGCGAGTTCGCGCAAGCGGTGCTCCAGCGTGTCAAGGTCAAAATCGACGTTCGAAAACGTGTCGGTCGACGGCATAAAGGTAATTTCGGTACCGGTCTGCGGTCCTGTCTTGCCGTCGGGGCCAGTCAATTTCGGCACCGGGCCGGCAATCGTCAAATCACCTTCCGGTTCGCCGTGGTGAAACTTCATTACGTGCTCTTGGCCATTGCGCCAGATACGCAACTCCAAGGTGCTCGACAAGGCATTAACCACCGATACGCCGACACCATGCAGGCCGCCGGAAACCTTGTAGGAGTTTTGGTCGAATTTACCGCCTGCATGCAGTTGCGTCATGATGACCTGTGCGGCCGACACCCCTTCTTCCTCGTGAATGTCAGTCGGTATGCCGCGACCGTTATCGGCAATCGTCACCGAGCCATCGGGGTTAAGCGTCGCTTCGATGGTATCGCAATAACCCGCCAACGCTTCGTCGATCGAGTTGTCAATCACCTCGTAGACCATGTGATGCAGGCCCGAGCCGTCGTTGGTATCGCCGATATACATGCCCGGGCGTTTGCGCACGGCATCGAGCCCACGCAATACCTTTATCGAATCGGCCCCGTAATCCTCTTCGGCGATTTCGATATCGGCAATTTCTTCAAATGTGTCGGTCATCTTGCTCGGTTCCCCATGGGGATTAAATCATTGCTGTGGTTGTCGCTTACCGGGCTAACCGTGGCGTCAGCGACCTGTAGAAATTGCGCGGCGCCACGAAAACCCTCGAACAAACTTTCGTCGGTCCCAGTAACCCAGGCCTGCGCGCCCAGATCGAGGATACGGGCGGCCAGGGCAGCACGGCGGTTATCGTCGAGATGGGCAGCGATTTCGTCGAGCAACAGCACTGGCGCAGCACCGCGGTCGAGCGTCAACAATTGCGCGTGGGCGAGGATAACGGCAATTAACAGCGCCTTTTGCTCGCCCGTCGAGCAAAGTGCCGCCGGCATGTTCTTGTCCAAGTGGCTGACCATTAAGTCGCTACGGTGGGGGCCGTGCTCGGTGCGCCCGGACGACCCGTCGCGCGTGCGCGCCGCCACCAGCGCTGCCCGCAAGCGGTCTTCGGCGTCCAGCGCCGGCCCTGCGGTCAACCAATCGTCTACTTCGCCGATGAACCCGAGACCGGTCCGGGGGAACGGTAAACCGGCCACCGCATCGGTGGATTTAAGCGCCGCATCAAGCTTCGCTGCCGTTTCGCGCCGTGCCACCGCCAAGGCAACCCCGGAAGCGGCCATGGTTTCCTCGAGGGCCGACAGCCACGCCGTGTCAGCCACATTGTCGCGCAACAAACGCTGACGTCCGCGCAAAGCCTGCTCATAGGCCGTCAACCGGTTGGCGTGCTCGGGATCGAAGCCAAATGCCATGCGGTCGATAAACCGGCGGCGGCCCGACGTTCCATCCTGAAACAGGCGGTCCATCTCGGGCGTCAGCCAAATAATACTCAAATGCTCGGCCAAAGCTGCTTGTCCTCGCGCCGGTGCCCCATCGATGCGGATGCTACGTCGGCTACGCCGGGTATCCACGGCAGAGCTTTCCACGCCAGAGCCCAGCGTAATCTGGCCGTCACGTGTATCCACACGCGCCGCCACGACCCAGTCCGTTGCAACACTGCCCGAGCTTGTTCGCGCAACCTCGCTCAAGCCAGCCCGGCGCAGCCCCCTTCCCGGCGCCAGAAACGACATTGCCTCCAGCAAATTGGTCTTGCCGGCCCCGTTTGCCCCGGTCAAAACCACTGGTGCCGGATCGACTTCGAGGCGCAACGAGCGGTAATTACGGAAATCGGTGAGGTCGAGACGCCGTACCGCAACTGTCACTTTGTTTTTCCACAACTCGGCGGATACCGGCAGAGCCGACCCCTGCAGAGCTTCCGTCAATTGCCTGAAAGACGCTCCGCTCACACTCGCATCGGCATAAGAACGTACAGCGCGCTATCGTCACCGGTGTCGCGCACGATCGTCGGCGACGCCGGATCGGCGAGTATAAATTGCGCCTCATCACCTTCGATTTGCGAGGTGATGTCGAGCAAGTACCTGGAGTTAAAGCCAATCGCCAGTTCGCCATCGGTATAGCCGACCTCTAGTTCCTCCGTAGCACTGCCATTCTCGGTGCTGGTCGCCGACAAGGTGAGGGAGCCTGGGTTAACCGCAAGCTTGATGGAACGGCTTTTCTCCGACGAAATTGTCGAAACGCGATCGACCGCGGCGGTGAAAACATCGCTATCGACCACCATGACCTTGTCGTTATCGGTGGGAATAACCCTCTCGTAATCGGGAAACGTGCCGTCGACCAGCTTTGAGGTAAGAACGATGCCGTCGAATTCCAGTTGAACTCTGGTGTCGCTCAACGCCAATTCGACGGAGTTGGTCGTCTCGTCGATTAACTTACGCACTTCCGTGATTGCCTTACGCGGCACAATCACGCCAGGCATGGCCTCGGCACCCGCCGGCAAGGCAATCTCAACCCGAGCCAGCCGGTGGCCATCGGTAGCAACCGCGCGCAGGAAGTTCACGCCGTTTGATTCCACTGCATGCAGATATATGCCGTTCAGATAATAACGCGTTTCTTCTGTCGATATCGCAAACCGCGTGCGATCAATCACCGCCCGCAGTTCTTCGGCGGGTAGCGAAAAGGAAACCGGCAGATCACCGCCGCTCAAAACCGGGAAATCCTCTATCGGCAAAGTACTTAAGCTGAACCGGGACCGCCCCGCCCGCAGCAGCAATTGCCCGGCGGCAACGTCGGTCTCCACCTCTACCTGGGCACCGTCGGGCAGTTTGCGCACGATATCGTAGAAGGTGTGCGCCGGCGCCGTGCTAGAGCCCGTTTGGCTTACATCGGCAGCTATTTTTTCGGTAATCGCAAGATCCATGTCAGTGGCGGTCAGCGTCAGCGTGCCGTCGCCGGCATCGAGCAACACATTTGCCAGAATCGGTATGGTATTGCGGCGCTCGACGACGCTTTGCACATGCGCTAACGCCTTCAACAGGGTAGATCGTTCGATCGTCAGCTTCATCGTTACTCTCAAACTTTATCGCCACCGATAATTCGGCCGGCTTCGATCGCCTTGATGGCCGACACATTCACTGGTAAAGACGGGACCGTTCCCCACAACCTTAGCCGTAAATAGCCTAAAATAATGCACCGGAACACCCACTGCGCCGACATCTTCACGGACCGAATTGACTCACTGCCACCACCTGAACCAACAGGCTGTAACCACGCTAATTTAGACGGCAAATAAGCATATCAGAATCAGAGTGATTCGACACTGATTTCACCTCAATTGGGAGACCGGAAGTACCCAAATTATTTTATTGTTTTCAGCTGGTTAGGTCCAGATCAACAGTACGCTTACGGCTAAATTTCTAGCATTCGTTTCAATAATTCGACATCTTCGTTAAAACTGTTATCGGTGGAGCGCAATTCTTCAACTTTTCGCACCGCGTGCATCACCGTCGTATGGTCGCGTCCGCCGAACTTGCGTCCGATTTCTGGCAACGAGCGAGCCGTCAGTTGCTTCGCCAAATACATCGCCACCTGGCGCGGCCGGGCAACGGCGCGGGCGCGCCGGGCTGAATGCATGTCGGCCAGCCGTATATTGAAATGTTCGGCTACCCCTTTCTGGATATCCTCAATTGTTACCCGTCGGTCATTGGCGCGCAGCAGATCACGCAAGACGTCCTGGGTCGTCTCCAGGGTGACCGGACGGCCCGCCACCAGTGTCGACTGCGCGACGATCCGGTTTAAGGCACCTTCCAATTCGCGGACGTTTGACGTGATCTTGTGGGCCAGAAACTCCAACACCTTGTCAGGCATCTGGGCGCCAAGTTGCTCTGCCTTGTCCTGCAGAATACCGAGCCGTAATTCGTAATCAGTGGGATGGATGTCGGCAACCAAACCACACCCCAGACGCGAGCGCAGGCGCTCCTCCATGCCATCCAAATCCGACGGCGACTTGTCGGCAGAGACTACTATTTGCCGGTTTTGATCAACCAGCGCGTTGAAGGTATGGAAGAATTCTTCCTGGGTTGAATCTTTGCCACAAATGAACTGGATATCGTCGATCATCAACACGTCGACCGAGCGGAACTGCTCCTTGAAATCCATTATCGTGCGAAACCGCAGCGCGCGAATAAACTGGTACATGAACTTTTCGGCCGACATGTACAACACACGACGCGAGGGTTCGCGTTTGGTAATGTGCCAGGCGATAGCATGCATAAGATGGGTCTTGCCAAGCCCAACGCCCCCAAACAAAAACAGCGGGTTAAACGGTACACCGCCGGATTCAGCAACACGCCGTGCCGCAGCATGGGCCAGCTCGTTGGTCCGCCCAACAATAAAATTTTTGAAAACGAACCGCTTATCGAGCAACGCCTGAACATCTTCGGACGCCGTCACAACGGCATCCGAGCCGTCGGCTGGCACGAATTCGTCTGACTCCGGCGCCGTTTCACCATCGTGGCGCTGACCAATTGGCGGGCGCGGCGGTCCCCCAGGGGCTTGTACGACTGTGCGAATCGGTTCAACGATAACTTCAACTTGAGCCACGCTGGCATTTTCTTCCCGCCAGAACTCGGTCAACTGGCTCCCGTAATTTTGCTCGATCCAATCGCGCATAAACCGCGTTGGCACGGCGATACGCAGCCGGTTACCCAACATCTCACCCAAGGTCAGTGGTTTCAACCAACTGTTAAATGCAGCCTCCCCAACATCCGCCCGCAATCGCGCCCGAATGCGCGTCCATTGCTCAACCAACGTCGTATCGGCATGCCCCCACTGCTCTATCATTAGACGATACTCTCTGTCGCGTGAGTAAACCGGTGCCAAATTTTTAGGAAGTGTGCAACTTCGACAGAACCTACTACCTGCAGCACCGGCCAGCTAAGACCGAACCACGCAAGACAATGTTGCTTGCAGTACAAATGACTCTCTCCCAAAACCTAACTTGCAAAGAACCGACAAATGGCCTGCTGCCACCTTCAAGTCGGCGAACCGCGAATTTAAGACTCGGCACGAGCTAGGACCTAAATCTCCAAATTTAATTACCCTATTTTTACTTACGTATATTCCATTTTTATCCGTATTTACTTACTTAAAGCACCACCAATCCCCTTAAAGACTTGCCTACTCTCTTTAAGCCTTGCCTTTATCGGTCCCCCAATTAATAGCGCGAGTGTCCGGTTGTTGAATATTATATTATTATTATATTTATCCGCCGGAAAGCAAAGGTCAGCATACATGTGACTGTGGCGGCCCGCAACAACCCTAAAACAAAATTGGTTAAAAAAATTGCCATTTCACCTTGCACAGTAACAAAAAAGCCGCGCTAACCAAGCGCGGTTTTCAACAAAGTCTAAACCTAGTAAGTGGTTATGACATGGCCTTGATGCGCGCAGACAACCGCGACAAACGACGATTGGCAGTGTTGCGCTGAAGCACGCCTTTGGTCACACCGCGGTGTAATTCCGGTTGTGCAGCACGAAATGCAAGATTCGCAGCGTCGCGATTGCCGCTTTCGATCGCCGCTTCAACGTTTTTGACGAAGGTGCGGATACGGCTGATACGGCGTTGGTTGATCTCTGTGCGGCGGGCGTTGCGCCGAATGCGCTGCTTTGCCGAAGCATGATGGGCCATGGTTATTCTATTTTTCTCTAAATGTCGCTGCGGCGCGGCTTATAGCGGTGCACTGGTACGTCGTCAAGGCCGCGCCGCCACCTACTATCTGGCCACCAACTATCTATTATTAAAGTTCGGCTGGCGCTTCTCAATAAACGCCGCCATACCCTCTTTTTGGTCATCTGAGGCAAAGATCGAGTGAAACACCCGGCGCTCGAAACGCACGCCCTCCGTCAGTGTCGTCTCGAACGCCCGATTGACCGCTTCCTTAGCCAGGCAGGTAATCGGCCGCGACATCCCGGCGATGGTGTTAGCCGTTTCGATGGCGTTATCCATCAACTCGTTCAGAGGTATGATGCGGCTCACCAGGCCCGAACGTTCAGCCTCGTTGGCATCCATCATTCGGCCGGTCAATATCATCTCCATGGCCTTCGACTTGCCGACAAAGCGCGAGAGTCGTTGCGTTCCACCGGCGCCCGGGATGGTGCCGAGGGTTATTTCGGGTTGGCCGAACTTGGCGTTGTCGGCGGCGATGATAAAGTCGCACATCATCGCCACTTCGCAGCCGCCGCCCAAAGCGTAACCCGCCACCGCAGCAATGATGGGTTTGCGGCATGTGGTGACCCGCTCCCACCCATCGGTAATGAAATCTTCCAAGTAAGCGCCGATGTAGGTCTTATCGACCATCTCCTTGATATCAGCGCCCGCGGCGAACGCCTTCTCGGAGCCGGTCAGCACGATACAGCCAATATTGTCGTCTGCTTCGAACCCGTCGAGCGCCTGCCCAAGTTCCGAAACCAACGCCGCGCACAATGCATTCAGTGCCTTCGGCCGGTTGAGCCGCACAATGCCGACACGACCTTGGGTTTCGACTTCGATGTTTTTATAGGCCATCACCCGGTTCTCCTCATCGATATCCCACCCCATTCGGGTCCAGGACTGTTTGTGTTTATTTAGGTGCGATGGAAAACCGCACCAACAATGGATCACCAGTGTCGACAATGTCGACGCTCAAAACTTCTCCACCGCGCTGCCAGCGTGAACCAGCCTGATCATCCGCAAGCGGTTTCCAACCCAAACCGGGCAGAGTGGCACGATAGAACGCTGAGACGTCGGTTTTCGCAACGGTGCCACGCGCCAGCGCCTCGACGATTCGCCCTACCGGCTTGTCAAAACTGATACCGGCGCCGACATCCTCAACCAAACCCGGCGGCAACGGTAGGTCCGCCACCACGGCCAGATATTCCGGATCAGCGGCAAGCAGCCTACCGGTAAACAAAGCCATCAGGCCAAGCGCGGCCAGCAAGCTATACAAGTGTGTGGTCAGGCGCGATTTCATGATGGGCCCGCTGTTTACTCAACGCTGCCAGCGAGAGCAATAGAAAGTCGATCGGCCGCTTTGCACAATACGACGAATACAACCAATCGGTTTTTTCTCTTCGGCGCAACGCGGACAACATTCCCCTTCGCGTCCATACACAGAGAATTGTTTCTGAAAATAACCGAGTTCGCCATCGGCATGGCGAAAATCGCGCAGGCTGGACCCGCCAGCGACGATAGCCTCGTTTAACACCTGCCGGATCGCCTCGGCCAGCCGCTCGGCCCGCGCGCCCTGAACGGTGTAAGCGCCGCGCTTGGGCGACAAATTGGAATGATACAGTGCTTCGCAGACGTAAATATTGCCCAGCCCGGCCACCGTCTTCTGGTCGAGCAGGGCCGCCTTTATGGGGCTTCGCCGGCCCTGTAACCGCGCCGCCAAGAGGGGGCCATCGAAGGCATTGCCCAGCGGCTCCGGCCCCAAATCGCGCAGCAGCGGGTGGTTCGCGACGCCGTCAGCCGCCATCAGATCCACGATGCCGAACCGGCGGGTATCGTTGAAGCGGATTTCTGAACCCTCAGCGGTGCGAAAAATAACATGATCGTGCTTTCCCGGCGGCGGTAGTCCATTACCGGCCGGGAAAACTCGCATGCGCCCGGTCATGCCCAGATGGACCAGCAAGACCTGGCTGTCCTCCAGCACCACCAGCAGATATTTCGCCCGTCGGTCGATACCGACTACCTTACGTCCGGTAAGCCGCGCCGCCAGATCGACCGGCAACGGGAAACGTAGCGCCGACACCCGCGCTTCGACGGTTTGCAAAACTTGCCCCTCCAATGTCTTCAGCAGACCTTGGCGGGTGGTTTCGACTTCGGGCAGTTCGGGCATCGCATGTCCCTAGAGTGCTTTCTGGGTGTTGCATAGCACGATTGACCCAGTGCGGGCGGGGTAATCGTGCCGCAGACCCCATCCGCACGCATTAAGAGCGATATGCCGCAGGATTTTCTTTTGCCGCCAGGGGCCCGTCTCCGATAAAGTTCGGCCTATGAGCGAGCCTGGCCCCAACGACGACCGGTCAACGACCCATTTCGGCTACACGCAAGTGCCGGTGGGTGAGAAGACGGCACGGGTGCGCAACGTATTCGATTCCGTCGCCAGCCGCTACGACCTCATGAACGATTTGATGAGCGCCGGCGTTCACCGCCTGTGGAAATCGTCGTTTGTCGGCCAACTCAACCCGCAACCGGGCATGGAGATTGTCGATGTCGCCGGCGGCACCGGCGACATCGTCCGGCGGATATTGGCGCGCTGCAATGGCAAAGCGAACGTTACCATCTGCGATATCAACGCCAACATGCTGTCCACCGGCCGCGACCGGACGATCAACTACGGTAGGCAGGCCGGGGCCGGCGCTCCGCAACTGGTATGCGGCAATGCCGAGGAACTACCGTTCGCCAATGCCGCGCTCGACGCCTACACGATCGCCTTTGGCCTGCGCAATGTAACCCATATCGACAAAGCCCTGGCGGAAGCCCGGCGCGTGCTCAAACCTGGCGGCCATTTTCTGTGTCTAGAATTTAGCCGCGTGGTGGTACCGATGCTGGCGCAACTCTACGACCGTTATTCCTTCACTGTCCTGCCACAGATCGGCGAACTGGTTGCCCGCGACCGGGATGCCTATGTCTATCTCGCTGAAAGTATTCGAAAATTCCCACCACAGGGCGAGTTGGCGGCGATGCTGGGCGACGCCAATTTCGGCCAAATAAGCTATCGCAATTTGTCCGGGGGGATCGCTGCCATCCACTCGGCGTGGCGACTGTAGGGGCGCCGCCGATGCTACGCGCCGTGCGAAATGTTCTGCGACTGGTCGGGATCGCCCGCACACTAGCGCTGCACGACGCGTTGTTTCCGCTCAACTGGCTACCGGCAACTGATGGTTTCATTCTCTCAGCAAAGCTGTTATCGGGTTTCCAAGTCAAACGCAGCGTGCGCTCGCTGCGCCCCGGCGAACGTTTGGCCATCGCGCTGCAGGAACTCGGCCCCAGCTTCATCAAGTTCGGGCAAATGCTGAGCACTCGCCCCGATCTGGCCGGCGAGGCCATTGCCAACGATCTGTCCGCCTTACAGGACGATTTATCGCCGTTTTCATCAGCCGAGGCGCGCCTGGCCATCGAAGCGGACCTTGAAGGAACACTCGACGAATTGTTCGAAAGTTTCGAAGACGAACCGGTTGCCGCCGCGTCGATCGCGCAAGTTCATTTCGCCGTGACCAAACCGACGTTACAAGAGACCGCCGTTGCTACCGAAGCAGGTATGCCAGTCACCGGCCGTGATGTCGCCGTCAAAATATTACGGCCCGGTATCGAAAACGCCTTCGAACGCGACCTCGACCTGTTTCGCTGGGTCGCCGACGTGGTTGAGCGAACTCAGCCGCGGCTGCGCCGCCTCAAGCCCATCGCGGCCATCGAAACCTTCGCCGAGGCAGTGCATTGGGAGATGGATCTGCGCATGGAATCCGCCGCGGCAGTGGAATTGCGCGAAAATTTCGCCGGCGATCCCGATTACGTGGTGCCCACTGTCGATTGGCTGCGTACCGGCCGCCGCGTGCTTACGACCGAGCGGATCGAAGGCATACCGATCCACGATGTCGACGATTTGCGTGCCGCCGGCCACGATTTGGGAGCCATCGTGCGCCGCGCGTCAGAGAACTTTTTCCGCCAAGTCTTTCGCGATGGTTTCTTCCATGCTGACATGCACCCCGGCAACGCTTTTGTGCAGGCCGACGGCGCGCTTGCCGTGGTTGATTTCGGCATCATGGGACGGATCGACCGGCGCACGCGCTATTATCTGGCCGACATGCTGTTAGGCTTCGTCACCGGCGACTATGACCGTGTCGCCGACGTTCATTTCCGCGCAGGTTACGTGCCGCCCGACAAAGACCGGCAGGTCTTCAAGCAGGCGGTGCGGGCGATCGGCGAACCGATTTTCGACCGCCCCTCCAGCGAAATTTCCATCGCGCGGTTACTCGCGCAATTATTTCAAATGACCGAGCAGTTCGACATGGAAACTCAGCCGCAGCTGTTGCTGCTGCAAAAAACCATGCTGCTGGCCGAAGGCGTCGGGCGCCAACTCGCGCCCCATGCCAACATGTGGCAACTCGCCCAGCCGCTTATCGAAGATTGGATGAACGAGCACAGGGGGCCGGAAGCGCAACTGGCCGAGCTGGCCGCCGATGCCTTCTGTGCCGCCGAGCGTCTTCCCCATGTCATCAGCGAAATCGAGCGCGCCGCGCAAGCGCTGGCGGATGGAGATTTGAGCATCGATCTCGCCGACGAAGACACCGGAGCACCCCAATGGCCGCTATGGCTGGCCATCGCGGTGGTCGCTATTGTGTTGCTGGCCACCCTGTAATAGCCGTAATTCAGCCGTTTTTGCGTCAGTCCTCGGAATGCGGCTTGCTCTGACGACGCCGGGCGACTATTTAAATACATACAAGAGTCGTAAAACCCTTTTAAACCACGCAGGACCGTCCCAGTTAGCGGATGACGGCCGGTATGCTCCACGGCAAACGCATACTTTTGATCATTAGCGGCGGTATCGCAGCTTACAAAAGCCTCGAACTGATTCGCCTGTTGCGCAAGCGTGGGTTGGCCGTGCGCTGCATTTTAACCCGCGGCGGTGCCCAGTTCGTCACCCCACTATCGGTGTCGGCGCTAACCGAAGACAAGGTCTACACCGACCTGTTTTCGCTCACCAGCGAAGCCGAGATGGGGCATATCCAGCTATCGCGCGATACCAATCTTGTGGTCGTCGCGCCGGCCAGCGCCAATATCCTAGCCAAGATGGCTCAGGGTCTTGCCGACGATTTGGCCTCGACCACCTTGTTGGCGACCGACAAGCCGGTCATGGTCGCGCCCGCCATGAATGTGCGCATGTGGCAGCACGCGGCCACCCAGTCCAATCTCACAGCACTGTTGGAACACGGCGTACGCATCATCGGCCCCGACGAAGGCGACATGGCCTGCGGCGAGTTCGGCCCCGGCCGCCTGGCCGAGCCCGATGAAATCGCCGGGGTCATCACTGCCTATTTCGGCGATAGCTCGCCATTAGCCGGTCGGCGCGCCCTGGTCACCAGTGGGCCGACCCACGAACCCATCGATCCGGTACGCTACATCGCCAACCACTCGTCGGGGCGCCAGGGACACGCCATCGCCGCCGCTTTGGCGCGCCAGGGTGCCGCAACAACACTGGTGTCGGGCCCGACCAATCTGCCCGACCCCGCCGGCGTCTACGTGGTGCACATCAAAACCGCACAACAGATGCTCGACGCGTGCCAGGCCGCGCTGCCGGCCGATGTCGCGGTGTGTGCCGCCGCTGTCACTGATTGGCGCGTCGACACGGCAGCGAAGGAAAAAGTGAAAAAGACCAAAGGTAAGTTGCCGACGCTGAACATGACGGAAAATCCCGATGTGCTGGCGACCCTCAGCGCAGCAGGGAATAAGCGCCCGCAACTGGTGGTCGGTTTCGCTGCGGAAACCGAAAATATCGTCGCCAATGCCCAGGCCAAACGCGAAAACAAGGGTTGCGATTGGCTATTGGCCAACGATGTTTCGCCAGAATCCGGCACCTTCGGCGGTGCCGATAACACCATTCACCTGGTTAGCGCCGACGGCGTCGAAAACTGGCCACGTATGTCAAAAGAAGACGTCGCTGAACAGCTCGCCGAACGCGTGGCGGCGAGCTTGGGGACCGCGGCATGAGCAATAACCAGGTCAAGGTCGATGTCGCCCGGCTTTCCCACAGCGCCGGGCTCGAACTTCCAGGCTATGAATCGACACTCGCCGCCGGCATGGACCTGCTGGCCGCCATCGAGGGCGAAGTGATTATCGCACCGGGCGAACGCGCCCTGGTGCCTACGGGACTGGCAATCGCGCTACCGCCCGGTTTCGAGGCGCAGGTCCGTCCGCGCTCGGGCTTGGCGTTGAAGCAGGGTATAACGGTGGTGAATACGCCGGGCACCATCGACGCCGACTACCGTGGCGAAGTGGGCGTCATCCTGATCAATCACGGCGACACACCGTTCACCATTGAGCGCGGCATGCGCATCGCCCAAATGGTCGTCACCCCCGTCACCCAAGCGGTGTGGAACGAAGTCGATAAATTATCGGATAGCGCCCGAGGAACTGGCGGCTTTGGCTCTACCGGCACTGCCGGCGCGGCGGCCTAAGGAAAGATCTCGATGTTTCGCTTTTCACGCAAAACACTATTTGCCGTCGAAGCGGTTCTCGATATTGCCTTTAACACCGGGCCGGTGCCGGTACAAAGCCGTGAAATCACGCGCCGCCAGGGTATTCCCCGGCGCTACCTAGAACAGGTCTTGCAAAATCTCGTGCGCGCCGGCGTGCTGAGCGGCATACGCGGACCACGCGGCGGCTACCGCTTGGCGCGCGAACGTAGGCGCATTACTGTCGGCGACGTGGTGCGGGTGATCCTCGACATGGAATCGCGCGACGACGCCAACGAAAATAACGACACCTCATCATTGGGTGCCGCCGTTGTCGGCCCCATGTGGGAGAATGTTTCGCAACAATGCATGGAACATCTGGACGGTATAACGATCCAAGATCTTTGTAATCGGGCGCACGAAGCCGGGATCGAAAGTAAGGGTGCGAAACGCCTCGACTATACGATCTGACAAGCCTCAAATGGCGGTGCGCGTTGATGAATATGGAGAGTTAAGCTCATGGCGACAGCCGAGCCCTTGACCGATCTGCAGCCCGAGTTCCGCGGACAGATATACGAATCGATCGTCGACACCATCGGCGCGACACCCCTGGTGCGTATACGCCCATTGGCAGAGGAGGAGGGCTGCCACGCTAACCTAGTTGCCAAGCTGGAGTTTTTTAATCCGCTGGCCTCGGTCAAGGACCGCATCGGCCTGGCGATGATCACGGCGGCTGAAGCCACAGGCCAAGTGGGTCCCGGTAGCGTTATCGTCGAGCCAACCTCGGGTAATACCGGTATTGCGTTGGCCTTCGTCGCCGCTGCGCGCGGCTACCGTTGTATTCTGGTGATGCCGGACTCCATGTCCCACGAACGGCGCAAAATGCTGCTGCTGTTGGGCGCTGAATTGGTGCTGACGTCAGCGGCTGACGGCATCAACGGTTCGATCGCACAGGCCAAGGAAATCGTCGCTGATACCCCCAATGCCTTTATGCCACAACAGTTCGAAAACCCGGCAAACCCGCAAATCCACCGCCAAACCACGGCAGAGGAAATCTGGAACGATACCGACGGCAAGGTCGACGTGGTCGTCGCCGGCGTCGGCACCGGCGGCACGCTAACTGGCGTCGGCCAGGTTTTAAAGGCGCACAAGCCCGAGGTAAAAATGATCGCCGTCGAACTGGAGGACAGCTCGGTGTTGTCGGGCGGGCCGCCCGGACCTCACAAAATTCAGGGTATCGGCGCCGGTTTCATACCAGATATACTCGATATCAATCTGATCGACGAAATCCTGCCAATCGCTAACGAGAGCGCCATGGCGATGGCGCGCCGGGCCGCGCAAGTCGAAGGTCTGCCCTGCGGTATCTCGTCGGGCGCAGTGCTCGCCGTAGCGCTCGAAGTCGGCGCGCGACCGGAGATGACGAGCAAGCTGGTCGTCGCCGTGTTGCCCTCGTTCGCCGAGCGTTATCTTTTGACCGCGGTGTTTGAAGGGCACTAAAGGCGGTCCCATGGAACTTTCGGAAGAGCAATTTCACCGCTACGCCCGCCACCTAATTCTCGATGAGGTCGGTAACGAAGGTCAGGAGCGACTGTTGCAGTCGAAGGTGCTGGTGGTTGGCGCCGGCGGCCTCGGCACGCCGCTGCTGCTCTATCTGGCCGCCGCTGGGGTCGGCACATTGGGCGTGGTCGACGACGACGAGGTCGATCTCACTAATCTACAGCGCCAGATTATCCACATGACCGACCGTGTGGGCGATCAAAAGGTCGCCAGCGCCGCCGACACCGTCGCCGCGCTCAATCCAGGCATCAAAGTGGTTCCCTACGACACCCGCCTGATGGCCGAAAACGCCGCAGATATAATCGCCAATTATGATTTGGTCGCCGATGGCACCGATAATTTCGATGCCCGTTATCTCTTGAACGACGCCTGCTATTTACTCAACAAGCCGCTGGTCAGCGCCGCGCTGCTACGCTTCGAAGGCCAGCTCTATACGTTCCGGCGTAACGATAGCTCGCCGACGGCCTGTTACCGCTGCCTGTTCGCCGAAGCGCCGCCCGCCGACCTAGTACCCCGCTGCGACGAAGCGGGCATTCTGGGCGCTTTGGCGGGCGTTATGGGCTCGCTGCAGACGACCGAAGTGCTGAAGGAGCTACTCGGCCTCGGCAACAGCCTAACCGGGCGCATGGTGATCTACGACGCACTGGGGCCTGCTTTCCACACCATCAAGATCCCGCACGACCCCAATTGCGCGCTGTGCGGCGATACGCCGACGATTACCGCGATCGGCTAATTAACAAGGACCTCATCCTGAGCCTATCGAAGGATAAGGTTGCATTTTATCTGCGGAGCGACTTTCGCCGCGCTGTTGCGCGACGGTTCGCTCCGCAGCCTAATACATCGTCTCCAGCACCCAGTCTACCGGGGTGTGGCCGTCAACGAAGGCTTGGGTATTGATGGCGACCCTCTCGTCCATCTCGCGCCGGCCTTCGGTCGTCGCCGAGCTCAGATAGGGCAATAGCAGCACATTGTCCAACGCCATCAATTGGGGATCGACGGCCGGTTCACTCTCGAACACGTCGAGGCCGGCACCAACACATCGGCCTCGCCGACAGTGGCGATGGGCTGGTCGTGGCTCATGGGCGTATCGTCGTCGTTCAACCGCGCATCGAACAATTCCTTGAGGCGCATTTCGGTCGCCCCGTGTAATTTTCGCGTGACGATAGCCAACGGTTTGATGGTTGCCATATTCCCCCAGTTTCAAACAACGCTTTCCAAATCAGGCAGCCTGCGCCGAAGACTTTCCTTTATCCGCGTCCTCACTTTGGCACAAAGCGCACGACATATAACGGTTCAGAACGCTTGACCCGATACGGTTTTATTCGGTAGACGACAGGGGTCCAATGCGCTTGCTTCGTACCAATTCTGCCCACTGGATGTGTGGCACCATCGCCGTCGTGTTGCTGTTCGCCACCGGACCGGCTTCCGCACAATCGAAAACCGGCCTGCCGCTACCGCGTTTTGTCAGCGTACGCGACGATCCGGCGAACATTCGCACCGGCCCCGGTTACCGTTATCCCATCGATTGGGTACTGACTCGCGTCGGACTGCCCATCAAGGTAGTGGCCGAATTCAAAGTCTGGCGGCAGGTGCGCGCGCAAGACGGCACGTCGGGCTGGATTCACAAATCGCTGTTGTCGGGCAAACGCACCGTGGCCATAGCGGGCCGGGAAGACCGAATTTACCAAGAGCCCAACAAGACAGCACAGATCGCGGCATTCGTCGAACCCGGTGTGGTCGCCAACTTACTCGGTTGCGAAAAAGGCTGGTGCCGCATCACCGTCGACGCCCACCGCGTCACCGGATGGATGCCGCAAGATGTTCTCTGGGGTATTCTGCCGGACGAATTCCGTGGTTAAGCGACCTGTCCCTAAAACCTAATCCGGTTAGTCAAAATCTTCCGCCAGCGCGGCGCACACCACTTCGGGCATGACCGCCATGTGGCTGTATTCCGGATGGTCGAACCCAATAATTACCTCGGTGCCAACAGCGCGTAATTTCTCGCCCTGGCTGACGGTGAACGGAAAGTGGATGAACTGCACGGCGCTCGCTTTGCCAGCAGCGGTGGTACGGTCGACATCGTCTTCGGGCACACCGGCTACTTTCTCATCGCCGAAGCGCAGGAAAGCGGTTTCCTCGATGCCACCAAGCCGGGCCAGAAAATTGCGCCGTCGCGTCTCGTCATCGATCTCGAACATGACTGTCGCAACTAGCTCATTTCCATTTGGAATCAATGGGTTATAGGCCGCTAGCTCGTTGGTTATCTGATCTTCGCCGCCGCGCTCAATGTGCAGCATCTCGTGCACTTGATGCCACATGGTAACGTAGTTCTCAAAGTAAAACACAGCGACCGGTCCGACCTCCATGCGCCGGTGACGCTTAAGCGCTACCACTTCGCTGCGCCGTTTGCGGCGGATCTTGACGTAGTCGTCCATCGCCATGATGTCGTCGCGGGTGATCTCATGTTTCATTGTCATACCCGGTCTTGCGTTCACTTAGGCGGCTTCGACATCGAGTCCATAGGCCATGGCAAACAGCTCCAACGGGTGATAGATGCGCGCCGGTACGCTGCCATCGGAACCGGCCTGCAGTTCGACGCCCTGCAGGATATGGTTGGCCGCGAGCGGACATTCTGAGGCGATCAACGGCTGATCGGCCGCTTGGCGGGCAACCGGGCGGCCGATCTTGATGGCGGTGTCGAAATTGTCCTTAAAAATTCCCCACGAGCCGCCGTGACCGGAACAACGCTCTATCACTTTGAGATTGCTATCGGGGATCAGGTGTAGCATCTCGGCGGCCTTCTTGCCCATATTCTGCGCCCGCGCGTGGCAGGCCAAATGCAGCGCCACGCCACCGGGCAGGGGCTGCAGCCCCTCTGCTAGACCTTCGGTTTTGGCAATATCGACAATGTATTCCGAGATATCGCGCGTTACGGCGGCGAGCCGGCACACGTCCTCATTATCGGGCACGATGAGCGGCCATTCGAATTTGAGCATTAATGCACAGCTTGGCGTCAGCGCAACAATATCATAGCCGTCGTCGATCCACCGCCGTATTTTGCAGGCTACCTTGCGAGCGCTCGCAGCTACCTTGGCTAGATCGCCCTGTTCAAGCAGCGGCATGCCGCAACAGCCCGGATAGACAACTTCCGTGGCAACCCCATTATGAGTCAGCACGTCACGGGTCAGCTCGCCCACACGCGGGTTGTTATAATTGACGAAACAGGTGGCGTAGAGCGCCGCCTTGCGCCCATGCGCTGGAGCCGCCGTGTTAACCTCAGGCATTTGCGACTTCGCCCTTGCGGTAAAGGTTTTGCCGTGAAATTTCGGCAGCACCGCGCGCCGATCGATACCGGTCACCGCCTCCAACACTGGACGCGTTATTTTGTTGCCGACATCCGAGGTCCAATTGGTCACCCCCGCAGCGCTGCCAGCAAGGCGTCCATTGCGGTCGGTCTTGGCCAATTGGCGGTAGGCAAAGGGAATACTGTTTTTAGTGTTTTCGATGACGCGCGCGCGCAGCATCAGGTGCGGAAAATCGAGATCAAATTCATGCGGCGACACGTAAGGGCACTTGGTCATGAAGCACATGTCGCACAGGGTGCAGGCGTCAATGACCGGTTTGAAATCCTTGCTGTCGACCGTGTCGAGTTCGCCCGATTGCGATTCGTCGATCAGGTCGAACAGCTTGGGAAAGCTGTCGCACATATTAAAACAGCGGCGGCAGCCGTGGCAGATGTCGAAGACTCGACGCAGTTCGGCGTCGAGCTTCTCCTCGTCTAGATAGCTGGCATCGTGCCAGGGAATGGGGTGGCGGATCGGCGCTTCAAGGCTGCCCTCGGTGGGCACAGCGGCTCTGCCCTCATTGTCGCCGTTGTTCGTCATGTCGCACTTCCCTCGTTAACCGCCCGCGACCAGCGCGGCGGATCATAACAACACAGGAAACAAAAACGTTCGGCAAACTGCGGCGGGGATCCGGGGACTACCGCGCGCGGTAGATCGTTCGATCAGGCGCTAATCGAGCTCGTCAAGTGCTTTCTGAAAGCGACCAGCGTGGCTTTTCTCGGCCTTGGCCAGCGTTTCGAACCAATCAGCAATCTCGTCGAAACCCTCTTCGCGGGCGGTTCGCGCCATGCCTGGGTACATGTCGGTATATTCGTGGGTTTCACCGGCGACTGCAGCACCGAGGTTCTGTGACGTGTTACCAATCGGCAGGCCGGTTGCCGGATCGCCGGTTTCTTCGAGATATTCCAGATGGCCGTGCGCATGCCCAGTCTCGCCCTCAGCGGTTGAGCGGAATACAGTGGCAACGTCGTTATACCCTTCGATGTCGGCCTTTTGCGCGAAGTAAAGATAGCGGCGGTTGGCCTGACTTTCACCGGCGAAGGCGTCCTTCAGGTTGCCTTCTGTCTTGCTGCCTTTGAGCGACATTGCACTCTCCTTTCCCTAGTTTAATACTTTTGATTTCATGCCTGCCACGACGCACTATGCGCCACAGTTGCGCTTGTCATAAATGCAATATGACGTACGCCAATGCCCTTGTCAATAGTTTAGATATATTCTAAACTTGGCTATACAATATTTATTTCAAGTAATTTAATGAAGATTTAAATACGCTAGGCGACTATTCCTCGCGGCGCAGACGCACCATCACGTCGACCCGTTGAATCTGCGCGCCATCAGGCGGTTCCGGCAACGTGGCCAGCGTGACTGCATCGCTGGGAATATCTTCCAGCGCGCCATCGTTTTCATAAAAAAAATGATGGTGGTTGGCGATGTTGGTATCGAAATACGAACGCCGCGGCGCGACAACAACCTCGCGCAACAATCCAGCGGTGGTGAACTGGTTGAGCGTGTTGTAGACGGTGGCCAGCGACACCCGGATACCATGGCGCATGGCCTCGTCGTGCAGGTTTTCGGCTGTCACATGTCGGTCGCCGCCATCGAACAATAACTTGCCGAGCGCCAACCGCTGCCGGGTGGGCCGTAGCTCGGCTTTCTTGAGCCGTCGTAGCGCGTCAGCGAAGGGCCGTTCAGGCCGTGTTGCAGAAATTTCATTCATTGGCAGAGGCCTGTATCATTCGCTAAAGATATGTACCATCGCCGATCGTTGTAAAGAGGAATTTTTCAAAACTGTTGGTTAACGCCATAATATTTCGTGTATTTCTTCCGGCTAACTCCCCAATTATGGAGATTGCCGCCAGACCAGCGGCGATGCGGCCGCACACGCTGGCAGGCGTCAGAATGGAAGGCGCGAAAGTGTGGTTTTGACAACAGGCGTTCTGCGTTACAGTGCGCCGCAAGCCCACCGCGTGGCGTAGTGAGTTACCGAAGCATTGAGCTGACGAGTATGGACGAGCCTTTTTCGAAATCCAGTTTCACCTACGAAGACCTGCTGCAGTGCGCCCACGGCAAGTTGTTCGGGCCCGGCAATGCCCGATTACCGCTACCGCCGATGCTAATGTTCAACCGCATTGTCAAAATAAGCGACGGCGGCGGCGAACACGGCCAGGGCGAAATTATCGCCGAAATGGATGTCAGCGAAGATTTGTGGTTCTACCAATGTCATTTCGAGGGCGACCCAGTGATGCCGGGCTGCCTCGGGCTCGACGCCCTATGGCAAATACTCGGCTTTTTCCTTGGCTGGCTGAAGCGCCCTGGGCCAGGCCGCGCACTATCAGTCGGCGAAGTGAAGTTTTCCAGCGAGGTAAGGCCGGACGGCAAGCTTCTGCGCTACCACATCAATGTGCGCAAAGTGATCAAGCGCGCCTTCACGCTGGCGGTCGCCGACGGCTATGCCGAACTCGACGGTGAACGCGTCTACGAAGCGACCAACCTACGCGTCGGCCTGTTTCCCGAAGGCGAAAAGGCGGGTGCGTAATGCCTGAATTACACCGCGTCGCCGTCACCGGACTAGGCATCGTCTCGCCCATTGGCAACAACGCCGACGAAGTGATGACGAGCCTGTACAAGGGCCGTTCGGGGATCGTGTTCTGCGACAATTACGCCGAACGCGGGTTCCGCTGCCACGTTCACGGCGCGCCGGTGATCGACCTCGATAACCATATCGACCGCAAGCTGCGCCGGTTTATGGGTGACGGATCGGCCTACAACTACGTCGCCATGCAAGAGGCGATTACCAGCGCTGGCCTTAGCGACAGTGAAGTCACCGACGAGCGCACCGGCCTGGTTATGGGTTCCGGTGGTCCGTCGACATCGGCCCTGGTAACGGCGGCCGACACCGCGCGCGAAAAGAGCGCCAAGCGCGTCGGCCCCTATGCGGTACCCAAGGCAATGTGCTCAACTAATTCAGCTAATTTATCGACCGCGTTTCACATGCGCGGTCTGAGCTATTCCATTAGCTCGGCCTGCTCGACCAGCGCCCACTGTATCGGCAACGGCGCCGAATTGATCCAATGGGGCAAGCAGGACGTCGTCTTCGCCGGTGGCGGCGAGGAACTACACTGGACGCTGACCGTACTGTTCGACGCCATGGGCGCGCTATCGTCGAAATATAACGACACGCCGGAAAAGGCCTCGCGGCCGTTCGACGCCAACCGCGATGGCTTCGTTATTGCCGGCGGTGGCGGCGTTGTCGTGCTCGAGAAAATGGAGCGCGCGAAGGCCCGCGGTGCCAAGATTTACGCCGAAGTCGCCGGCTATGGCGCCACGTCCGATGGCGTCGACATGGTTGCACCCTCAGGCGAAGGCGCCGTGCGGTGCATGCGCATGGCAGCCAAGGGCCTGGGTAATACCACGGTCGACTACATCAACGCCCATGGCACCTCGACGCCGGCCGGCGACATGATCGAACTCAGTGCCATCGCCGAAGTGTTTGGCGCCCACCGGCCGCGTATCTCGTCAACAAAGTCGCTAACCGGCCATAGCCAGGGCGCGACCGGTGCCCATGAGGCGATCTATTCGCTACTCATGCTCGACAACAATTTCGTCGCTGCCTCGGCCAACATCGAAGAGCTTGACCCGGAAGCCAGCGACGCCGAGATCGTTACCGAGCGCATCGACAACGCCGGCCTCAATTGTGTCATGTCGAACAGTTTCGGATTCGGCGGCACCAATGCAACCCTAGCCTTCACGCGCTACGATGGCTGATGCGCTCGCACCCACACCGCCCATGACGCCGGCTTCCAAATCCAAGAGCGCCACCCAGCTTCCGACAACCGGCAAGCTGATGCAGGGTAAACGCGGCCTGATCATGGGAGTCGCCAACGATCATTCGATCGCCTGGGGTATCGCGCGCGCCGCCGCCGCTCAAGGCGCCGAACTGGCCTTCACCTATCAGTCGGATTCGTTTGCCAAGCGGGTCGCGCCCCTGGCCGATTCAGTCGGCGCGGTAGCGCTGGTCGAATGCGACGTCTCTAACCCGGACAGCCTCGACGGCACCTTTGCCGCGGTCGCCGATGCGTGGAGCAGGCTCGACTTCATCGTTCACGCTATCGCCTACTCCGACAAGGAAGAGTTGAAGGGGCGCTACGCCGACACCAGCCAGGACAACTTCCTGCACACCATGAACATCTCCTGCTATTCGTTCACCGCCGTCGCCCAGCGCGCGGCAAAACTGATGAACGAGGGCGGTGCCATGGTCACGTTGACCTACCACGGCGCCCAGCAGGTGATGCCCAACTATAACGTCATGGGGGTCGCTAAAGCGGCGCTGGAAGCCTCGGTGCGTTACCTCGCCGCCGATTTGGGCCCCGACGGCATTCGCGTTAACGCCATTTCCGCCGGGCCCATGCGCACGCTGGCGGGCTCGGCCGTCGGCTCAGCGCGTCAAGTCTACAACTACAACCGCGACGTCGCGCCCTTGCGCCGCAACGTGGTGCTCGACGATGTCGGCGGCGCCGGTCTCTACCTGTTGTCCGACCTGTCTGGCGCAGTTACCGGCGAAGTGCATTATGTGGATTGCGGCTTCAACGCCATCGGCATGCCGACACCGCCGGAAAACGACAATAACGGCAACGGCGCAACCAAGTAACAAATCTTTCGAACCAGCAAACAAAAACGGCCCCGAAAATTCTGAGGCCGTCTTCGTTTTTAAGGCCGTGCGGGAAACGCCTATTCGGCGGCGTCGTTGCGGGGCCGGCGCGGGCGGCGCGGACGGCGTTCGCCATCGCCCCCCCCCTCACGGGGCTCGCGCAGCGGCCGTGTGTCCTCCAGCTCCTCGCCGGTTTCCTGGTCGACGACGCGCATGGACAATTTCACCTTGCCGCGGTCGTCGAGGCCAATCACCTTAACCTTGACCTCTTCGCCCTCGTTGACCACGTCTGTCACTTGGGCAACGCGCTCATTCTTGAGCTCGGAGATGTGCACCAGGCCATCCTTGGGGCCAAGGAAATTCACGAAGGCGCCGAAGTCCATTACCTTGACGACCTTACCGGTGTAGATGACACCAACCTCCGGTTCGGCGACGATACCCTTGATCCAATCCATCGCGCGGGCCGCGGCATCGCCGTCGGTAGAGGCGATTTTGATTGTGCCTTCGTCGTCGATATCGATCTTACAGCCGGTTTCTTCGCAAATTTCGCGAATGACCTTGCCACCGGTTCCGATGACATCACGAATCTTGTCGGTGGGCACCTTCATCGTCGAGATGCGCGGGGCATGCTGCGACAGCTCCTCGCGCGACGAGGTCAGGGCTTTTGCCATTTCGCCCAGAATGTGCAGCCGGCCATCGCGTGCCTGGCCGAGGGCGATCTGCATGATCTCCTCGGTAATCGACGTGATTTTGATATCCATTTGCAATGACGTGACGCCGACTTCGGTACCCGCAACCTTAAAGTCCATGTCGCCCAGATGATCCTCGTCGCCGAGGATGTCGGACAACACGGCATAGCCGTCATCTTCCTTGATCAGGCCCATGGCGATACCGGCGACCGGCGCCTTGAGCGGCACCCCGGCATCCATCATCGACAGCGAGGAGCCACAGACGGTGGCCATCGAGGACGAGCCGTTCGATTCGGTGATTTCGGAGACCACCCGCATAGTGTAGGGGAAGTCCTCCTTGGTCGGCAGCAAGGGGCGGATGGCCCGCCACGCCAATTTACCATGGCCGATCTCACGCCGGCCGGGACCAAACATGCGGCCGGCTTCACCCACCGAATAGGGCGGGAAGTTGTAGTGCAGCATGAAATGCTCGCGGTATTCGCCGTCCAGCGCATCGACTATTTGCTCGTCCTGGCCGGTGCCCAACGTGGTCACCACCAGGGCCTGGGTCTCGCCGCGGGTAAACACGGCCGAGCCATGGCTGCGCGGTAATTGCGACACCTGGCAATCGATCTGCCGAACGGTTTTTGTGTCGCGGCCGTCGATGCGTTGGCCGGTATCGAGGATATCGCGACGCACGATATCTTTTTCCAAGCTCTTGAGGGGACCGCCGGCAATGGCCTGCTCCTCCTCCGACAACTGGTTGAGAACCTCTTGTTTTGCCGCCGATATTTTTTCTTGACGGGTCTGCTTGACGGTCTCCTTGTAGGCCCCACGCAAACTGGCTTCGCCCAATTCGCGCACCTTATCGGCCAGATCGAGCACCTCTTGCGGCGTTTCTTCGATCGGGCGGGGTTCCTTCGCCGCCTGCTCGGCCAGATCAATAATGGCGTCGATCACCGTCTGATAGCCGTTGTGCCCGAACATTACCGCGCCGAGCATAATCTCCTCGGACAATTCGTGAGCCTCCGATTCGACCATCAGAACACCCTCGCGAGTGCCGGCGACAATCAAATCGAGTTCCGACATGCCCATCTCGTCGGCCTGTGGATTAAGTGCATACTCGCCATTGATGTAACCGACCCGCGCGCCTGCGATCGGCCCCATGAACGGCAGGCCCGAAATCGTCAGCGCTGCCGACGCACCGACCAGGGAAACGATGTCAGGATCGTTTTCTAGATCGTGGGATACCACGGTAGCGATAATCTGCGTCTCACAGCGGAAACTCGGGTGGAATAGCGGCCGGATCGGACGGTCGATCAAGCGCGAGGTCAGCGTTTCCTTTTCCGTCGGCCGACCTTCGCGTTTGAAAAAACCGCCCGGAATCTTACCGGCGGCGAACGTCTTTTCTTGATAATTTACAGTGAGCGGGAAGAAGTCCAACCCGACTCTGGGCGATTTAGCACCAACGGCGGTGCATAACGCGGATGTTTCGCCATAGGTCACCAATACGGCGCCATCGGCTTGCCGGGCAATCCGGCCTGTTTCCATTACGAGCGGCCTTCCGCCCCATTCTATTTCCTTACGGACTACGTCGAACATGGATATCTTTCCCAACGTACGTCAGTCGTCCGAGCCATTCCCGAACGACTGTCCCGCGCCCAAGCGGGTTATCAAACACCACCGGTTAAGTAATCCAGATGTGGCGCGTGCGCGGCGGATCCGCGCGGGTACGGTCGGCAACGCCGAATTGCGTAACCGGGCCGGTATATTGCGACATTTACCGCGTTCCAGGCCCTCCGCTAGCGGCGGAGGCCGAGGCGCTCGATCAAGGTTTTATAGCGCTCTTCACTTTTGCGCTGTGTGTAATCGAGCAACCGCCGACGCTGGCCGACCATAAGCAGCAGGCCGCGTCGAGAGTGATGATCCTTTGCGTGAACCTTTAAGTGTTCGGTTAAATTGGTAATGCGCTCGGTCAAGACAGCGACCTGAACTTCCGGCGAACCGGTATCGCTTTCTTTCGTCTGGAACTCCTTAATAAGTTCCGCCTTGCGCTCAGCGGTAATCGACAAGAGTATCTTCTCCCAGCATCAAAGGTTTAACACACGTACCGGGCGGATCTGAATTCCGTCGACGCGGGCCAACGCTACCGGCGTTGCCGATTCGACGGCCAGGACGATACCTTCATCACCTACCGCCTCGATTTGCTTCCGGTCCTGCGGTCGCAGTACCGGAACCGCCTGCCCATTGCGCAACTGCAAAGCCTCTTTTGCCGATAGGTCCAACGCCGGGATGCCGTCCAGCGCAGTCTCGATCGGTAGCAAGGTTGGGAAGGTGGCGGCACTATGGCCAAGTTCTTCCAGTTTATCCAGTGAAATTGCAGTCTCCTCAGTAAATGGTCCTACCGCACAGCGGCGCAAGTTAGATAAATGGCCGCACGTACCCAGCGCCGCAGCTAAATCGCGAGCCAAACCGCGCATATAGGCGCCTTTGCCGCTGGTTACGGCAAAACGAGCGCAATCGCGGCCGGGCATGCCCAACAGCTCGAACGACAAGATCGATATCTGGCGCGGTGCCAAGATTACGTCCTCGCCCGCCCGCGCCAAGGTGTAGGCACGCTCGCCGTTGACCTTTATCGCCGAGTAGGTCGGCGGTGCCTGGCTGATTTCGCCGGTAAACTGGGGTAGTACCGCTTTAATTTCGGCCTCATCTGGGCGCCGGTTGGCGGTCTCGATAACCTCACCCTGGTCGTCGTCGGTATCGCGCTGCTCGCCCCAATTGACGGTGAAAACATACTTTTTATGGGTGTCGACGACAAAGGGCATGGTTTTGGTTGCCTCCCCCAGGGCGATCGGCAGAACGCCGCTGGCCGCCGGATCGAGAGTACCTGCATGGCCCAGCTTGGCAGCATCGAGGGCGTGGCGCACGCTGTTGACGCACGCCGCCGATGTGATACCGACTGGCTTGTTGACGTTGATCCAGCCGTTAATCAGCCGTCCGCTACGTCGCCTACGCCCCACTGCTATCTCCATCTTCGACGAAATCGCGTTCGACATCGAGGTTCTGCAGCACCACGCCGATGCGCTCGGCCTGGTCGAAACCGCCGTCATACTCAAATTGCAAGCTCGGCGTGTGTCGCAGCGTTACCTCCCGAGCCAACTGGCCGCGCATATAGCTGGACGCACGCTGCAATGCCGGCACAACGATTTCCGCCTCGCCCACCAGCGGGGTCACGAAAACGGTGGCGTTGCGCAAATCCGGGCTCACTTTGACCTCGGTCACGGTAATCGACTGGCCGGCGAGATCGGGGTCACGGAAATCGGCCCAGGCCATCATCTGCGCCAAGGCGTGGCGAATTTCCTCGCCGACCCGCAATTGACGCTGGCTCGGAGCCCTGCCGTCGCGCGAACTCTGGGCACGTTTTCTCATCGATAAATTACCATTAGCTCTCTTGCCTATCCACCGGGTCCATCAACGCAACCTTGGTGATGCACAGCCCTTTAAGATGCGGATCCGGCCCTGTTTATGCTAATAGCCGGTTAGCCCGCATCGAGTTGACGGGCGATCTCTTCGACTTCGTAACACTCGATGACGTCGCCGGTTTGAATGTCGTTGTAGTTTTCGAGCGCCATGCCGCACTCGTAACCGTTCTGCACCTCGCGAACATCGTCCTTGAAGCGTTTCAACTGCGCCAAATCGCCCTCGTAAATAACCACGCTGTCGCGCAGTAGCCGCGCCTTGGCGCCGCGCTTGACGGTTCCCGAAGTGATCATGCAACCGGCCACTTTGCCAACCTTCGAGACGCTAAACACCTCGCGAATTTCGGCGTTACCCAGGTGATTTTCCTGTATGGTCGGCGCCAATTCGCCCTCAAGTAGCGCTTTGACATCATCGACAACGTTGTAAATGACGTTGTCGTAGCGGATATCGACGCCATTGCGCTTGGCTTGGTCGCGTGCCTGGGGAACCGCCCGAACGTTGAAGCCGACGATGAGCCCGCCGGATGCCGCGGCCAGTGAGACATCGGATTCATTAATGCCGCCGACACCCGAATGGAGCACTTGAACCTTGACTTCATCGGTGGACATATTTTCCAGCGCGCCAACGATCGCCTCGACTGAGCCCTGGACATCGGCCTTGATGACGATGGGCACCAATGAGGCTTCGCCTGCTGTAATCTGCTGGAACATTTCGTCCAGCGTGCCTCGAGCACCTGCCGCGACGCGCTGGTCTTTCAACAGATCAGCACGATACTCGGTAATTTCACGCGCCCGCATTTCGTTTTCGACAACGGCAAAATCGTCACCAGCCTGCGGGGTACCGTTAAAGCCCAGCACCTCGACCGGCATCGACGGGCCGGCGGATTCGATGCTTTCACCGCGGTCGTCAATGATCGCGCGCGCACGACCCCATTCGGCGCCAGCGACGAAGATATCGCCGATGTTGAGCGTACCGCCCTGCACCAAAACCGTCGCCACGACGCCGCGGCCCTTGTCCAGCTTGGCCTCGACGATGGCGCCGAACGCCATACGGTTGGCGTTGGCCTTGAGTTCGAGAATTTCCGCCTGCAACACAATCGCCTCTATCAGGTTGTCGAGGCCCGTCTTTTCGGTGGCCGAAACCTCGATGCACTGCACTTCGCCGCCCATTTCCTCGGACACTATTTCATGGTTCAGCAATTCGTTTTTAATTCGAGTCGGATCGGCTTCCGGCCGGTCAACCTTGTTGATGGCGACGATCATCGGCACGCCCGCAGCGCGGGCGTGATTAATTGCTTCGACCGTCTGCGGCTGCACGCCATCGTCGGCGGCAACGACAAGGATAACGATATCCGTGACATGGGCACCACGCTGCCGCATCGCGGTAAAGGCGGCATGGCCGGGAGTGTCGAGAAAGCTGATCTTTTCTCCCGTCGAAATTGCCACCTGGTAGGCGCCGATATGCTGGGTGATACCGCCAGCTTCACGGCTCACCACATCGGTCTCGCGCAACGCGTCGAGCAGTGAGGTTTTACCATGGTCGACATGACCCATAATCGTAACCACGGGCGGGCGCGGCGATCCAACGTCCTCATCGTCTATTACCGCCGCGCCCAAGCCAATCTCGACATCGGCAGCCGACACGAGCTTGACCGCGTGACCGAATTCCTCGGCCACGAGCTGTGCGGTTTCCTGGTCGATCGTCTGGTTTATCGTCGCCATAATATCCATCTTCATCAGCGACTTGATAACCTCGTTACCCCGCACGGCCATCCGGTTGGCTAACTCGCTGACCGTAATCGTCTCGGGGATCTGGACCTCGCGAACAATCTTTTGCTGCGGTAGCGCCCCACTAGCTTCGCGTTGCACGCGTTGGCGTTCGCGCTCCTGCCGACGGCGGAATGCCGCGACCGAACGTTGGCGCGCACCACCTTCTTCATCGAGGGCTTCGGAAATCGTCAACTTACCGCTACGTCGGCGCCTTTCAGTGCTGGGCTTCGCTCCCGTGGGCCGCGCCTCGGCACGGCCACGGCTGGGCGCCTCTTCGGCGGCCTCGTCATCGGCATCGGCGCGGCGGCGCGCCGTTTCGGCGGCGCGCTGCGCCACCTCCTCAACAGAGCGCGAAGCCTCTGCTTTTACAGCCTGGCGTGCTTCCTCTTCTTTGCGTCGCAACTCCTCAATGGACTTCGCTGACGGCCCTTCTTCAACCACTTCCGGTTCTTTGGTGGGTCCAGGTTCCGGCTGTGCCACTGCCCGTTGTGCCTCTTCGATCGCGTGTAATTCGGCTTCTTCGCGTACTTTTTCCACCGCTTGGTAAGCTTCTTCGAGCGCCCGAACTCGTGCAGCCTGCTCGGCCTCGGTCAGCGTGCGCTCCGGTAGCGCTTCGGCCATCGGTCCCCCGACTGGTGATTGCGCCGGCGCCTCTGGCCCTTCTTCCGGTTCCAGTTGCGATGTGACCTCGGTCATTTCGCCACCCGCACCCTGGCGGAAGGTGCGCTTCTTCTTGACCTCGACCGTAACGGTCTTCGACCGGCCGTGGCTAAAGCTCTGCTTAACCTGGCCGCCTTCGACGGTCTTCTTGAGCTCCAGCCGGCCGGGGCGCGACAATATCAGCGGCTTCTTCTTTTTGGTTTCTTCTTCGGTCGTCGCCATAGCCTTATTCCATATCAACCACATCTGCGGGTGCCAGTTCAGCGCCCCTCAATTCCACCAACGGTACGACACCGCGATAGACTGCCAGCCGCCACATCGCAACGTGTTGCCGCTTGCCGACCTTATCCGTTTCTAACAACGCGTGGACAATTTGGTCACGTCCAATTGCCCGTCCCAGCGTTTTAGCATCGAACAATGCCAATTGGGTAATTTCCGCACCGTTTTCGTTTACTCGCTCGGCTAGCGCCCTGAGTTTATCGCGGCCATCAGCAGCGGCGTCCTGTGCAGCCAACAGCACCACCGACTTCCGATTGGAGCCAGCGGCAGCTATCATGCCTTTGAGCGTCGCTCGTACCTGACCGAACCCAACGATCAACTGGCCCGCCCGGCGAGCTAAACCCAGGGCCTCAATGCACCGCCGGATCAGTTGAGCATCTACCAGGGTTGCCAGATCTTCGCCGTTGGGACCAACGAGCGGCATGACCGCGCCACGCGCAGCACGCTGAAAAGCACCTTTGGCACACGCTTGCGCCACCATATCGTGACGTCCGGTCACCCACAGCCCACGCCCAGGCAGGCGTTCAGAAAGGTCCGGCACAACAATATCGTCGGGACCGACAACGAAGCGGATTAGCATCTCGCGCGGCAGCGTGTCTCCGGACATGATGCAGCGGCGCGCCGGCGTATCGTTATGCCGTGCATGGGCTCCCTCGGCCCTGTCTTCGCCTGCCGTCATCTCGTACATGGGCGCTACTGTCGCTCACTCGCCTGCGTCGGCTGGCGTGTTGAATAACGCCTCCGCCTCGGCTCTCGATGGATCAACTACAGCCTCTAACTCTGCCTCCGTTTCTTCAACCTCTTCAACATCCGGTTCGGGTTCCGGCGTCAGCACGTCGTCGCCATAGATCATCTGCCGGGCCGCCATAACGATGGTGTTTGCGTCATCCGCATTAAGGGGACTGTGGCGCACCAACCGGCCTACATCGGCGTCCGACATCTCCCATAAATCGTCGACACTGACTTCAGTTTCAATTTCCATCAACAAAAACCGCAATTCGTCTGGCGTCAACCCGGCAACATCTTCGACCGTCCGGGTTGCCTTGCGACCCAGCAACACGATTTGTTCCAACGACAGGCCTGGAATGTCGATTATCGCGTCCTCAACGCCAAGCTTTTTGCGCTCAACGTCGAGTTCCGCGTCGCGCTTTTCCAGCCAAGAGCGAGCGCGCTCTTGCAACTCTTCGGAAATTTCATCGCCAAAACCTTCGATCGTCGACAAATCATTTAGCGGTACGAACGCCACTTCCTCGACAGTCGCAAAACCTTCGGTCACCAGCAGGTGGGCGATGACGTCCTCGACGTCGAGAGCCTTGATAAACATTTGGCTGCGCGAATTGAATTCATCTTGGCGACGTTGGGATTCCTCCTCCTCGGTCAAGATATCAATATCCCACCCGCTCAACATCGAGGCTAGTCGTACGTTTTGGCCACGACGGCCAATCGCCAGCGACAACTGCTCGTCGGGCACGACGACTTCGATTTTGTGGGCATCCTCGTCGAGTACAACCTTGGTCACCTCGGCGGGCGCCAGCGCGTTGACGACGAATGTCGCAGTATCCGGCGACCAAGGAATGATATCAATTTTTTCGCCCTGCAGCTCGCCAACAACCGCCTGCACGCGGCTGCCACGCATGCCGACGCACGCGCCAACCGGATCGATTGAAGTGTCTCTCGAAATCACAGCGATTTTCGCGCGACTGCCCGGATCGCGGGCGGCGGAACGAATTTCGATAACGCCATCGTAAATCTCAGGCACTTCCTGAGTAAACAATGCCTTCATGAATTCCGGCCGCGTGCGGGTTAGAAATATCTGCGGCCCGCGCGGTTCGCGGCGGACGTCGTAAATATAGGCGCGCACCCTGTCGCCGGTACGAAAATTTTCCCGGGGCAGGCTTTCGTCGCGGCGCAGTATCGCTTCGCCACGACCCAAATCGACTGTTACGTTACCGTACTCGCCACGCTTCACCAGGCCGTTGACGACTTCTCCGGCGCGATCCTTGTACTCTTCGAATTGGCGCTCACGCTCAGCATCACGGACCCGTTGAACGATCACCTGTTTCGCGGTCTGCGCCGCGATACGGCCGAAATCAATCGGCGGCAATTCGTCGATCAAAAAATCGCCGACAACGGCATCTGATTTTTCGAGGCCGGCCTGCTCAGCGGTCAACTGCGTATGCTCGTCCTCAACCTCTTCAACCACCTCGCGATAGCGCGCCAACGAGATATGGCCAGTGTCACGGGCAATGACCGCGCGAATATCGTGCTCGAGCCCATATTTAGAACGGCCAGCTTTCTGGATGGCCTGTTCCATCGCTTCCAGAACTTCTTCGCGCTCGATTCCCTTGTCGCGTGCCACCGCATCGGCAACTGCCAACATTTCAATCCTGCTGGGACCTCCGTCCATAGCGTCCTACCCCTGGTTGGTTCCGTCCCGCTGCGCGGCAGCGAGAAGTTCATAGGTTAGTACAAGCTTTGCTTTCGCGATTGCCTCAAGCGGCAAGGCAAACTCGGATTCGGCCGCATCGGGCGGTGCCGCCATGCGGACAACGTCCCCCTCCAACCCGAGAAGGCGTCCGCGGAAACGGCGCCGGCCTTCTATGGCAGCTTTCAATTCCACCTTGGCCACGTTTCCGCTGTAGCTAAGAAAATCTTTGGCCCGCGTCAGCGGCCGGTCCAGTCCAGGCGAGCTTACTTCGAGCTCGTAGGCACCGGCAATCGGATCGGCAACGTCTAGTAACGCCGAAACCGTTCGGCTCACCAACGTACAGTCCTCGACCGTCACATCAGCGCCGTCAACGCGATCAATCATAATTTGCAAGACCGGCCGACCGTCGCCATGCAACCGTATTCGTACCATCTCGTAACTAAGATCGTTCAAAGACGGCTCAATCAACGCCAGAACGGTGTCGGTCTGTGCAGTATCGCTAACAAGGCTCATAAAAGTCGTTACCTCGTCCATTTTCGCTATTACTCGCCCTTGCAAATAAAAAATTGCAACAAAAAAGGCGGCACCGGTTTTTTCCGGGCCACCCCTTGTTCGCCTGTTCCCAAGCTTCCGGGATTTGTTAGCCTAAATATAGGCCAGATCGCTAAAAACGCAAGCTTACTGACAAAATTCGCCTAATCCCGTGCTCGCCGCCGAAATCGCAGGAAAACCGAGCCTTTGCCACCGCTACGGTTTTTCTGCTCATAACGCGTGGCTGGCCAATCGTCGGGCCGCCGACGCCAATCGTCGGGTCGCCGCGCTAACCATTCGAAATCTGGATGAGCCAGGCCGATACGCAACATCCACGCTATATAATCGGCATCGTCGGTCGCTAAGCGCAATTCCGAGCCATCGGTCATGACATCGGCCAGGCGATCCAGGGTCTCCTCGTTAACCAGCCGCCGCTTGTGGTGGCGCGTCTTCGGCCACGGATCGGGAAACAGGATAAAAACCCAGCCCAGTGAAGCGGCGGGCAATCGCGACAGGAACGGGCGCACATCGTCAGGAATTACTCGTATATTTTCGATCTCGCTATCGGCGATGTGAGAGAGTAGCCGGGCGACCCCGTTGAGGAACGGTTCGGCGCCAATAAACCCAATATTGGTATGGTTCTGAGCCTGCCAGACCAAATGCTCGCCGTTGCCAAAACCGATTTCTAGCCAAACCTCGCGCACCGGTAGGGTGAATAGCGCAGATAGATTAAGCGTCGCGTCGCCCGCCGGCAGCGATATTTCGAGTGCCGGCAGTAGCGCATCGACCAGCTCCACCCGGCGCGCGCGTAACCGGCGGCCGCGGCGACGGCCGTGAAATCGGGGATCGGTTGATGACACTTTCGCGCCCACAGAGCAGTATCCAGCTATATTAATGCGCCGGTTGCGCGCCCTCAGAACGCACTGCGCAGGGCATCCGCCAGATCGGTCTTTTCCCAGGAAAATCCGCCATCAGCTTCCGGCTCACGGCCAAAATGTCCGTAGGCCGCCGTCCGCGCATAAATCGGCCGACTAAGGCCAAGATGTTCACGGATACCACGCGGGCTCAGATCCATGACGTCGCGTAGCGCATCAGCAATCTTTTCTTCATCAACCTCGCCTGTACCGTGGGTGTCGACATAGACCGAAAGCGGATGGGACACGCCGATCGCATACGCCACTTGAATGGTGCAGCGGTCTGCGAGGCTCGATGCGACGACGTTTTTGGCCAAATAGCGGGTGGCATATGCCGCCGAACGGTCAACCTTGGTCGGATCCTTGCCGGAAAATGCACCACCGCCGTGGGGCGCCGCACCGCCATAAGTGTCGACAATGATCTTGCGGCCGGTCAAACCCGCATCCCCGTCCGGGCCGCCGACGACGAAACGACCGGTAGGATTGACATAGAAATCATCCTCGTCACACATCCAGCCATCAGGCAACACATTCATAACGTGCGGCCGCACGATTTCGCGTACATCGCCCTGCTCAAGGTCTTCGACATGCTGGGTGGAAACGACGACTGACGTCGCGCCGACCGGTTGGCCGTTTTCGTAGTGCAGAGTGATCTGACTTTTCGAATCGGGCCCGAGACCCGGTTCTGAGCCGGAGTGGCGCGCGTCGGCAAGCGACTTAAGAATTTCGTGTGCATAGTAAATCGGCGCCGGCATAAGCGCCTCGGTTTCGCGGCAGGCATAACCGAACATCAGCCCCTGATCACCAGCGCCCTCGTCCTTATTGCCAGCAGCATCCACGCCCATGGCGATATCGGGCGACTGGGGATGAATGTAACAATTGACTTCCATTTTTTTCCAGTGAAAGCCGTCCTGTTCGTAACCAATATCGCGCACCGCGGCGCGGGCAATACTCTCCATTTGCGCGGCGTCAACCGACTGGGGCCCGCGCACCTCGCCAGCCATGACAACGCGGTTGGTCGTCGTCAGAGTTTCCACGGCGACGCGACTATGGGGATCGGCGGTGAGAAAGACGTCAACAACAGCATCTGAAATGCGGTCGCAAACCTTATCTGGATGGCCTTCCGAAACCGATTCACTGGTGAATAAATAAGAGCTGCTGGACACGTCCGATTCTCCCTGTTGGAACTGGCTAGCGTTTAGCGCTTATCTTTGCAATAGCTTTCGAAGCAGCAGTGTATCGGCCCGTGCGGACCGTCAATTGGTTCTGCGCGGCGGCTAATGATGCGGGCTGGTTTTGCAGAAACTGCGACCAGCCTGTCAAGAAATTTCGCGTTTTATTGCATGGAATACCGCCCACCAACCCGCAGGGCAACGACCAACAACGTGACGATCCCAAGCAGCCCAGCGGGTAGCGCATTACCCCACCGGGCGTAGGGTGTCAGGGATGGCAACATACGCGGTAACCCGGAATCGATTACCCCTTCAACACCAAGGCCGAGCATTGCAACCGGACGACCATAGGGATCGATGACAGCGGAAATACCTGTATTGGCTGCGCGCACCAACGGCAGCCCTTCTTCGACCGCCCGCGTTACGGCAATGGCAAAGTGCTGCTGCGGTCCTGCGAACGTGCCGAACCAGGCATCGTTGGTGAGGTTTAACAACCAACCAGGCTGCGCATCGCGGCGCACCACGGCACCTGGGAAAATAGCCTCGTAACAAATCAGCGGGCTGACCGGCGGCAATCCCGGTACGGCAAGCGTTTGCCGCCCTACCCCCGCCGAAACATCGCCTTGGTTGGGCACCAGCTTGTCGAGTGGTAATATGCCGCGCAGTGGAACATACTCGCCGAACGGCACCAGATGGACCTTGTCGTAACTCATTGCAATCCGGCCATCGCCGGTAATCGCATGGGCCGAGTTCCAGGATTGTCCGTTACCGGGCACGTCGCTGCGCCGTAGTGCCCCGGCAATCAGAGCGCCACCGATCGGTGCTGCAACCGCGGCCACGCTACGCATGGCGTCGTTTTGGGCCAAAAAGAACGGCACTGCAGTTTCGGGCCAAATAACGTGGGTTGGCGGTTGCGTTGACGAATTGGGCGTAGCTTGCCGGCTCATCGCGACATGCCGTTGCAGGTGGACTACGCGCAGTTCCGAAATCCATTTCTGTCGCTGGGGAATATTCGCCTGAACGATTCGCAAACGCACATCCGGCACCATTCCGTCCATACTATCGGCAACGTATTCGGGAGCGCTGCCTAAGCGCTGCGCACCACCGACCCAGACCGCAGCCGGCAGGACAATAGTGAAAACTAAGACGGCTACCCAGTTGCGCTTGCCGGTCCCCGCAAGCACCGCAGGAACCGCGCCGGCCACAACGGTCATCAGGCTGACGCCGAATATCCCAACAAAGGCGGCGGCCTGCATAACCTCCGGTGTCGCCGCCCAAACATAGCCGGCGAGGTTCCACGGAAAACCGGTGAACAACCAGCTGCGCACCCACTCAAAAACCACCCAAACGGCGGCAAATGTGAGCGCCTGCGCCACCCCCGCCAACACAAAACGCCGGGCAAGGGCAACGGTTATCAGGCCGGTGGCGGCCGGAAACAGCGCCAGTCCGCCGGCCATACTGGCCAGCGCAAAAGGAATGAGCCCACCATGACGCGCAGCGTTTACCAGGAACGGTTCGACGATCCAGTGGACACCCACCAAAAAATAACCAACTCCAAATAACCATGCCGTAGCGGTGGCAGCGCGCAGCGGCCGCGGCGAATGCGCAGCGGCATCGAGCAGCCACATGAGCCCGGTGAATGCCGGTACGACTAGCGGCACGATGTGCCATGGCGGCAACGCCAATGCCGACAAAGCGCCCAGTAATATTGCCAGCGCGGCGCGACGCTGGTGGCTTAAGCCTACGGTACGGTCATAAAAGCGATATAGCATCGTGGCCGATCTTTAACATTTCTGCCCGGCTACATCGGTAAACAATTTGTTATTCGTCGTCGATCGACCGTGGGTCGCGAACGCACAATCTTTTGACGCGGCGCGGATCCGCATCAACGATTTCGAATTCCAAACCTGACGGATGAGCGATGACTTCGTGGCGCCGTGGCACCCGGTCGATAATATTGAAAACTACACCGCCGAGGGTGTCGACTTCTTCGCGCTCCTCCTCGGTGGCAAACTCGCCGATCAATTTCTCCAGTTCTTCGATTTCGATTCGGGCGTCGGCAAGAACACTGCCGTCGGGCCGGCGAATAATGCTCGGGCCCTCGGTATCGTGTTCATCCTCGATTTCGCCGACAATTTCCTCGACCAAATCCTCAATCGTCACCAGACCATCGACGCCACCAAACTCGTCAACGACAATCGCCATGTGGGTGCGGCGCGCCCGCATTTCGAGCAGCAGATCGAGCACGTGGATCGACGGGGCCGCGAACAGAATAGCGCGCACGATATTCTCCACCGCCACCCGGGGTGTGCAGCGCACTGCGACCAGTACATCCTTGATGTGAACGAAGCCAACCACATTATCGAGTTGCTTCCTATAGACCGGCAGGCGCGAATGCGCATCCCGCGCCATGACGTCGACCAGCTCATCGAGGTCGCTGCCAATATCGGCGGCAACGATGTCGGCGCGAGGCACCATCACGTCTTCCGCAGTAAGCTCGTGCAGTTTGAGAATATTGACTATCAATGCGCCCTGGTCAGCGCCGATTTCCATTGCGTCGTCGTCGACTTCCTCGATCAACTCCTCAATGACCTCGCGCATCGACCCCTCGCCGTTGCGACCAGAAATAAGTGCCCGTAGCCAGCCACCCATGGACTTCAACGTCGAGCTATCGCTCGGCTTTTCGCTGCGTTCACCTATTTTACCAGTGTGTGGAGGGTCTACCATATTCCGTAGTTCTCTGTTCTACGCAGCAGCGCGGGCGTAGGGATCGGGTACGCCTAAGCGCGCCAGAATATCGCGCTCCAGTGCTTCCATTTGCGCCGCTTCGGCTTCGGCTTCGTGATCGTAACCAAGCAAGTGCAAAACGCCGTGCACCACCATGTGGTGCAGATGGTCGGCCAGCGACTTCACCTGATCTTCGGCTTCGCCGGCACAAGTTTCGTACGCTACCACAATGTCCCCCAACAATATTGGCGCGTTGTCCGGCTGCGAAACGCCGGAGACGTGTGTGGCATCGCCTGCCGTCAATGCAAACGATAACACATTGGTCGCCGTGTCGCGCCCGTGGTACTCACAGTTAAAATCTCGCATTTCGCCATCGCCGGTTAGCCGCACGCCGATTTCAACCGGATGGGACGGCCCGGCGCTCGCCAACGCTGCCTTGGCAGCCGCTACCGCTATCGATTTTGCCGACGCCGGGGTGGCAATGCCGATGCTCCAGCCGTCGACGGTGACGTCGACTACGATCGTATCGTTCAAGCGGGTATCTGGTTGTGTCACCGGTTTGTATCGGTTGCCTTATTCCTGACGTCACGTGCATCGTAGGCGCGCACAATGCGCGTCACCAGTGAATGGCGCACGACATCGGCGTCGGTGAAATTTACCGTACTGACGCCGATGACTCCTTTAAGTGCGTCCAGTGCATCACCCAGGCCAGAGCGCGTACCCGACGGTAGGTCGATTTGGCTCATATCGCCGGTGACTGCCATGCGTGAATCTTCGCCCAGGCGCGTCAAAAACATTTTCATCTGCATAGTAGAGGTGTTCTGCGCCTCGTCGAGAATTGCAAAGGCGTGGTTCAAGGTGCGGCCGCGCATGAACGCCAAGGGAGCGACTTCGATCTCGCCATTGGCCAATCGCCGGGTTATCTGGTCGCCTGGTAGCATGTCGTGCAGCGCGTCGTAGAGCGGGCGAAGATAGGGGTCGATTTTATCCTGTAGATCGCCGGGCAAATAGCCGAGGCGTTCGCCGGCCTCAACGGCAGGGCGCGATAAAATGATGCGGTCAACCTTACCTTGCAGCAAATGGGTTACCGCCACCGCCACCGCGAGGTAGGTCTTACCGGTGCCGGCCGGCCCAAGGCCGAAAACGAGGTCGGACTGTTCGAGCGCGCGTACATATTCGGCCTGCATTGGCGAGCGTGGCATGACGGTACACTTGCGGGTGTGTAGCGCCAGATCTTCGTCTGTCTCGCCGTTGCCGGCAGCCATGCGAACGGCCGCCTGCACATCACCAGGTGTGACTTCGAGGCCATTTTTTAAGCGTGCGTATAGCGAGCTGATCGCGCGGTCGGCAATTTCACGCGAAGTCGTAGCCCCCAATATTTCCAAATGGTTGCCACGATAGCGCAGCTTCACATCGAGGAGCTGCTCAATTTGCAACAGATACTCGTCGTGGTGGCCAAACAGAGCCGGCAACAAGGTGTTGTCATCGAACTGTATTTGATCTGGCGTTACGCTAACCGCCTCGGTGGAACTCAAACGCCTAACCTTTCCGCTACTTCTACCACAGGTCTGTTCAATGCAGACTTAGCGCTGTCCGTAAGCACGCCGCCTAGACTATGGGTCAAACATGAATCAATTCTAACGTTGGCGAGAATACCCAAATCGACATCAGGAGCGACGGCGTGAACCGCCTGATTATAGGGGGTACGGCCAACCAGCTGATCGGCGTGCCGTCCCTCGCGCTCAAACAATACAGGTACCGTCTGTCCAACAGTAGCCTCGTTAAAGGTATTCTGCTGCCCTTGCAGCACGTCTTGCAAAATCGCCAAACGAACTTCTTTGACGGGCTCGGGAACCTGGTCCTCCAGGGTTCCCGCCGGCGTTCCGGGCCTGATGTTGTATTTAAACGAATAGGCCTGGGCAAACTCTATGTCACGAACCAACTCCAGTGTCGCCTCGAAGTCAGCATCGGTTTCGCCCGGAAAACCGACAATAAAGTCCGAGCTTAATGCGATGCCGGGCCGCGCCTGCCGCAATGCGGCAATCGTATCGCGGTAGGTCTCCACTGTGTGGCCACGGTTCATCGCTGCCAGCACCCGGTCACTACCCGACTGAACCGGCAAATGCAGATAGGGCATCAATTCGTCGACTTCACCATGGGCGGCGATTAATTCCGCCTCCATGTCGCGGGGATGGCTTGTCGTGTAGCGGAGGCGCACCAAGTCCTCAATTTTCGAAAGTTGTCGGATCAGTTGTCCCAGGCCGATCACGCGACCGCTTTCTTCCACGCCGTGATAGGCATTAACATTTTGGCCAAGCAGCGTGATTTCGCGCGCGCCCTGATCCACCACGCGCCCGGCTTCCACCAGAATCTGGTCCACCGGGCGCGAGAATTCAGCGCCCCGCGTGTAAGGGACGACGCAGAAAGTGCAGAACTTGTCGCAACCTTCCTGCACCGACAAAAACGCCGAGATACCCTGCGGCGCACTTTCGCCGGGCAGATGGTCGAACTTGTTCGACCCCGGGAATTCGGTATCGAGCACGCCGGCTCCGTCGGCGACCCGGGTCGCCCGGGCGACCATTTCCGGCAGGCGATGGTAGGTCTGCGGACCCAAAACGATGTCGACATGGGGCGCCCGCCGGAGGATTTCTTCGCCTTCGGCCTGCGCCACACAGCCGGCGACGGCGATCACCATACCTGCGCCCGATGCCGCCCGGCTTACCTTCAGGTGCCGTAGCCGACCGAGCTCCGAATATACTTTTTCACTGGCCTTCTCGCGAATATGGCAGGTGTTCAAAATAACCATATCAGCGTCATCGAGCGCATCGCTCGAAGCATAACCAAGGGGCGCCAAGACGTCCGCCATACGGGCGGAGTCATAGACATTCATCTGGCAGCCATATGTCTTAATGAAGAGTTTCTTGGCCACGCGCGTTATGCCGCTCGCCAAGCCAGATTGCAAAACCTAGCAGGTTTTTTTCCCAAGTTCGCAGCCAAGGGCCTGTAATTCATATTAAATTCACACCTAAGCCTTCGCCCGACTAGAGTCAAGACGACGGCGACGGTGTAATCTAGGCCTCGTCTTGATGCCTGGTGCCCGGCGGCGGCCCCGCAGATCGCGCAGACGCGGGCGGCGGCGCCAACGGATCCAGTCCCAGCGTCCTGCCGCACCGACTTGCGGCTGTAGCCGCCCGGCCAAAGCATCGGCGTGCCCTCGGGAGATGGTTTCGAAACAATACGCCGCCAATTCCTTGCGTGATCCAAACTCTTCTATGGTAACGGGATCGTGAAAGCTGACCGTCACGGTCAGGCGGCCCAACCCTAGGAGCCGGCACGCGTGAGGGAGCAGATCCATATCGCCGTACCAGGCAAAGAAAGGACGCAAGTGGCGTCCGATCGGAACGCCGTCGAGGCGCGAATAGGTGAGCGACACTGGTTGGACAACCAACGGATCATCTCGTGGTTTTATTTCCGCAACGGCGAATAATGCGCTCTTGAACGGTAACACCCGGTTGCCATCGTTACTGGTGCCTTCGGGAAATAAAATCATGCTGTCACGGGCATCCAGCCGGTTGCCGATATCACTGGCCTGGACATGGGACGTACGTATCCGGCGATCGACAAATACCGAGTTTTGTAATTTAGCCAGCAGCCCAAATAACGGCCATTTCGCCACCTCGGACTTGGCGACGAACGAACCTAGTATCAACGCACCATAGATCGCGATGTCCAAATAAGAAGTATGGTTGGCCACAAACAAGGTCGGTCGCGCGCGCGACCGACGGCCAAAAACTTCGAGCCGGATACCGAGAATTCGACACGACAGCCGATGATACCACATCGGCAAGCGCTTCGAGAGCGGCAGGCGCAGCAACAGTGCCACTAACTGTACCGGCATGAGCGTCAACGTCAGTGTAATGTATAAAAAGGCCCGAAAAAGTGCAGTGACCTGCGAGCTACTCGCTGTTGCATCTAATGCTTGTGCCATGGCCACGCCGTGCCTCAATCAGGCTCGTCCACAGGAACCGAGCCCATGCCCGAAGTGGTCCGGCGGTAGTGCCGATAGTATTTATCGGTCATGAGATCGGTCTTCACTAGGACGCAAACATCTGTTGTGTTGAATTGTTCGTCGATAACTGCACCATCTCCTACAAATCCACCAAGACGCAAATAACCCTTCACCAAGGGCGGTAAGGCCGCCAGCGCCTTTTTAGAGTTGACCGCATCGGGCGGCAAAAAATTCATATCCACGTAAAGGTCCGGCAGTGCCTTGGTACGAAACGCCGGCGGCGCCAAGTGAAAATGATAGAGATAGCTAAGCGGCAACGCCAACACCGTAGGGTCCGTGCCGTGAAGACTGGCGCAACCAAACATCAGGGAGATGTCGTAGTGGAATACGTAAGCAGCGATACCGCGCCACAATAATTGCATTATCGGGCGATCCCGGCTCCTGGCATCGACGCATGATCGCCCGAGCTCGAGAATTTCGCCCGGCAAATCGAATAGGTTTGAAATATCGTATTCACCCGCTGTGTAAAAACGGCCGAACGAGGCGGCTACAGACCCGCGCAGAAGCCGGTAAGTCGCGACCACTGCATCGGCACCGCCACCAAGCGAGGCGTCGGTCACCAATATATGGTCACAAACATCATCGAACGGATCGAAGTCGCGCTTTAAACGCACGGTTTCGGCCGACGGTTTGGCCGCCATTTCTTCATAAAACACGCGGTAGCGCAGGGTCTGTGCTGCGTCGATATCGGCGTCGCTATTCGCCAAGCGTATATTTAGTCTATCCGTTTGCAGGGCGCTGAGCGCAGCATCAATTTCAGTTGCCACCGGCAACGGGGGAGCGCTCATATTTGCCATGTCATCAAACGGCACTGATGCGGTGGGATTCGGTGCCGCCGGGGCTACGGCTCACGATGAAATACCTCCGCCATCTGCTAGATCAGCGGCTGCGGCGGGTACCGCATATAACTCCAGCCGGTGATCAACTAAATCGTAGCCGAGCTCTTTAGCTATTTTTTTCTTCAACAACTCGATATCACTGCTAAAGAACTCAATCACCTCGCCAGTTTTTATATTGATCAGGTGGTCGTGGTGATCGATGGTCGTTTCTTCATAGCGCGCGCGACCATCGCCAAAATCATGTTTCTCTAGGATATTCGCTTCTTCAAATAACCGAACAGTCCGGTATATTGTCGCAATTGAAATTCGCGGATCAAGCTCAACCGCCCGTTGATAGACCTTATCGACATCTGGATGGTCCGCACTTTCCGACAAAACCTGCGCGATGATTCGGCGCTGGTCTGTCATTTTGAGACCTTTATCGGTGCATAACTGCTCGACTCGCGACTGCATGTCACTCCTCACATGGCTGTGCTTTGTGGCCCTAGCGTCCAGCGCCATGACCGGACGGACATCGCGCGCCAACCGCTAATATAATTTAATTTCCGCAAATCGGCGATTGTTCGCCGATATTTTTCCTACTATCCAACTATCCGATTCCGGATGACTTATTTTCTGGAACGCCCTCGCTTACCTAGCCCAATTTCCTTCGCCAGAGCACTACGCCGTTTGGCATAGTTTGGCGCTACCATTGGGTAGTCCGCCGGCAATCCCCAGCGTTCACGATATTGCTCGGGCGTGAGGTTGTAAGATGTCTTCAGGTGCCGTTTGAGCATTTTAAGTTTCTTGCCGTCCTCCAAGCAAACAATGTAAGCCGGCATCACGGATTTTTTCACCGATACTGCAGGCGCTGGTCGCTCCTCACTGCTTTTCGCTTTTCCTGTATCCGACAAACTGGCGTGCACTTGAGTAATAAGCTGCGGCAACTCCGCCAGTGGCAATGTGTTATTCGAGACATGGGCGACGACAATTTCTACGGTTAGCTTCAATAAATCAGCAGAATTATTTTGATCAGTCATTAGGCGAGCCTCTCAACAATTAATTCCTAATTTATATATGTTATCAGGCCAGTATTCTCAACAGGAGAGTCTATTTTTTTAACATTACTCATAATAAAACACTTTTGCATATGTGTTTAAGTAATCGGCACCAGATCAAGAGACATTGTCGCTCGCCAGGACCAGCGCGTCGACAGTTTTCCCGTCACGGTGGTAATATGCAGATCGGCGCCCAACCTCACAAAACCCAAGGTTTTCGTACAATGCGCGGGCTTTCCAGTTGGTAATCGCCACCTCAAGAAAAATTCGTTGGCGCGGTTCCATTATTTCTTTCAGCGCGTCTATCAAGGCGGTAGCGATACCTCGGCGGCGGGCCGATGGGGATACACACAAGGTTATTACCTCGCCACCATCGGCAACGACACGGCCGATTATGAATCCGATTGCCTCGTCCCTGGGACCCAGCGCGATTAGGCTCATGGTTCCAGGTGTACCGAGAAGCGCCGATATCGCATTTGCCGACCAAGTTTCTTGCGGCGACTGGGAAAAACAGGTGACGTGCAATCCCGCAAACACCCCAGCGAACGCACTGGAGTTCGGCACGACCTCGATCCTATAAGGGTCGGTAGTCGTCACTCACCGATACCACCACGCAAATGATGCTGGTCGGCAGTGGGCGGCGACACATCGGGTGGCCGAAGATACAAGGGCCTCGGCAGCAGCACATCGCGCGGTGCGGGCGCAGAAATCAAACTTTCGGCCGCTTCATTGGCAACAATGGCTGCATCGGCTAAACCGTCTCCCGGCGCTACTGTGACGCGATGGCTTCCGGGTAACGCTGCCAGCAGTCGCAGCGCCGCGTCACCGGCCAAGACAACCGGCTCCGCCCACAGCGCCGGGAAAGCAGCGGTGGCCGCATCAGGCAGTAAACAGGCGGGCTCGCTCAAGGGTACTAGCCCAGCGTCGAAGGACTGGACGTATAAATCGGCGCGCTTAGTCTCAAGCACGACCAGCATAGGGCCCACCGGAGCCTCGGCCTCGCGGGCGCCACGCGCAACCGCTTTGAAACTGCTCACGCCGATGACGGGCAAATGCGCGGCCAGCGCTAAACCGCGCGCCGCCGCCAACCCAATCCGCAAACCTGTATAAGCCCCTGGGCCGATCGTCACAGCGATTGCATCAAGATCTTTATAGTCCTGGCCGTCCATCACCGTGGCAACCATTGGCATTAAGGCTTCGGCATGACCACGCGCCATGGCCACCCATTCGCGGCGGCGCACCTTTCCGTCGGCAAACAATGCCGCCGAACACGCGCCAGCGGCGGTATCGAGAGCCAAAATACTGGACATAGCTATCTCGGTCATTACCACTTCAGTGTATACCCAAATTCATTAGCCAAATCGCCTGCGTTGGACGAATCAGGGCTACGATCTACCATCGCCAATCTAACGCTCATAGCTGGAGCTGGGTCGGGGTTGTGTCAATCGTCGAAATCACACCGGATACCCATGGCGTCGACATCGACTTATGTTACGCCACCGAACGAAATTTTACCGGCCATCCTATCTATGCTGCCGCCCATTGTTATTTGAACACAGAGGCAGCCGCAAAGCTTGAACGGGCGGTAGAACTGGCGCGTGGTTTTGATTTGCATGTGCGTATTTTTGACGCTCTACGGCCCACCACAGCCCAGTGGGTCTTGTGGAACCACACACCGGATCCCGAATTTCTCGCCGACCCGCGCCGCGGCTCGCCCCACAGCAGAGGAGCAGCGGTGGACTTAAGCCTGTTTAATGACAATGGCAAACTCCTCGATATGGGAACCCCGTTCGACGCCTTTACGCCATTGTCTCATCACGGGTCGACCGGCGTCCCGTTACCAGCGCAACGCAACCGCATGTTTTTGCTGGGGCTGATGACCACGGCAGGGTGGGACTTTTATGGCAACGAATGGTGGCACTATCAATTGTTCGACAGCCATCGCTATCCGCTTATCGCCGATAATGCATTGCCGAAACGCATGATGGCACCGCGCCAATAAACACTCCACCTACACCTCTTGCGATACAAATTAGCTAAGGAGTACGATGCCAATATAACAGCTCTTTCATGGCCTCGGCGCCGCTCCTGTTATCGGGAAAGTATTCTGGTGAAAAAAATTGGTGTGCATAATATTTTTGCCGTGGCCGCCGTTTGTTTACTGGTTATTTTGGCAACCCTACCGGTGGCACAAGCGGCCGATTCGGCGGTCATCTTGATGTACCACCGGTTTGGCGAGAGCGCCTATCCGGCAACTAATATTCGCCTCGACCAGTTCGAGGCCCATATCGAGGAACTCCAATCAGGTAGCTACACTGTCCTATCGGTTCCCGATATTCTTGCCGCCCTACGTTCCGGCGAGCCACTTCCCGAACGCACCGTGGGTATTACTATCGACGACGCTTATTTGTCGGTTTATACCGAAGCATGGCCGCGGCTGCGCCGGGCCGAGTTTCCCTTCGCGCTATTCGTTGCAACCGACGCAATCGACAATAAATTCGCCAGCTACATGAGCTGGGATCAAATCCGCGACCTGCGCGACAATGGTATAACCATTGGCAGCCAAACGGCGTCGCATTTGCACATGCCCGCGAACCACGAAGGCCGCAACAAAGAAGATATCCGGCTGTCGAACGAGCGATTCCAGGGCGAACTCGGAGCCACACCGAACCTGCTCGCCTATCCGTTCGGTGAAACCAGTACCCGCATACAGGAAATTGTTAAGGAAGCAGGCTTCACTGCTTCCTTCGGCCAACATTCCGGGGCGCTGCACGTATCTTCGGACCGCTATTACATGCCGCGATTCGCCATCAACGAAAAATTCGGCGGCCTGCGGCGGTTCAAGCTGGTGGCGAACACCCTGCCGGTTCCCTATATCGAGCTATCGCCGTCCAATCCAACTTTAACGAAAAATCCGCCACTGTTTGGCTTCACCTTGGCAAAAGGTGCGGGCCAAATACGCGGCCTCACCTGCTATTCGGGAAAGCAGGGTAAACTACAGATGGAGCGGCTAGGGTCGCGAGTGGAAGTGCGCATGGCCCGCAATTTCGCGCCCGGGCGCGCGCGCATCAATTGCACAGCGCCAGGGCCCAACGGCCGGTGGCACTGGCTCGGTATGCTCTATTATGTACCGAAATTATAATCTTGCGGCGGGTTAGCGCTGGCGTTTAGGCGTTTGTGCTTGCGTTGTCTTTAGGGGCCAGCCCTCTAGGCGCGCGCCCTCCAACTCTTCCAAATTATCGACACGCAAAATCTTCTGAATCGTTTGAATGTAGTGCTCACGGCGTTCGGAATATGCCGTTAGTGTTTCGATCAAACCGTAGGGATTAAGCTCGGCATTGCGCGCGCGCATCGCCGCGCGGCGAGTTCGAAAATCGCCGTAGGCCGGGTGACCATTCAAGTTCCTAGCGTAACTGCGAACGCTATCGAGCAGCGAGGGAAACACGCGTATTTCGTGCCGACTACCTTCATCGCGTCGCTGCGGAACGATGCCCGAACCCTCATCCCAGCTCCTTTGTCCGAATAACGCATTACCCTTCACGGCGAACCGGGAGCGACCCCAACCGCTTTCTTCTGCCGACTGGGCCAGAGCCAATGCCGGCGATATCGCATCGACCCTACGTAATAACTCCGGAACGTCGCCGGGCGGAATGTCATAACGGGCCGCTAATTCAGTCAACCAATTCTGCTGTTTATCGGAAAGCTCGCGGCCGGCGGAGATTTTCTTTTGCAACAGCAGCACTTGATGGCGGTCAGCGAGAATTTCTTCGTTCACCTTGAGAGTCAACGGCAAAACCATCTGGAAGAAGGTCTGCTTGAGTTTGCCAGCCTCGGCCAGCTTATCGAAGTCGGGCGGTAGAGCGCCAACAAACAGCCGGGGCACCGGCTGGCTACCTTGCCGAACCACAGCCAAATCGAATGCGGCGGCGCTAAACTTGTTCCGCAATTCGGTCACGGCAATAACGGTGGGCCGTTTCGCCGCCTCGACCGCATCATCCGTAGCTGCCCTCGCCAACGCTAACTTTGTCTCCACCGCGGGCAAGTTTGTTACCGGCGCAGTGTCGGGCAGGGCGATCCATTCCACCGCCTCCTTCTGCTGTCGCTCCACCGGAAACGCGATGGCAGTGCCATATAACGCTAAGACGCTGATCGCGATCAGCGCTAGCGCGGCACGTTGGTAATCTCTTAGTATCCCCATGTCAGCTCTTGCCAAGCTTGCCTATTCGTCGAGTGCGCGGGCAGAGACGCACCAAAATTTGACTGAATTTAAGAAATTTGGCGGCGACTTATAGTTACCCGGCCGCTGAATCTACCCCCTGATAGGCCGTTTCTTACAGAACGGCTTGTACTTCCTTAACCTCCGGTACGTAATGGCGTAGCAGGTTCTCGATACCCATCTTCAACGTTACCGTCGAACTTGGGCAACCGGCACACGCACCCTGCATATGCAGGTAGACGATACCTTCTTCGAACCCGTGAAATACGATATCCCCACCATCCATGGCAACCGCGGGGCGAACACGCGTGTCGAGCAACTCGACAATCTGCGACACAATCTCGCCGTTGTTACCGTCGCCGATGGCGTGGGCGGGTCTGGCAGCTTCGCGGATAACTGGGTCGCCAGACGTGAAATGTTCCATGATCACGCCCAGGACGGCTGGCTTCAGCACTTGCCAGTCAACATCCGGCGCCTTGGTGACGGTGATAAAATCGGCGCCTAAGAACACCGCTATAACATCGGAAACATCGAACAACCGCATTGCCAACGGCGAGCACTCTGCCGTTTTGCGATTAGGAAAATCGGCGGTGCCCGCGGCGATCACATCGAGGCCGGGCAGGAATTTCAAAGTCGCCGGGTTCGGGGTTTCTTCGGTCTGAATAAACACGATTTGATATCTCCCGCAACGTTTCGGCGTCTCATAAAACCGGCCTTGTTAAGAAATGGCCGAAATCCCAACTTCTATTAGCGCTAATTTGGACTATTTCCCAAACAAATCAAGTATCCCAATATCATCGCGTAGCTAGCGCTAATATCAAAATAATCAATTGAACAAGGGACTTATTTATGCTCGTTCCACAATTTATCCCCAGTAAACCAAGGTCACAATTCGCCGCTACAAACCGGATGGTGCGGCCACGGTCGAGCCGGTCACGGCGACCGTACCCAACACCTTAGAACAGGCTCATCCGGGTGCCCCATCTCAGGATAACAATTGCCCGGTCTTCGGCTGGTGGAGAATTTCGGCCGCCACACCGATGGCATCCCTAGCTTCGTTACAGAAGTGCGCAACCGTTTTGCCGTCGACGGTCTGTCGCTCGATCGAGTTGGCATCGTCATGCGCGCACTATACCCGCAAATCGCTGTCAGTGGCTATATGTGGCGGGATGGCGTCAAGGAACTTGCGCAGTTAACCGGTGACCATCAGCCGTAGTCGCGTGAATCTTACCGGGCTGGCCCAGTGCAAACGATCTTCGAGGGCTCGCCCGGTGTACGGCTTTTGTGGCACGTTGCTACCAACACCACGAGCATGTCGATATGGTCTCTGTATCTCTGTCTTTCTGGCATTGCTACTCGCAGGCGGAATAATCGACCGGCACCACACTACCGGAAATTTTATGGGTTCAGGAACCCGACGATTTCATGCACTTCACGTAGAACCGGCTCGGTGATGGCGTTGGCCCGCGCCGCGCCATCTCGCAGAATGCTATCGACATGTCCGGGATCGGCCATCAACCGTTGCATTTCTTCGCCGATCGGCCCCAGTTTGGCGACCGCCAAATCGGCTAACTCGCCCTTGAAAGCGCTGAACTGGGCACCTTCGAATTGCTCCAGTGTCATCGCCATCGACTCTTCCGACAGCGCGGCATAGATTGACAGTAGGTTGAACGCTTCCGGACGCGCCTTTTCGTAGACCGCCTCCACATGACCGCCGTCGCTGGCCAGAACAGCGGGGCCCGGCAGAGCGTCAACGTCGGTACGCGCCTTGCGGATCTTTTGCGCGATCGCATCCGACCCGTCGGTCAGATTGATGCGCGAATAGTCCGACGGATCCGACTTAGACATTTTCTTACTGCCGTCGCGCAGGCTCATTACCCGGGTGGCTTCGCCTAAAATCAGCGGTTCAACCACCGGCAGATATTCGGCGTTGAAGTCGTTGTTGAACTTGATCGCGATATCGCGCGTTAGCTCCAAATGCTGTTTTTGGTCCTCTCCAACCGGCACATGGGTCGCCTTGTAAGCCAAAATATCGGCGGCCATCAGGTTGGGATAGACATAGAGGCCAACCGATGCGTTCTCGCGGTGCTTGCCGGCTTTTTCCTTAAACTGGGTCATTCGGTTGAGCCAGCCCATCCGCGCAACGCAGTTAAATATCCAGGCGAGCTCGGCATGGGCCGGTACCTGGCTCTGGTTAAACATGATGCTTTGCGCCGGATCTATGCCCGCAGCCAGAAACGCCGCCGCAACTTCGCGGGTGTTCGCAGCCAGCTCAGCCGGGTCCTGCCACACGGTGATCGCGTGCATGTCGACGACGCAGTAAATGCATTCGAAATCGTTCTGCAGGCCGACGAAGTTGCGGATCGCGCCGAGATAGTTACCAAGATGGAGGTCACCGGTCGGCTGAACACCTGAAAAAATACGGCTCATGGATAGCTTCTCCAGGGGGTTTGGACGCCCGAGGGGCATTTGCTGGCCACCTGATCGGGGCGGGGCGCGCCGTTATCGCCGGGCCGGAGCCTACCGTCAAGCCGCCATCAAAATCGCATCAGGTACGACGCAGTAGGGTACGCATTTCCGTCCAACGCATAACACCCAGGATTTGTACCAGCCCGCCGTAGACGACCAGACCAACAGCCACCACCACGACCAGAGCGACAACCCCCTGCAGAGATCCGGGAACCAACCACGGCGACAGCCCACAAACTACCAGCCACAAGACCGCTGCCATCAACGCCGACGACAGGACGACGCGAACCAGCCGGGCCTTGAGGCGGGCATCGGGCACCAGTACTCCCTGCCGATACAACAGAACCGTGAGTGCACAGGCATTGGCCCACGCCGAGATCGCTGTCGCCAGGGCTATACCCACATGGGCGAGGAACGGCATCAGGCTCAGCGCCACCGCAACGTTGAGGATCAGCGTGCCAATAGCGATTTTAACTGGCGTCGCGGTGTCTTCGCGGGCGAAAAAGCCCGGTACTAGCGCCTTGATCAATACATAGGCGGGCAGGCCGACGGCGAACGCCGCCAGCGTCGCCGCCGTCGCCAGCGCATCGTCACCACCGAACTGCCCGCGCTGGAACAGCACCGTGACAATAGGACCGGGCAGGACCAACAACGCCGCCGCTGCCGGTATGGCCAACAACATGGCGAACTCGATTGCCCGGTTCTGGCTGTCACGTGCGCCGGCGTTGTCGCCCGCTTTCAGTTGGCGCGACAGAAGAGGCAGCAGAGCGACGCCGACAGCCGCACCAACAACACCCAGCGGCAATTGGTTCACCCGGTCAGCGAAGTACAGAAACGACACCGAACCCTCGGGCAACTCCGAGGCCAAACGCACGCCGATCAGAACGTTGATCTGGTAGACCCCGGCGCCGACGATCCCCGGGCCCATCAGCGCAAACAGTCGGCGCACCCGCGGACCCAACACCAGACGCGGCACGGTCGGCAACAGGCCGGCGCGCGCGCACGCGAGCACCAGCCACACGAACTGGCCGACGCCAGCGATCAGGACACCCCAACTCAGAGCCAGCCCCGGATCCGGTAACCAACCAAGACTGACCGCGACCAAGGCACCGATCAGAATGATGTTCAACAGGATCGGCGCGGCGGCAGCGGCGACGAAACGCTCAAGCGTGTTGAGAATACCGCTAAGCATCGCCGCTAGCGAGACGAACAGCAGATAGGGAAAGGTCAGACGCGCAAAATCGACCGCAAGCTGGAATTTTTGCGAGTCGTTGCGAAATCCACCGGCAATCACACCCATGACCTCGGGCATAAATATTTCCACAAGCAGGCTGAACACGATCAGCACACCCGCCATCACACCGAGGACGCGTTCGGCAAACTCACGCGCGGCAGCGCGCCCCGACTGGGTCAGCTCACCGGCGAACAACGGTACAAAAGCGGCGTTCAACGCCCCCTCGGCAAATAATCGGCGGAAAATGTTGGGCAACTGCAAAGCCACGAAGAAGGCATCGGTGACCTGGCCGGCGCCGAGCAAGCTCGCAATTAGAATGTCACGAACAAACCCCAGCACCCGGCTACCCATAGTCCAGCCGCCGACAGTGGCGATCGATCGAAATAGCTCCATGGCGCGCTCTTAATCGCAAATCAAGGCAAAGGAAAGGCGCGTGCCCGCTTATGATCGGCTTTTATTCAGCCGCCGCCGAGCGTTGGTCTGAAGCATCATCAACTTCGCCGATGGCTTCAAGCAAAGTGTTGCGGGTTTTCTCCAAGCGATCTTCGTGGGTCACCTTCATACCGAAGCTGTCCTTCACATAGAAGACATCGACCGCACGCTCGCCATAGGTTGAAATTTTCGACGACGATATTTGCAGCGACAGTGAGTACAGAGCACGAGTCACTGAATAGAGGAAGCCGGGCCGATCACGGCCGTTAATTTCGATCACTGTGTGGGTTGCGCTCGCCTGGTTGTCGATGATGACCCGTGGCGCCACAGCAAAGACGCGGGTGCGCTCGGGCACGAAAGTGCGCTCGGCATGAGCCTCGTCGCGCTTCATCTCTCCGGCCAGTGCCCGCTCGATCTGTACCGACATGCGCGCCAACGCCAGCGTCTGATCGAAGGCCCGCGCGTTGGCGTCCTGGAGCCAAAACACGTCGAGTGCCATGCCTTCAGTCGTGGTGAACACCTTAGCGTCGACGATACTGGCACTGACGGCAGCAAACGCGCCGGCGATGCGCGAGAATAGACCGGGATGGTCTTGCGTGTAGATGGTCACTTCCGTCACATCGAGATCAGAGACGACCCGGATCTCGACTGTCAGCGGTCGGTGTTCCAATTCGGCTGTACGCATGAGACGCGCCTGGCGCTCGAGCGCCTCATCGTCGAAAGTTAGCCAGTAACCTGGATAGCCCCTCCCAAGCTGGGCTTCAATGTCGGCTTTTGGCCAATCGGTGAGGCGGGCCTGCAAGGCCTCCTTGGCGGCTTTGACCCGAGTGATGTGGGCCTGAGTCAACTGGCCACCGGATAACACGTCTACGGTTGCACCGTATAATTCGCGCAGCAGTTCCGCTTTCCAGTTGTTCCAAACGTTCGGTCCGGTCGCACGCATGTCGACCACCGTCAAGCACAGCAGTAGCCGCAACCGTTCGAGCGACTGAACTAATTCGGCAAAGTCGGTAATAGTCTTGGCGTCCGTCAAATCGCGTTTCTGCGCCACATCACTCATGGCCAGATGATGGCGCACCAGCCACTCAACGGTTTCCGTTTCCTCTTCGCTTAGCCCTAGGGTCGGGCAGACCTTGCGGGCCACCTCGGCGCCGAGCTCAGAATGATTGCCACCGCGCCCCTTGGCGATATCATGCAATAAGACCGCAACGTATAGGGCACGGCGCGAACCGATGGTCGGCAACAATTCGCTCGCTACTGGATGCTCGCGGCGTTGCTCGCCGCGTTCGATCGAGGCCAATAGCCCAATCGCCTGAATGGTGTGCTCGTCGACCGTGAAGACATGATACATGTCGTGCTGGGTCTGGCCGACGACGCGGCCGAAATCGGGTAAAAATCGCCCAAAGACACCCGCTTCGTTCATGCGCGTCAGCGCTACTTCCGGTTCATCCGTCGACGTCACGATATTGATAAACAAACGGGTCGCTTCGGGATCGCTACGTATCTTTTTACCAATCTTGCGCAGGTTTTGCGTCACCAGCCGCAGCGCATGGGGATGTATGTCGATGCCTTCCAGCTGGCCAACGCGGAACAATCGCACCATCGCCACCGGATCGCGGGCGAACATTCCATCATCGCTCACTGTCAGGCGGTCGCTGTCAAGCTTGAAACCCATGAGGTCGCGCGACCGACCGAACCGCGGCAGCTTGATTATGGGCTTGCGCATATTCTCGGCCTCGATCGAAGCACAGAAAATACGGGTTAGGTCGCCGACGTCCTTGGCCACCAGATAGTAGTGCTTCATGAACCGCTCGACCCCGCTGGCACCGGCATGGTCGGTATAGTTCATGCATTCGGCCAAGCGCGTTTGCAAATCGAAAGTTAGGCGCTCTTCGGCGCGGTCGGCCAGATAATGAAGGTAGAAGCGTACCGTCCACAAAAAATTCTGGTCCTTGGCGAAGTTACGCGCCTCCTCGTCCGATAGCACATCGTGGGCCACGAGCTCGCTGACATTGTCGACCTGGTAGGTGTATTTGGCGATCCAAAAGAGCGTCTGCAGATCGCGTAATCCGCCTTTGCCATCTTTGACATTAGGCTCGACGAGATAACGGCTGTCGCCCAATTTTTTGTGCCGCTCATCGCGTTCCGTTAGCTTGCCATCGACGAACTCGACCGCCGTCCCGGTGACGACACGTTCCTGGAAGGCAGCGCAAAATTCCAGAAATAGGGCTTGATCGCCCCGTAGAAAACGGGCCTCGAGAAGCGCCGTGCGGATCGTAAGATCCTGCTTTGCAAGGCGCACACAGTCGGTGGTCGAACGCGTCGAATGGCCGACTTTGACGCCAAGGTCCCACAGCAGATACAGAATATATTCCACCATCTGCTCGCCACGCGGCGTCTGCTTGTAGGGAAGCAGGAACAAGAGGTCGATATCGGAGAAAGGCGCCATTTCGCCGCGCCCATATCCACCGACCGCGGCGATGGCGAGACGGTCAGCGCTGGTCGGGTTGGCAGATGGATACTCCTCGGCGGCCACGTCGTGGGCGATGTGGATAATCTGATCGAACAGGAATGTCAGATTGGCCCCGGCCCGCGTGCCGCTGGCCTTACCGTCCTCAAACCGCCGGCGGACCACGTCCCGGCCAGCCTCCAACGCTGCGCGTAACCTCTCGAGCACGGCCTTGCGGCCGCCCATATCGTCGCGCGCCTCCGTCCGCAAGACCGCGATCTCCTCGGCTAGGGCGGCGCGGTCAATTATGTCGCGCTGACGCTTTGTTTCGCTCATAACACCGCAGTTTCAGTAATCGGCAACGGGACTTTCTAGCACATCCCGGCGCAGATTATCTCCTGCTACGTTGTTATTCCGCCGCCCGCCCAGCCGAGCGCCGGCTGGTTTTAGCGGCTGCCGCTCTTGTGGTAGTAATATCCAGTGACCGGCCCACATCTTCGAGCGCGGCTTGCAGCCGGTTCCGGTGGGTATTGGCGAAGATATAAGCAATCAGGCCCAACGCTGCGCCGATACCGACCGGCCACGCCAAACCGGTTGCGTCAGCAATCCGGCCCATAATCAGGGCGCCCGCACCCGGACCAGCACGAAAAATCATACCGAACAGGCTCAACACCCGCCCGCGCAATTCGTCGGGTACCGCCAGCTGTACAAGTTGTTGGGTGGCAATGCCACCGCTGGTCATGCTGAACCCAACAACCGCTAGACACACCATCGCCAATGGTAGCCAGTTGGTGAGCGCGAACAGCAACGCCGCAGCACCACCGACAAGGCCGGAGCGCAACGATATGGCGGTAATGCCGCCGCGATTGCCCTGCCGCAGCATCCAGACGGCGCCACTCATCGCACCGAGACCGACCGACGAAACCATCGTCGAATAACCGCCAACGTCGAGCCCGAATACCAAATCGGCAAAGCCGGGCAACAGTTCGGTCAGCGGCCGAATGCAAATGCCGAGAAACAGCAGTAGTAAAAGCATCGGGCCAATACCGGCATGGGTCACCCCGAAGCGTATGCCTTCGACCATCTCGGCGTAGACGCTGCCACGCAGGCGTTTGCCGTCCGCCGTCGCCGGCACGTCGATCACCATCAATACCCACACCATGGCTCCCGCGGCTACCACGTTGAAGGCAAAAGCCAGAGACGGTCCGCCCAAAGTAAGCAAGCCTGTGGCCAGCGCCGGGCCAATGAACTGAGCTGAGTGGAAGGTGCTCGAATTGAGTGCAATGGCGGTGGGCATTTCCTCGCGCGGCACTAGGTTGGGCATCATCGCCAGGCGCACCGGCTGCCAGAAGGCAGCGGTAATACCACGCGCCAGCGCCAACGCGAACAATAGCCAAATGGTCATGAGGCCAGACATCGTCAGCGCGACCAGGACAATGGCGACAACACAAAGCGCGGCTTGCGTTACGACGGCAATTTTACGCCGATCCAACATGTCGGCGAGCGCCCCGCCGATCGGACCCAAAACCAGTACGGGCATAGAATCCGCGGCGGCCAGTGCACCCAGCCAAAACGCCGAGCCGGTTAATTGCCAGCCCAGCCAACCGATGGCAACGCGGACCACCCATACACCGATGACGGTGGGGATATGGCCGTAGAGATAGATGCGGAAACTGCGGTGGCGCATGATCTGCTCGACTGCACCGAAACCGGCGAAGTGAAGCAGTCGCAACAACAATTTACCCATTCAGCGCCGCCTTGAGGCGATACAGTAGTTCGAGCGCATCGCGCGGCGTTAACGCGTCGGGGTTGGTCTCGGCCAACAAGGCGCGCACCGGGTCATAGTGCTCAGCGGTTTCCCCATCACGCGCGTTCGGCGCCACGGCGTGGAACAACGGCAGATCGTCGGCTAACCGGCCCAGCGCGTTACCCTGGTCGTCCTTTTCGAGTAGTGCCAGCACCTCTTCCGCACGGCCCAAAACCGCCGGCGGCAAACCCGCCAAGCGCGCTACATGAATTCCGTAGGAACGGTCGGCTGTACCCGGTACTACCTCGTGCATAAATATCACGTCGCCCTGCCATTCCTTGACCCGCATGGTGCGGCATACCAGCCGGTCAAGGCGCGCGGCGAGGCCAGTCAACTCATGAAAATGGGTAGCGAACAAGGTGCGGCAGCAATTTTCTTCGTGCAGATGTTCGATCGTCGCCCAAGCGATCGACAGACCGTCGAACGTCGCGGTACCACGGCCGATCTCGTCGAGGATAACCAAGCTACGTTCGCTTGCCTGATTGAGGATCGCCGCGGTTTCGACCATCTCGACCCTGAAGGTAGAGCGTCCACGCGCCAGATCGTCGGCCGCGCCGACGCGGCTGAACAACCGGTCGACGACGCCGATCTCGGCCTCGGCGGCAGGAACGAACGAACCGATCTGTGCCAGCAGCGCGATCAAAGCATTCTGGCGCAGGAACGTGCTCTTGCCCGCCATGTTGGGACCGGTTAGCAGCCACAATCGGCCTCCGTCCAGGTCAACGGCGGCTTCGCTTGACAGGTCGCAATTATTGGCGACAAAGGTGCCCGCGCCATCGTCGAGAACCGCCTCGACCACCGGATGGCGGCCGTCAACAATGCGAAATGCCGTGCCGTCGTGCACGCTCGGCCGACAGTAGCGCTGGACCACCGCGAGCTCCGCTAACCCGGCTGCCACATCGAGCGCGGCTATGGTGCGCGCCGCCTTGGCAATTTTATCGCCGCGGCCTAGAACCTCACCGGTGAGGTCGTCGAACAGTTCGAGCTCAATCGCCAATGCCCGCTCGCCAGCGCGCGAAATTCGGTCCTCGAGATCCGACAGTTCAACCGTGGTGAAGCGCATGGCGTTAGCCATGGTCTGTCGGTGGATCAGTCCGTGCCGGTCGGCGAGCGCTTCCTTGCCATCCTCCATCAGCTTGTCGGCCTGCACGGCAGTAACCTCGATGAAGTAGCCCAGGACATTATTGTGCTTGATCTTCAGCGCCGTGATACCAGTCGCCTCGGCGATGCGGCTTTGCAACTTGGCGATGGTCTGGCGGCTCACATCGCGCAACTGGTCCTGTTCGTCGAGTGCGTCGGAGTAGCCGCGGGCGATAAAGCCGCCATCGCGCGCCTGCAAGGGAAGAGTGTCGGCCAGCGCCCGGCCCAAGCGCTCAGTTAGAACATCGTGAACACCCAGCTCGTCGCACAGCGCTGTCAGCTCGTCCGGGGCCGGTACTTCGGCCAGGTGTGCCGCCAGATGTTCGCGCAACATCGCTGCGCCGGACAGGCCGGCACGAATAGCAGCGAGGTCGCGCGGGCCGCCGCGACTCAGACCAAGACGCGATAGCGCGCGCTCGATATCGGGACATTCGCGCAAACTATCGCGGACACCTTCGCGCAGCGCCGGCGCCTCAACGAACGCAGACACCAGGTCGAGGCGTCCGACAATGGTTTCGACATCGGTCAACGGCGCGGTGAGGCGTTCGGCAAGCAACCGCGCTCCGGCACCGGTCACGGTTTGGTCGATTACCGCCAGTACCGATCCGGTGCGCACACCTGTCAGGGTTTGCGTCAGTTCGAGATTACGCCGCGTCGCCGGATCTATTTCCATGACGCCACCGGCGGTACCCGGCGGTGGCAACATCAACGGGCGCGCCAGCCGCGGCATACGATCGACCTGTGTCAGCGACAGATAATCAAGCAAAGCGCCCGCCGCTGCCGTTTCCGCTCGGCCTAGCGCACCGAACGGCTCCAAGGTGGCAACGGCGTAATACTCGGTGAGTCGCCGTTCGGCGTTGGCCGAATCGAAGCGGCTGGCGGGTAGCGGCGTCATCACGCCGCGCATCTCGGCCCAGGTTTCGAATAGCGCCGGCTCTTCGACCAGCGACTCGGGAAGCAGGAGCTCACCGGGAGAAACGCGCGCCAGCGCCACTGGCAGATTCAGCGGCGCATGCGCGCGTGTACCCAGGGGCTGTAACCACACCTCACCGGTCGACATGTCGAGCCAGGCGAGCCCGAGCCCAGTGTCGGAGACGGCAATCGCTGCCAGATAATTGTGCTGGCGGGCGTCGAGCAAGACGTCTTCACTCAGCGTGCCGGGGGTAACGACGCGTACCACTTCGCGGCGCACGATTGATTTAGAGCCGCGTTTTTTTGCCACCGCCGGATCTTCGACCTGCTCACAGACCGCAACCCGGTAACCGGCCTTGATCAGCTTAGGCAAATATTGTTCTGCGGTGTGCACAGGTATACCAGCCATCGGCACCGGCGTGCCATCTTGATGGCCGCGCCTGGTCAGCGCAATGTCGAGCGCTTCGGCCGCGGCGACGGCATCGTCGAAAAACAGTTCGTAAAAATCACCCATACGAAAGAACAACAAACAATCGGGGTAGGCGGCCTTGGCTTCGTGCCATTGGGTAAACATCGGCGTCGGGCCTGCAACCACGTGTGGGGCTTCCGTAGCGGCACGCGCTTGGTCCAGAGCTTGCCGATCGACCGCCGAGGTATCGGTACTAGGTTCTGACATGTCGCCTCCATCATATACGAACGCAACGCCATCACCGAAAGAGAAGCGGGGATATATTGGGTCAGGTCTCACACTAAATTTCCAATTCACGACAGCGCTTGACGACGCACGCAGGCGCGGTCACGTTGATGGGCGACCGTTCACGCGTACGAAGGATGATCTAGCGTCATGACCGAAAAACGGGAACTGGGTCAGCTCGATATTAATGCATTGCAGATGCACAAATCTGGCGAGCCCAGCAAAATCACGATGGCGCCGCCAAAGCCTTTGACCACCCAACAAGATTTGTCGTTGGCCTACTCGCCCGGCGTAGCAGCGCAATAGCGATTACCCGTGGCGACTCCCAACACCAAACATATACTGAGAGCCTCCCTGGCCTTCACTTTAGCCGGAGTGGCGGTGCTCGCGGTATTGGTTGGCCTCGGCGAGCTTGCCATCGAGCCGGCGATCATAGCGGGCCTGGCGCTGCTCGCACTGGCGGCGTTTCTATCGGTCCGGCCTGTCCGCTGCCTCAGACAATTACAGCTTCATATCGATGAGATGATTGCCGGCAACACCACGTCGCAATCCGAAGACACGGGCGATGCGCTTACCGACCCCGGCGGCGGCGCGATCGGCGACCTGACGGCAGCGTTCCAACGACTGGAGCGTAACTGGAGCCGTGACCGCAAGACCTTAACCAACGGACTGGCCGCGGCGGCCACCCTGTTCGATGCCTTACCTGATCCGTTGATGACGTTGGACCGGTATTCACGCCTGATCTATGCCAACGCGGCGGCACGCATGTTGCTCGCCGAAGGCCGGCCGGAAGGTGATTTGCGTGGCCGCGATTTGTCGGCAGTGCTGAGACAGCCGGTCGTCCTGGAAGCCGTCGATGAGGTTCTTACCGGCGCTACCAACCGGGCCGTTGAGTTCACCTTCGCCGACCACATCGACCAAGCGTTCGAGGCGCGGGTCGCAGCGATCACCAGCGCCGAGGTCGACGACAACGACGCGATTGCCCTGTTGTTATTGCGCGATGCCACCACCCAGCGGCGTAGCGAGCAGTCGCGCGCTGACTTTGTCGCCAATGTAAGTCACGAATTACGAACACCGCTAACGTCTTTGACGGGCTTCATCGAGACTTTGCGCGGCACAGCCAAGAACGATGCCGAGGCGCGTGAGCGTTTTCTCGCCCTTATGGCGACCCAGTCGGGCCGCATGGGACGATTGGTCGACGATCTGCTGTCGTTGTCGCAAATAGAGATGAACGAGCACACACTACCCAACGACGACATCGATTTGCGCGGCGTCATCCAGTCGGTGGCCGACCTGCTGGTACCCCAAGCGCACGAGCGCAGCATCACCGTCTCGCTGGAGCTCGACGCGATAACCAACCCGGTCGTCGGCGACCGGGACGAACTGACCCAGCTATTCCAAAACCTGATTGAGAACGCTATTAAATACGGGCACGAAGGCACGACCGTGCATATCGGATCCAAGGTGGCAGGGTCAGGCGCAATTACGATTTCGATTGCCGATCAGGGCGACGGTATTTCACGCGAACATCTGCCGCGGCTCACCGAGCGTTTTTATCGCATCGACACGGCGCGTTCGCGCGAGCTGGGTGGAACCGGATTAGGGTTGGCCATCGTCAAGCATATTGTCAACCGCCATCGGGGTAATTTGGCCATTAACAGCGTCGAGGGTCAGGGCAGCACTTTTTCAGTAACCCTGCGGTTCGCCAGCGCCGCAAACACGGCAGGCAATAGCGATATCGCCGCCGCGGTGGCGAATTAGCGGATATTGCCGACTTTCGGACCGCCTGTCACACAACTGCAATATAACTGACATAGATAGGTCGTGGACCTCCCCTAGGTTTCCAGCACTTGCAGAGTGGTGTTTGCACCGCCGCATCTGTGCAAGAAGCCCAAGATCGAGCACAGGGAAATCCGCATGTGCACAAGAATTCTTACATTAGCTGCAGCGATCACCTTCGCCACGATAGGCGCAGCGGAAGCGCGCGACCAGATTCGCATCGTCGGTTCATCAACGGTCTTTCCTTTTTCCACCACCGTCGCCGAGCAGTTCGGCAAAACCACCAAGTTTAAAACACCGGTGGTCGAGAGAACGGGTTCCGGTGGCGGCATGAAGTTATTCTGCGCCGGCGTCGGAAAAGAACATCCCGATGTCACCAATTCTTCGCGGCGCATCAAGAAATCCGAATTCAAGAAGTGCACGGCAAACGGCATCAATATCACCGAGGTCAAAATCGGCTTCGACGGCATCGTGCTCGGCAGCTCGAAGGTAGGGCCTGATTTCGACTTGACGCTCGCTCAGGTATTTTTGGCGTTGGCGAAGAAGGTACCGGTCGACGGCAAATTAGTTGCTAATCCCTACAAGATGTGGAGCGACATCGATCCGAAGCTGCCGCAGCAGAAGATCGAGGTGTTCGGCCCGCCGCCGACCAGTGGCACCCGCGACGCCTTCGTTGAAATCGCCATGGAGGGCGGCTGTAAACAGGCCGCCGGCACCAAAGAGCTCGGCCTTACCAACAGGGCCTGTCATATCATCCGTGAAGACGGTGCCTTTATCGAAGCCGGCGAGAACGACAATCTGATCGTGCAAAAGCTCGAGACTAACCCGAACGCGCTGGGTATTTTGGGGTTCAGTTTCCTCGATCAAAACGCCGACAAGATAAAAGGTGCCATGATCGATGGCGTACCAGCCGAATTCGAAATGATCGCCGACGGTAATTATCCGGTATCCCGCTCGCTGTACTTTTACGTCAAGAAACAGCATGTTGGCGTGGTCCCCGGCATCAAGGAATTCGTTCGCGAATTCACCAGCGAAAGTACCTGGGGACCCGACGGTTACCTGATCGACAAGGGGTTGATTCCGCTTCCTGACGACAAACGGCAAGCGGCGATGAAAGCCGCTACCGCCTTGCAAATATTGTCCCCGTAGAGATCCAACACCCGCCACGATAATCGTCCGATGGATTCCTTCATATTGATCACCATTCTGCTGCTGCTCACGGCTTTTGCCTACCGGCTGGGCCGGCGGCAGGTCTTACGAACGGCGGGTGGTAATCGCCGTTCGCTACATTCGCTACCGGGCTATTACGGCGCATATGTCGCCCTTTTTTGCGGCCTGCCAGCGCTCTTGATCGTTGGCCTGTGGCTGGCCTTCGAACCACAGATCGTCGAATCGATCCTGGTCGGTGGCCTGCCCGCGGCCGCTCAAGCGCTACCGGCTGGTGAGCTCAATCTTCTGATCAACGACATCCGCAATATTGCCACTGGTAACATCTCCAGCCGGGCACCCGATACCGCGGTGCTTACAGCCGCCGACCGGTATAACGAGCTACGCGGTATCAGCTTTGCCGCTATGGCCGTGGTTGGCCTGGCAGCCGCGATCGGTGGCTTGGCGGTCGGGCGACGGCGCATTAAACCAAACCTGCGGGCACGGCCCATGGTCGAAGGCACCGTTCATTGGCTCCTAGTGATCGCGTCGATCATCGCGGTGTTAACTACCGTCGGTATTGTCTTGTCGCTGCTGTTCGAATCCATACGCTTCTTCGACATCGTCTCGCCATTCGAGTTTTTGTTTGGGCTCAACTGGAGCCCGCAAACCGCACTGCGCGAGGACCAGGTCGGTGGCTCGGGTTCGTTCGGCGCGGTGCCGATCTTTGCTGGCACCCTGTTGATCACCATTATCGCCATGGCGGTCGCCGTGCCAATCGGGCTTTTGTCGGCCATCTACATGGCCGAGTACGCCTCGCCCGCCATGCGCTCGGTAGTCAAACCGTTGCTCGAGATACTGGCCGGCATACCGACCGTCGTTTACGGCTTTTTCGCCGCGTTGACCATCGGCCCCGCCTTGCGTGGTTTCGGCGAACAATTGGGCATCGGTGTCGCCTCGGAAAGCGCTTTGGCGGCGGGCCTGGTGATGGGCGTGATGATCATACCCTTCGTCTCGTCGCTATCCGACGATGTTATCAACGCCGTTCCCCAATCGTTACGCGATGGTGCTTATGCGCTCGGTGCCACACCGTCGGAAACAGTGCGCCAGGTCGTTCTTCCAGCCGCGCTTCATGGCATCGTCGGCGCCGTTTTGTTAGCCGTCAGCCGCGCTATCGGCGAGACTATGATCGTCGTTATGGCCGCCGGCCTCGCCGCAAATTTAACCGCTAACCCGTTCGAAGCGGTGACCACGGTGACGGTACAAATCGTCACGCTGCTGGTCGGCGATCAGGAGTTTGATAGCGCCAAAACCCTGGCGGCGTTCGCTCTGGGATTGGTGCTCTTCCTGGTTACACTGGCCCTCAACATCGTCGCGCTCATGGTCGTGCGGCGCTATCGGGAAGAATATGACTGATCTCTTCGCCACACTAGTTGGCCAACGAAAGCCGGATTTATCAGCTGCGCGCCTGCGCAAACGTTACCGCGCCGAGGCCCGGTTCCGGCTGTATGGCATCGCGGCGATTCTGTTGGCGGTTGGAATACTGGCGCTCCTACTCGGCAGCATTATCGCCACCGGTTTTAGCGCCTTCACGCAAACCGAGATCGCACTCGATGTTCACTTCGACCCCGCTATCATTGACCCCAAAGGCAAACGCGATCCAGAGGTTTTGGCCACCGCCAACTACCGCAAACTGGCGCGGGCCAGCCTAACTAGAATATTCCCTAACGTTAAGGGTCGCCGGTCAAAACGCGATCTTGCGCGACTCTTAAGTAGCGGCACCAATTTGACACTGCGTAGCCTGGCCCTCGCCGAGCCTGAGCTTGTTGGCACCACCCAACGTATCTGGATCAAATCGTCCGCCGATATTGATTCCTTCAACAAAGGACAGATACCACGCGACGTCGCACAATCCGACCGCCGGGTCAAAGACAACCAAATCGCCTGGTTCGACGCGCTCAACGAAGATGGCCACGTGCGGCGTTCGTTCAACACCACACTATTTACCGCCGGCGATAGCCGCGAGCCCGAGCAAGCGGGCATTTGGGGTGCCGCGGTCGGCTCGTTCCTGACCTTGGTGGTAACTCTAGCGCTATCTTTCCCCGTCGGCGTGCTGGCCGCGACCTATCTGGAAGCGTTCGCACCGAAGAACCGCTGGACCGACCTGATCGAGGTTAACATCAACAATTTGGCAGCGGTACCGTCGATCGTTTTCGGCTTACTAGGACTTGCCGTTTTTCTAAACTTTTTTGGTATGCCGCGCTCCGCGCCGATTGTCGGCGGCACGGTGCTCGCGCTGATGACGCTACCCACTATTATCATTGCCGGCCGGGCCGCGTTGAAGGCCGTACCACCATCGATCCACGAGGCAGCGCTGGCCATGGGGGCATCGCCGTTGCAGGCCATCGGTCATCACGTTCTACCCCTGGCAATGCCCGGCATCCTGACCGGCACCATTATCGGCATGGCACGCGCGTTGGGTGAAAGCGCACCGCTGCTAATGATCGGCATGGTCGCTTTTATCGTCGATATCCCGCGCAGTTTCACCGATCCAGCAACAGTTTTGCCGATTCAAGTGTTTTTGTGGGCCGATGCGCCGGAACGCGCTTTCGTGGAAAAAACCTCGGCAGCAATTCTGGTGCTGCTGGCGTTTTTAATCGCCATGAATCTGGCGGCCGTAATCTTGCGTAAGAAATTCGAAAGGCGGTGGTAGAATGACGAATAACTTGGTTATTCAAATAGCCACCACGGAAAAAACAACGGCACCAGGAATGACCCAAACTATTCTCGACAGACCGGCCACCGAAGGCGCGGCGCTGACCAAGATATCGACGACGGATGTCGACGTTTTTTATGGTGAAAAGCAGGCCCTCGACGGGGTCTCTCTGGAGGTTTACGAAAATGAAGTCACGGCGCTCATCGGCCCGTCGGGCTGTGGCAAGTCGACATTTCTGCGCTGCCTGAACCGTATGAACGATACCATCAATAGCTGCAGCGTTAGCGGAACGATCTTGCTCGACGGCGCCAACGTCTATGACCACGATATCGATGTGGTGCAGTTGCGCGCACGGGTCGGCATGGTTTTCCAAAAACCCAATCCATTCCCGAAATCGATCTACGAGAATGTCGCCTACGGCCCGCGCATCCACGGCATGTCCGCTAACAAGGCCGATCTCGGCGAATTGGTCGAGGCCAGCCTGGACCGCGCCGGACTATGGGACGAGGTTAAAGACCGTCTCGATCAGCCAGGCACCAGCCTGTCCGGAGGACAACAGCAGCGCCTGTGCATCGCCCGCGCCATTGCGGTCAATCCCGAGGTCATACTGATGGACGAACCGTGCTCGGCGCTCGACCCGATCGCCACCGCGCGGATCGAGGAGTTGATGGACGAGCTGCGCCAAAATTACACCATCGTCATCGTCACCCACTCGATGCAACAGGCCGCGCGAGTGAGCCAAAGGACGGCGTTTTTCCACCTCGGTATCCTGGTCGAAGATGGCGACACCGAGCATATTTTCACCAAACCAGAGGACCAGCGCACGCAAGATTATATTACTGGCCGCTTCGGCTAGAACGCGTACCTGACCGACCAAAAGAGGCAATCACCCATGCCGACAGACCATAGCCATATCGTCAAATCGTTCGACGAAGAACTGGCCCACCTGAGCGACCTGATTAGCCGCATGGGAGGTTTGGCCGAAACCCAGCTTGAACAGTCGATCGAAGCGCTGCAGAAGCGCGACTCGACCCTGGCTGAGACGGCCATCGAAAACGACCAGAAAATTGACGTATTGCACGCCGAAGTCGACGAAATGGCAATTAGGTTGCTAGCGTTGCGGCAGCCGATGGCCGGCGATCTGCGCCATATTGTCACTGGCCTGAAGATCGCGCCGATCGTCGAACGCATCGGCGATTACGCCAAGAACGTTGCCAAGCGCACCGTCGCCCTCAATCAGATGCCGCCGGTAAAGCCTTTATTCACCATCCCGCGCATGGGCCGCATGGTGCGCGAGATGACCAAGGACGTGCTCGATGCCTTTGCCAACAACGACGTCGCTAAGGCACACGAAGTTTGGATACGCGACACCGAAGTCGACGACATGTACGATAGCTTGTTTCGTGAGTTACTAACCTACATGATGGAAGACCCGCGCAACATCACGCCCTGCACCCATCTGCTATTCGTCGCCCGCAATATCGAGCGCATCGGCGACTTGGCAACCAACATTGCCGAACTGATCCATTATCAGGTGGAAGGGGTCATCCTCGACGAGGACCGCCCAAAAACCGATCAGGCCAGTGTGACCGTCGTCGAGCCGGAATAAGCAACAAAGCGTAGAAGCCATGGATGGCGCCAACACGTTGCAGCCGAATATTCTGATCGTCGAGGACGAAGCGGCGTTGGTCGAGCTGCTGACCTACAATTTAGAAAAGGCCGGTTTTCGAACCGCCGTCGCCCGCGACGGCGAGGAGGCCATGCTGGCGGTAACTGAGGCGAAGCCGGACCTGGTTTTGCTCGACTGGATGCTGCCTTACGTCTCCGGCATTGAAATTTGTCGGCAACTACGACGCAACCCTGATACAAGTGATCTGCCGGTTATATTGCTAACCGCGCGTGGTGAGGAGGGCGACCGTATTCGCGGTCTAGAGTCCGGCGCCGACGACTATGTGGTCAAACCGTTTTCGCCGAACGAACTAATCGCGCGCGTGCGCGCGGTGATGCGACGCACCCGCCCGGCATTCGGTAAGGACACGCTGGCCTATGCTGATATCGTCATGGACCTCGGCAATCACCGGGTCAGCCGCGGCGACCAAACAATCGAATTGGGGCCGACCGAATTTCGCCTGCTGCGCTTCCTGCTTGAGCACCCCGGCCGGGTGTTCAGCCGCGAGCAGTTGCTCGACGGCGTCTGGGGCCAGGAAGCCTATATTGAGCCGCGCACGATCGACGTGCACATTCGCCGTCTACGCAAAGCCATGAACCTGCCGGACACGCCTGACCTTATCCGCACGGTGCGCTCAGCTGGGTATGCGCTTGAACTCGACCCTGCTGACTGACTGGAAGCAACTATTCCGCTAGCGCGTGCTGGTAGGCGACTGTTACATTGTCCCCGAAAATGCAGAAAATAACGTGCTTGAGCGACGGTACCGCCGGCAATGTCGTTCGTGCGGTATCAACGGCGATGTGCGTCGCCGAGGCCACTATCATGGCAGGCCGGACCAGCGGCATGGATGACGTAGTGCGCTGGTAGTTAATAGCCTGCGGTCGGCCGTGCTTCGCCAGTCGAATAATGGCCAATACGCGCGCAGGCTACTGCCAATTCCGACCTTACCGCACGGTGGATAGCGCCGCACACGCTGCCACCCAGCGCCAATGTCTTGTTCGCCGCATTGACGATGGCGTCGACATCAAGGTCGTGATATCGCCGGTAAATATCTCGAGCCGAGTTTCGCTCATTGGCATTCCCTGTCCCTGCTAGGGCTGGATCGCGTCTTCGGCATGGCGGTATGGCCGCCCCAGCGCCTTCGCCACCGCACCATGAGTGATGTGGCCGTGATGGACGTTCAGGCCAGCCCTGAAATGAACGTTCTCGTGCAATGCCCGGTGGTGGCCCTTGTCGGCAAGTTCCAGAACGAACGGCAAGGTGGCGTTGTTCAACGCCACCGACGATGTGCGGGACACGACGGCGGGCATATTGGTGACGCAATAATGCACCACGTCGTCGACAATGAAGGTAGGATTATCGTGGGTGGTCGGACGCGACGTTTCGAAACAACCGCCCTGATCGATCCAGATATCGACCAGCACAGAGCCTCGCTTCATCCGGCTTACCATCTCCGCCGTAACAAGTTGCGGGGTCGCCGCGCCCGGCACCAGCACCGCGCCGACCACCAGGTCGGCGGCCAGCACATACCGTTCAACCGCGTCGACCGTGGCATAGATGGTGTTCAGCGTCGGTCCGAACTGCATGTCGAGTTCCTTCAGCCGATTGAGCGAACGGTCGAGCACGGTAACGCGCGCTTCCATGCCCATGGCCATGCGGGCCGCGTTGGTGCCGGCGACCCCGCCGCCTATCACCACTACATCGGCAACCTCAACCCCAGGCACGCCACCCAGCAAAACGCCACGGCCGCCGCTTTCCTTTTCCAAGCAGTGGGCACCAACCTGGATCGACAAGCGGCCGGCGACTTCACTCATGGGCGACAGCAGCGGCAGACCGTCGTACGGGCCAGTCACCGTCTCGTAGCCGATGGCGATGCAATTCGACGCCACCAGAGCGTCGGTCACTTCCGGCTCGGCGGCGAGATGCAGGTAGGTAAACAGAACCTGGCCTTCACGCAGCAGCGAAAACTCGGCTGCCTGCGGTTCCTTGACCTTGACGATGATCTCCGCCGTGGCAAATACCGTAGCCGCATCAGGGGCGATGCTGGCACCGGCGGCGCGGTAGTCGTCGTCGGAGAAGTTGACGCCAGCGCCGGCATCAGTCTCCACTGTCACCGTGTGGCCTTGATGGGTCAATTCACGCACCGATGCGGGGATCAAACCAACACGATGCTCCTGGATCTTAATCTCATGGGGAACGCCGATATGCATAATCGCCTCGTCTCCGGTTAGACTGTCAGTTCTTTTACTGTCGCGCGATTGGCGAACAGTATCGAATCATTTGAACACTACCTATATGTGGATCTTGATTCGTTCGTTGTCAGTAAACATGTTCTGAATGAATTGTGAGGGGCAAGTATTGGCAAGGTTTTTCCCACTGGCACGCGCGTGTGCCACGGCATTCGTGTTGCCCGTGGTCCTCGCACACGCCGCCATCGCCGAGCCTAGCCATGCGATCGCCATGCACGGTACCCTAAAGTATCCGGCTGATTTCTCCCAATTCGACTATGTGAACCCCGACGCCCCAAAAGGCGGCAGCTTTCGCCTGCACGCGATCGGCACGTTCGATACCCTCAACCCTTACGTCATCAAGGGCAAACCGGCCGCCGGGCTTCACCATGGCTTCGGGTATTACTTCGAAACCCTAACCCGTCGTAGCCGTGACGAACCCTTTTCGCTCTATGGGCTGCTCGCCGAATCAATCGACATGGCTGATGACCGCGGCTGGATCGAGTTCACGCTGCGGCAAGAAGCGCGTTTCTCTGACGGCACGCCGGTCACGGTCGACGACGTTATTTTCAGTTGGGCTACGCTGAAGAACAAGGGCACCCCCAACGCCCGCGCCACCTGGTCGCGGGTTGCAAAAATCAAAAAGACCGGACCGCTCAGCGTGCGCTTTACATTTGTCGACAACAGCGATCGTGAACTACCGCTGCTAGTCGCCGGCTTTTTGCCAATCCTGTCGAAGCGTTGGTGGCAAAGCCGGGATTTCACTAAAACTACCCTCGACCCGCCGCTCGTCAGCGGCCCCTACATTGTCGATCGCATCGAGCCCGGCCGCACTATCGTCTATCGCCGTAACCCGGACTATTGGGGAAGCAATCTTGCGGTCAATCGGGGCCAGTTCAATTTCGACACCATCCGCTACAGCTACTTTCGCGATAGCTCCGTGGCGCTAGAGGCGTTCAAGGCTGGCGATTACGATTATCGCGGCGAGGGTGACGCGGCACGCTGGGCGACCCAGTACGATTTCCCGGCACTGGCCGAGGGCCGCGCCGTGCGCGAAACTATCGCTAACAGTACACCGTCGGGGCTGCGCGCCCTAGCCTTCAACCTCCGCCGGCTGCCGTTCGCCAACCGCAACGTGCGCCAGGCGTTGATGTTGGCCTTCGACTTCGAATGGCTCAACCGCACCTTGCTGCACCAGGGTTACGTGCGGACATCCGGCATGTTTGCCAAATCGGCTCTGGCGCCCGCCGGTCTACCGTCGCCGGAAGAGTTGAAGCTCTTGGGACCATGGCGGGAAAAAGTCCCCCCACAGGTATTCGGCCCGCCGTTCCAGGCGCCGACAACAGATGGCTCGGGGCACGACCGCAGCAATCTTCGCCAAGCCGCCAAGTTGTTCAAAGCGGCCGGCTACGTGGTGCGCGACAATGTATTGCGCGCACCCGATGGGGAACCGTTCCGCTTCGAAATAACGCTGCGCCTGCCGTCGAACGAGCGTATCGCCCTGGCCTACGCGCGCAACTTGAAGCGTATCGGTATCGAAGCCCGTGTACGGCTGGTCGAATCGGCGCAATTTCAGGGCCTGATCGACAGTTACGATTTCGACATGGTCTTCGGGTTTTGGGGTGTGACGCTATCGCCGGGGAACGAACAACAAAATTATTGGAGTTCGCTCACCGCCAACCAGCCCGGCGGGCGCAATTGGACTGGAGTTGCCGACCCGGCGGTCGACGCGATGATCGCCGCCCTCGGTGCCGCCCGCACCCGCGATGAGCTAACCGCGGCAGCGCGCGCGCTCGACCGGGTCCTGATGTGGAATTACTACGTGCTGCCGCTCTACCACAATGCCGGCCAGCGCATCGCCTATTGGCGCAAACTAACGCGACCCAAGACGGTGCCAGTCTACGGCGTGCGTTTAGAAACGCTCTGGGCGACTGGCCAAGGCAACTAACGCGCGCTAAGCCGCGCTTCTACCAAACTCGATAGGCTAACTTGCGGCCGTGGCCCAACATGGGAGATGGCTTCCGCCGCGGCCAAACCGCCGATGCGCCCGCACAACGCCAAGTCGCTACCGCGCGTGTAACCGAAGAGAAAACCGGCGGCAAACTGATCGCCAGCGCCGGTGGTGTCGACCACCTGGATGACCCGCTCGGCATCGATCACATGAACCTCATCGCCGGCGATGATCACCGATCCCTTTTCCGACCGGGTCAACGCGGCGACCGCACAATCTTCGCGCGCGTGCTGCAGGGCCGCGTCGAAATTATCGACCTCGTAGAGGGATAGAATTTCGGCCTCGTTGGCGAACAGAATATCGATATGGCCGTGGATGAGGTCGCGGAACGAATCGCGGTGACGGTCAACACAGAAAGAATCGGATAGTGTTAGCGCCGTCATGCGACCCGCCGCATGCGCCAACCGCGCCGCCCTGAGGAACGCCTGCTTGGCCGGGTCGCGGTCCCACAAATAGCCTTCGAGATATGTTACCTGCGCCCGCCCGATCAAATCATCGTCGATATCGTCAGACCCCAGATCAGCGCAAGCTCCCAGAAAGGTGTTCATGGTGCGCTCAGCATCGGGCGTGATCAGAATCAGGCAGCGCGCCGTCGGTGGCCCGGACGTCGCTGGTGCCGTGGTGAATTCCACACCGATAGTGCGAATATCATGGGTAAATATTTCGCCAAACTGATCGTCGCGCACCCGGCCGATATAGGCGCAGCTGGCACCGAGCGACGCCAAGCCGGCTGCGGTGTTACCGGCCGATCCGCCCGATGTTTCGATGCCCGGCCCTAATTCCTGGTAAAGCTGTTCGGCCGCCTCTGCATCGATCAACGACATCGACCCCTTGGTCATGCCAAGCCGGGCCAGTGTCGCGTCGTCGTTTTGGGTTAGAACATCGACGATGGCGTTACCGATACACACCACATCAAAATCGGCGACGGGCGCTGATTCGGAACTCATGACGAAAATCCTCTAGAAAATTGGGGCGATTCGGTGACTGGGCGCAGCGAAGTATAGCCACCACCGTCAGCCAGACAAGGAAAGCCTTGGTATTGTCATGGTCTGTGGCTAAGACTGCGCTGTCATGTTCGATGCACTTTTTAAGACCCTCGGCCAATTGCCCACAGCGCCGTTTCAGCGCGTGCTGTGGCTAAGTATCGTCGGCAGCCTGACGACGGCGATCGCGCTGTGGTTTGCCCTCAATGCGACCCTCAATCATACCGACTTTGTCGGCCTCGCCTGGCTCGACTGGATCGTCGATCTACTCGGCAACCTGATGGCGGTGGTGCTACTGGTTTTGCTGTTACCCGCTTTCGTCGGCATCATCGCCAGTTTCATGCTGGAGTGGATCTGCCGTGCCGTTGAGGCGCGACACTACCCAAATTTACCGGAAGCACGCGCGCAGTCGATCACGGAAGCGATCGTGATCGGAATACGCTTCGGCATTATTTTGATCGTGTTCAATATTCTGGTGTTACCGCTGATGTTTTTCCCGCCAATCTATGTCATTGTCAGCTGGGTGCTAAACGGTTATCTGCTGGGCCGCGAATATTTCGAACTTGTCGCCTGTCGGCGCCTCAATCACGCTGAAATTCGCGCCACACGCCACGCCCACGGTATCGCCACTTGGCTTGCCGGCTTGACCATTGCCGTCGTTGCTTCGATCCCGATCGTCAATCTCATCCTGCCGCTATTCGGCACGGCGTTCATGCTGCACATCTTTGAGCGCTTACATTCCAGTAAGATGGTTTAAGTAATTTAACTATATTTCAAGATTTTCCGTTTAATTGCCAACTTTTGATGGGAAGTGTTATATAACAGCGCACGCACTGTTGGCGTTTGGACTACTGGCTCTACATCGCAGCTTCATGGCGCGGTGTTGCCGGCGGGCGACTCCTTGGGAGACGTGACCATGAGCGCGACGAACGACGATGCCAGCGAGCACAACAAACCCGATTTGAGCTTTTTGGAAAGCCGGCCCGCAAGGATCGTAGACATTCCAAACCTGTCATTGGGACAGAGTGGCAGCGCTGAGCATCGGCCCTTAGATAGCCGAGCCCTGACGATTGGCCGCGATATCACGTTGTCCGGTGAAATCTCCGAGTGCGAGCTACTGATTATTGAAGGTCGCCTCGAAGCAGTAGTGCCCAACGCGAAAACAATGGAAATTGCACAGAGCGGTTCCTTTAAGGGAACCGCAACTTTAAACGACGCAACGATTGGCGGTGAATTCGACGGCGATTTAACGGTCAACAACTGTTTGCGCATCACCAGCACGGGTCGGGTGACCGGTAAAGTTCGATATGGTCATCTAGAGATCGAGAATGGCGGCGAAATTCATGGCAATCTTGCGGTCGCTCCTTAATTCGTTAGGTCTCGACGCATCGCGAACTGATGAAGACGACGCGGAGCCGTCGCTGATCGCCATTATGTCCGGCGGTGTCATTACCGCTACCCCTGAGCTTCTGCTATTGGTCGTCTAATCCCCCAGACCATCCTATTGGTGCCGCTGAACAACCGATGCATGCCCGGAATTTGATACCGATTTGCGCCGCCTGCCTCCTGGCAGCCTGCACTGGGACACAAAATACCCAGGCACCATCGAATCCGGCCCCCACGAATGCTGCCAAAGCACCGATGCCGCCAGCGACAGCCCCCCAAACCGAGCCAAAACCACGCGCACCTGTACGTGACAGTGCACGTGCCGCCTCAACATCGCCTTCGACCCCCAATATATTGATCGGACTCGCGAGCGACGCCGTCGATAACTTACTGGGGCAGCCGGATTTGGTGCGCCGCGACGGACCGGCGGAGGTTCGGCTCTATCGCGACCTGGAAGCGACGTGTACATTTCATGTTTTTTTGTACGCCAATGGCGCAGCGAGCCGGTCAAGCGCCGTCGAGTATTTTGAGGCGCGCAACGCAGAAGGCCGCCTCAAGGGTAACGATATCACAGATTGCTACAACGCAATGGTGAGGCCCGCGACAGCCTCATAATCCAGTTTTAGGCTAGAAATCAGGAGATCGTTTTCGCTTCGTACCGGCAAATATCGGCGGCGGTGCAATTCTCACAGTTGGGCTTCCTGGCCTTGCAGACATAGCGTCCATGGAGAATGAGCCAGTGATGGGCGTGCTGCAGGTATTGCTCCGGCACCCGTTTAAGCAGGTTATTTTCAACTTCGACGACGTTTTTGCCCGGCGCCAGGCCAGTGCGGTTCGATAGCCTGAATATATGGGTGTCGACGGCGATCGTCAGCTCGCCAAAGGCAGAATTGAGCACCACATTGGCGGTTTTGCGCCCGACCCCCGGTAACGCTTCTAGCGCTTCGCGGTCGTTTGGCACTTCGCCGCCGTGCTGCTCGATAAGCTGGCCGCTGAGCCCAATGACGTTCTTCGCCTTATTGCGGAACAGACCGATCGTGCGGATATGTTCAATCAGTCCATCCTCGCCCAACTTTAGCATTTTTTGTGGTGTGTCGACGATTTTAAACAGCTTGGTAGTCGCCTTGTTGACCCCAACGTCGGTGGCCTGAGCCGACAGCACGACGGCCACCAGAAACGTGAAGTTATTGGTGTAAGTGAGTTCGGTGGTGGGGGAGAGATCCGCCGCCGACAAACGCTTGAAAAAGGTTTTAATCTGGTCCTTGTTCATCTGCGCCATGGTGAGACCGGTTTAGACCGACAATCCGAGTACATCGTTCATGGTGTAAAGCCCGGCGGGCTTGGCCGCAGTCCACAACGCCGCACGCACCGCACCACGGGCAAAGATCGCCCGGTCGGTGGTTCTATGGGACAATTCGATACGCTCGCCGGCGCCGGCAAAGACGATCGTATGCTCGCCCACCACATCACCGCCGCGCAAGGTCGCGAAGCCTATGTTGCCCTGCTTTCGTTTGCCGGTGATACCCTCGCGCGACAACACCTTCACCGCATCAAAATCGACACCCCGGCCGGTCGCGGCAGCTTGGCCGAGCCCCAATGCGGTGCCCGACGGTGCGTCGACCTTGTGGTGGTGATGCATCTCGACGATTTCGATATCGAAATCGTCGCCCAACGCCCGGGCCACCTGCTGGGTTACGGCGAATAACAGGTTGACGCCCGCCGACATGTTGGGCGCCCAAACAATCGGCACCACTGCCGCCGCTGATTCCAGCTCCGCCCGGTGCGCGTCTTCCAGGCCAGTGGTACCGGCCACCAGTGCACAGCCCGCTTCAGCGGAAAGTTGGGCGTGCGCCAGGGTCGCAGCCGGCACCGTGAAGTCGATGACCACATCGACGCCGGCCAACATTGCCGCCGCGTCGGCGGTGATGATGACGCCATTATTAGCGACCCCGGCTAGCGCTCCGGCATCGGCGCCAAGATTCTCCGAGCCTGGTATTTCGGTCGCACCAGCAAGTTCGCAGCTATCGGTTGCCGCAATGACGCTAACGACCATGCGGCCCATGCGGCCCGACGCGCCAACGACGCCAATTTTAAGCGGGTTCACCATTTTAGATTTCCACGCAAGTTTATTTTTACGGCGCGGACATTAGCACGATGACAGAGAAACGGCAGCCCAGCTGGAAAGGCGCGAGGATAAATTTATTCTTTAAAATCTTCCCAAAGTTCCTTCACCTTGGTGAAAAAACCTTCGGCCTCGGGGCTATGAGAGCGCCCGCCGCCAGCCTCATCGAACTGTCGGAACAGCTCGCGTTGCTGTTTGGTCAGATTAACCGGCGTTTCCACTTGCGACTGGACATACATGTCGCCGCGCGCATTGCTACGCAACACCGACATGCCCTTGGAGCGCAAGCGGAATTGCTGCGCCGTTTGGGTGCCCGCCGGCACGTTGACCCGAGCCCGGTTACCATCGATGGTCGGCACTTCGATCGTTCCACCCAATGTCGCCGTGGTCATGGGGATGGGTACACGGCAATAGATATCCGCGCCTTCGCGGCGGAAAAACCGGTGCGGTTTGATCGACACGAAAATGTACAGATCGCCGGCGGGACCACCGCGCAGACCAGCCTCGCCCTCGCCGGCAACCCGGATACGTGTACCGTCCTCGACACCAGCGGGGACCTTGATGGAAAGAGTCTTCTCTTTTTCAACCCGGCCAGAACCGGCACAGGCCCGGCACGGATTATCAATCACCCGGCCCGCGCCGTGGCACGTCGGACAGCTTCGCTCGACTGCGAAAAGCCCTTGTTGAGCGCGGATCTTTCCCGCCCCATGGCAGCTTGGACACGCCGTCGGCGCAGCGCCGCCCTCTGCCCCGCTACCCTGACAAGTCTCGCAGGAAACCGACGTGTTAACCCGTACGCGCGTCTGCTTGCCGGTAAAAGCGTCTTCCAATGTGACATCCAAATTGTACCGCAGGTCAGTGCCGCGGGTATTCGATTGCTGTCGCCCACGTCCACCACCAGCGAAGTCGCCGAACATCTCGTCGAAGATGTCGGCAAACCCGCCACCGAAACCGAAGCCGCCAGCGCCGGCGCCGGACGTTGCGGCACCTTCGAAGGCAGCGTGGCCATAGCGATCGTAGGCCGCGCGCTTTTCTTTATCGCTCAGCACGTCATAGGCTTCGTTAACTTCCTTGAACCTCTGCTCGGCAACCGCGTCATCGGGATTGCGGTCGGGATGCAGCTTCATCGCCAGTTTGCGGTAAGCGCCCTTTAATTGCGCGTCGTCGGCCGAACGATTAACCCCAAGAACTTCGTAATAGTCTTGTTTGGCCATTAGCTTACGCCCCCCGTCCCCCAAAACATCCGAGCCCCAGGATGCACTAACGCCGCATTCGGTCCCACGCCCCGCGGGACGCTGTTATGGCGATACTGCATACTGGCGACTTGCGCGGCTACGAGGCGGACGACTGGTCTTTCCTGTCGTCGTTTTCGTCTTTAACTTCCTCGAAGTCCGCATCGACGACGGAATCGTCGCCGGGATCGGACGGATCACCACCAGCAGCGGCTGATGCCGCCTCGGTCGCGGCCTGTTCGGCCTTGTAGATCGCCTCGCCGAGTTTCATCGACGAGTTGCCCAAGGCCTCGAACTTGGCTTTGATCGCTTCGGAGTCCTCACCTTCGAGAACTTCTTTCAGCGCCGCGAGATCGGCCTCGATTTCGGATTTCTCTTCCTCGGTTATTTTGTCACCGTGTTCGGAGAGACTCTTCTCGACCTGATTCACCAGCGCTTCGGCATGATTCTTGGTCTCAACTGCCTCACGCCGTTCCTTGTCTTCATCAGCGTGCTCTTCGGCCTCTTTGACCATCCGCTCAATGTCATCATCCGTCAAACCACCGGAAGCCTGGATGCGAATCTGCTGTTCCTTGCCGGTGCCCTTGTCGGTGGCCGACACGTTGACAATGCCGTTGGCGTCAATGTCGAAAGCGACCTCGACCTGCGGCACCCCACGGGGCGCCGAGGGAATGCCGACCAAATCGAACTGGCCGAGTAGCTTGTTGTCAGAGGCCATCTCACGCTCGCCCTGGAAAACACGAATGGTTACCGCCGACTGATTGTCTTCGGCGGTCGAAAAAATCTGGCTCTTTTTTGTCGGGATCGTCGTGTTGCGATCGATCAATCGCGTGAATACACCGCCCAACGTCTCGATACCCAGCGACAGAGGCGTAACGTCAAGCAGCAACACGTCCTTAACGTCACCGGCGAGAACGCCACCCTGAATCGCCGCGCCGATGGCTACGACCTCGTCTGGGTTCACCCCGCGGTGGGGGTCACGACCGAAGTGGTTCTTGACGGTTTCCTGTATCTTCGGCATGCGGGTCATGCCGCCGACGAGAATAACCTCATCGATTTCGCCCGCCGACAGGCCAGCATCTTTCAGGGCCGATTTACACGGTTCAATCGTGCGCTCAACCAGATCTTCAACCAGTGCTTCCAGCTTGGCCTGGGTCAATTTGATGTTGAGATGCTTGGGACCGGCTTGGTCGGCCGTGATGAATGGCAAATTGACTTCGGTCTGGGTCGCCGAACTCAATTCGATCTTGGCTTTTTCAGCGGCCTCTTTTAGACGCTGCAGAGCCAGTTTGTCCTCGCGCAGGTCGATGCCTTGCTCTTTTTTGAACTCGTCGGCTAAATACTCGATGATGCGCGCGTCAAAATCTTCGCCACCCAAGAAGGTGTCGCCATTGGTCGACTTCACTTCGAAGACGCCATCGCCAATTTCGAGCACCGAGACGTCGAACGTGCCGCCGCCGAGGTCGTACACGGCGATTATGCCGCCGGATTTCTTATCGAGGCCATACGCCAGCGCTGCGGCTGTCGGCTCGTTGATGATGCGCAGAACCTCCAGGCCGGCTATTTTACCGGCATCTTTGGTCGCTTGGCGCTGCGAATCGTTGAAATAGGCGGGCACGGTGACAACCGCCTGCGGCGTATCTTCACCGAGAAACGCCTCGGCGGTCTCGCGCATCTTTTGCAGGATAAAGGCGCTAATTTCGGATGGGCTATAAGCCTTATCGCAAGCCTTCACCCAGGCATCGCCATTATCGCCAGTAACGATCTCGTAGGGGACGAGACCCTTGTCCTTTTCGGTCATTGGATCGTCGGCGCGGCGCCCGATCAGGCGCTTGATCGCGAATAGCGTATTTTCCGGATTTGTGACCGCCTGGCGTTTCGCCGGCTGGCCCACAAGCCGTTCGCCATCTTCGGAAAATGCCACCATCGACGGCGTCGTGCGCGCACCCTCGGCGTTTTCAATAACCTTGGCCTGTCCACCTTCCATTATGGCAACACAGGAATTCGTCGTACCCAGATCGATACCAATAACTTTTGCCATATTTCCCTCGCTATTTCGGCAGGTCTGCGCGGCCCTAGCGGCGCCGAGACTGACCCCCGTCAAATCTGAAATTAACTACGTAAACTGACGTCAAGTATGACTTGGGCACATATAGGAATGCCAAAGCGCCTCTGCAACCTTAGGAACGGCCATTGCGAGCCATAAAAGCCCACTTTGCTAGCGGTTTTTGTCGAACACGGCACAGCCATGCAGCAGAAGTGCACTTACTAACTATTATCACAATATTTCAATGACTTAGGTATTATCTAATAATCAATATCGAGACCTGGCGTCGGCCAATTATACCGTCGTGCCGACGTGTGGCGTCTCGGTTTCATCTTGACCCTTGGCCACACCCACCCGAGCCGGCCGCAGCAAACGTTCGTGCAGGCGATAGCCGGGCTGGATAACCTGGGCGACGGTACCACCGGGTAAGTCGCTGTCGGGCACCTCAAACATGGCTTCGTGGAAATTGGGATCGAACGGTTCGCCCACCGGATCGATGCGTTCGATATTGTGGCCTTCTAGAACCTTCATCAGTTCCCGTTCCACCGCCTCGACCCCGCCTAGCAACGTCTGCAACAGGCCCTTGCCTTCACGCTGACCCTCCGGCACCGCGGCGAGCGCACGCGAAAGATCGTCAGCGACCGTCAACACGGCGCGGGCAAAATTGGCAACGCCATACTTATGGGCCTCGGAAAGCTGGCGCTCGCTACGTTTGCGTACGTTTTCGGCTTCGGCCATGGCGCGCAGGAACTGGTCTTTCAAGGTACCAATTTTGTCTTCGAGCTCGACAATACGTGCTTCGGGATCTTGCGCCCACGGTGAACTTTCGTCGCCCGCCGCGTCCTCTCCCACCGCCACAGCGACCGCTGTGGCAATAGCGCTTTCGTCGACTTCGGGTTCTTCGCCACCAGGGGCTTGCGATTCATCCGCCGCAGTCTCTCGGTCTTCGTCCGCAGCTTCCGGCGGCGTTTCGTTTTTGGTCTTATCGTTCTCGGTACTCATTCACTGCCTCTAACTTGGTTGGCTCCCGCATTCGCGGTCCCCGCCATCCATCATCCCATCAACCGGCCGATCACCTTCGCCGTATAATCGACAACCGGTATGACCCGCGCGTAATTCAGCCGGGTCGGGCCGATAACGCCGATCGCGCCGACGATCTGCTCCTTGCTGTTGGTATAGGGTGCGACGACGACAGAACAGCCCGCCAAGTTGAATAATTCGTCTTCAGCACCGATAAAAATTTGGACGCCTTCGCCACCGCGCGTGGCATCGAGTAACCACGACCACGACTCCTTGGTCTCCAGCGCACCGTAGAGCGCGCGTACCCGTTCAAGGTCTTCGACGGCCTGCACATCATCGAGTAATCGCTCGGTGCCGCTAACGATCAGAGCTTCGGCAGAGCCGTCGACGGTGCTGGTAGCCATGCCGGCCTCGACCAACCGTTTAGTCAGCGCATCGAGTTCCTGGTGGTGGGCCTTCAGTTCCGCAGCAAGTTGGCTCTGACCCTCCTCGATCGTCTTACCCACCATGCGCGCGGATAGAAAGTTGGTGGCTTCGACAAGTGCCGAGGCCGGCATGCCTACCGGAATATCGATAACCCGGTTCTCGACTGCGCCATCCTCGGTGACCAGAACCACCAGGGCCCGGTTCGGTCCCAAGCCGACAAATTCGATGTGCCTAAGGCGCACGTCGGTTTTCGGGGCCACCACCAAACTGGCGCAGTTGCTCAGACCCGACAACATTCGGGTCGCTTCTTCTAATGTTTTCTGGGGATTGCGTCCCTGGGCAGCACATTGGGTTTCGATCGACGTTCGTTCGTCTTCGGTCAACCGGCCGATCTCAAGCAAACCATCGACAAAAAATCGCAGCCCGACTCCGGTCGGCAAACGTCCCGCCGACACGTGCGGAGAATATAGAAACCCAGCATCCTGCAGATCAGCCATGACGTTGCGGATCGTCGCCGGCGATAAGCCCAGGCCCAACCGGCGCGACAGTGTGCGCGAGCCGACGGCATCGCCAGTCTCAAGATAGGCGTCGATAATCTGGCGCAGAATTTCGCGGCTGCGCGCATTTAATTCCGGAACCATACGGCTCATCGCCAACACCTGCTCAACGGTTTCACTGCCTGCTATTTACGAAAGATAATCAGAAACTTAGGCGCGAGGCTACCGCTAATCAAGTCGCCGGATAGACCAATCCGACCGCTGGACGCACCGTTGGCCAGCGGGTAGGTTTTCCACCACATTCTATCTTCAGGTACCCACCTTTGGTTCGAGCAGGGCCACCGCATGACCAAGAAAATTAAACGCCCTTCAGGCCGCACCGCGAATGAGTTGCGCAAGGTTCGCCTGAAGACCGGCGCCGCCAAGTATGCCGAAGGCTCGTGTCTCGCTCAGTTTGGCAGTACCCATGTTTTGTGCGCAGCGACCGTCGAGGACAGAGTACCGCCGTGGATGCGCGGTGGTGGCAGTGGCTGGGTTACAGCGGAGTACGGCATGCTGCCACGCTCGACCCACACCCGCACGGCGCGAGAAGCCGCACGCGGCAAACAATCGGGCCGCACCCAGGAAATACAGCGATTGATCGGCCGCAGCCTGCGTGCGGCGACCGATCTCAAAGCTCTTGGTGAGCGCCAGATTCGTTTGGACTGCGATGTCTTGCAGGCCGACGGCGGTACCCGAACAGCGGCGATCACTGGGGCCTATGTGGCCCTGCACTTGGCCTGCCAAAACCTGGTTCACGCTGGAGAGCTCGACGCTTCGCCGATGACAGACATGGTCGCGGCAGTTTCCTGCGGCCTGTATGAGGGCATGGAAATTCTTGATCTGGATTATGATGAGGACTCGAACGCCCAGGCCGACGCCAACTTCGTGCTTACCGCAAGCGGGCGTATAATCGAAGTACAGGGAACGGCGGAAGACCAGCCCTTCACCCGGGCGCAATTTGTCCGTTTGCTCGACCTGGCGCGCCACGGCACGAACCAGCTCGCCGCAGCCCAGCGCACGGCGCTGGGCTGCGGCCATGCCAAGAGATAATTAAGCCACGCCGTTATGGATAAGAACCGGCCACTATGAACCGACAATTTAGCGACGGTCACCTCATAATCGCCAGCCACAACCCCGGTAAAGTCGACGAGATTACCGATCTGTTGCGGCCGCTAGGAGTTACAGTCAAAAGCGCCGGCGATCTCGGGCTGCCCAAGCCCGTCGAAGAAGGTGCAACGTTCGCCGACAATGCTCTGCTTAAAGCGCACGCCGCGATGAAGGCTACGGGGCGGCCAGCCCTTTCCGACGACAGCGGCCTTACCGTATCGGCGCTCGGCGGTGCGCCGGGAATTTATTCCGCGCGCTGGGCGGAAACGCCCGGCGGTGGAGATTTCGCCGCAGCCATGTCGCGTGTCCATGCTGAAATTGGCGATAACGGCGACCGCTCGGCTAGCTTTATATGTGCACTCGTACTCGCCTGGCCTGACGGTCATGTTGAAACCTTCGAGGGCAGAGTCTCCGGCGAGATCGTTTGGCCCCCACGCGGCACCAAGGGCTTTGGCTACGATCCAATTTTTTGCCCCACCGGTGAAGACCTTACTTTTGGCGAAATCAATCCAGACGAAAAGCACACGATTTCCCACCGCGCGATCGCCTTCCGAAAAATGATTAGCGCGTGCTTCGGCGCAGGTGATGGCTGACCAGATCGTTACCCCGGGCACACTGGCGATTTATGTACATTGGCCGTTTTGCCACTCGCTCTGCCCCTACTGCGATTTCAACAGTCACATCAGTGAAAATGTCGATCACGCGCGCTGGCGCACCGCCTTGCTGAGCGAACTCGAACATTATGCCGAGATCGCCAGCCCGCGGCGTATCACCAGTATCTTCTTCGGCGGCGGCACGCCGTCGCTGATGGCGCCGGATACGACAGCAGCGGTTATCGAGGCCGTTGCACACCGTTTTACGCTCGACGAAGACGCCGAAATTACCCTCGAGGCCAACCCCACTTCGGTCGAGGCTGACCATCTCGCGGCGTTTGCCGACGCCGGTGTCAATCGCGTTAGTCTAGGCATTCAGGCGCTCAATAACGATGTGTTGGCCTTTCTCGGCCGAACCCATAGCGCCGAGGAGGCGATTACGTCCATAGGGGTAGCTGCCGATACGTTCGAACGCTTTTCCTTCGACCTAATTTACGCCCGCCCCGGTCAGCCGGTTGAGACATGGCGGCGCGAACTTAAGCGCGCGATCGGGCTAGCCCGCGGCCATATATCAGTATACCAGCTCACCATCGAACAGGGTACGCCATTTTACCGGGCACACGCGCGCGGCGACTTGGACCTGCCGGGGGATGCCGTGTCGGCGGCCCTATTTGAGACCACGCAAAAGGTATTGGCCGATGCCGGTATGCCGGCGTACGAAATTTCCAACCACGCGGCGCCCGGACAGGCCTGCCGTCACAATTTGGCCTACTGGCAATATGGCGATTATGCTGGACTCGGCCCCGGCGCCCATGGGCGCCTTACCATTGCCGGTAAAATTCATGCTACCCGCCAACATAGCGCGCCCGAGGTTTGGCTGCACCGGGTCGAAGATCATGGCCACGCCACACAGACCCAAGAGCCGCTCGATACGCAATCGGTTATCTCCGAACTGGCAGTAATGGGCCTGCGGCTAAGCGACGGAATTAACGCTGCCAACTTTCGCACCCGCGCCGGGGTCCCAATTGATAAGGCTATCGAACCGGCGGCATTTCAGCGCCTCTATGATGGTGGATTTATTGTCCACGACAGCGACGGGCTACGGGCCACACCAGCAGGCCGGCAGCGTCTCGACGCGGTTATCGCCGCCCTGTTTGGTTAGGTTTGGCCAGCGCTAATTTACAAAATCGTCGAAGGTCTTCGGTGCCGGATCGATTTCCCGCGCACCATCGCGCCGGATCTCGAAGAGCGCCAACCCTCGTTCGACTAACCCCGATGGCCGCAAACGAAATATTCCATCCATGCCGGTAAAGCCACCGGGTGACGTTAAGGCCTCTGCCGTGTAGATGCTCGAACTAACCTCGCTGGCCCTCGCGGCGTGTTGCGCCAGGACGATCACCAGCGCTGTCGCATCATAGGCAAGTGTCGCCCTGCGGTCCGGCGAGCGCTTATAGAGCTTCTTGAAGCGCTCGACAAATATCTGCCGGGTCGCGGCAGGGGGTGCAGCGAACCAAGCTCCCGCCATGCTGGGTTCAGTACGAAGCGCAGGGTCGTCCCACAACCACGTGCCCAATAGTTTAATTTGCGACGGATCAATATCGTAGAAGGCCAGCAGCGGAGCAATCCGCAACACCTCTTCGCCACTCGCCGGCAGTAAAAGCGCTTCGAATTCAACCTCGCCTAATGTTTCCAGCCCCTCAAGCCGCCGCAACGCCCGCTTCGATATTTCATCGCCGCGCACCTTCAGCTCGCGGCGCTGCTTCAGCAGCGCCTCTCGGCGCTCATAGTAGCGGCCTAGCAGTTTCACGGTATTAGTCAGGGCCTGGGTTTCGTCCTGGTAATAGGCCACGTCCATTACCTCCCGGCCACCATCGGCCACAGTATCGTTGAGGGCGGCGACCATGCGGCTGCCGTAGACATCATCCGGCGCCAGCGCGGAAAACCGCGTCATGCCGCGGTTGAACGAGAAGTCGACGATCCGCCGGACCTGGTCTTCCGGGAAAAAGCCCATTGTGTAAACGCCGTCGCCGACAATTTCCCGATTGTTCGAAAATGCGATCACCGGAATACCAGCCGGCCGGGCAATATTGGCAACCGCCACGACCGCATCGGAAAACAGCGGCCCAAGAATGATTTGCACGCCCTCTTGCCGAGCGGCTATCGCCATGCTGCGAGCCTGATCTGACTGGCCGCCGGTGTCGTACAACCGAAGCTCGAAGTTTGAATCCGCCAGGTCGAACACCGCCATCTGTGCCGCAGCCAGAAGATCGCGCCCGAATGCAGCCGTGGTGCCGGTCAATGGCAGCAGGATGCCGACGGTCGCTTCTTCTGGTTTGCGCAAAATGTCGGATACGGGACCCGCAAGTTTAGCAATCTCGGACTCTGCGGTCGCGGGTTGCTTGACCGCCGGCGTTTGCGCTACCGGGGGTAACGGGATGGGCCTCGGTCGGGTCAGCGGCGGCGGAGTTGCCGTTAAGTGTGTCTCTTCACACCCAATTAGCAGTAGAGCGGCCAACGCCAGCCAGGCAAAACAAAGCTGCGCGCGTTCGGGGTTTGTCCGGAAAATTAAAAGTCGTGACACTACGTCAGTCCACTTCACCCAGTTCAACTGCGCCCGACTCAGCCGGTAAACGCCAGCACGAGCCTAGCGATCCAGTCCTACCCCGGCAACCGCGCAACGCCACGCTGGTGCCGAGCTTGTAGCTTGTGGCAACGCCGATTGGCAATCTTGGCGACATAATCTTGCTCGCGCTCAGTATCTTAAAGGGCGCTGACGTTATTGCTTGCGAGGACGCGCATATAACACGACGGCTATTGTTCTATTACTGCGTTGGCACATCGACCACCGCATATCACGATTATAACGCCCAAACCGTGCTGCCTCGTCTCATGAAACGCTTACAAAAGGGCGAGATCGTGGCACTAACGCTGGCGAGCCTACCCGCCGGTGGCTTTTTTTCGCCCGCTTCCTGCCGCCCAAACAAGGCACCCGACGGGGAAAATCAACATTATCGCGCGACGGTAGACGGTGCTCGTTGCGGTCGAAGTGAAAGCCCGATTATTTGGCTTACAGCATTCGCTTTGATACAATTCTCTTTCCGCCCTAGCGCTGGCCGCGTCACATTGTCGATGCCAAGCGCCTAGCCTCAACTCTATAGAGGCTTGCCGAAAGCTTGCGAATCTGGCTACAGAGATTCTAAAGATGGGTGTTGCCCCATTGCCGCCACAGTCAAACTTTAATTAGGACCACATGATTAGACTCCGCCATAAAACGCCAGCGGCAATGTTCGCCGCTTTACTGCTGCTCGCTGCCTGTACCCCAACTGGCGTAGTGGTTAGCGTTGGCACCACCGCCGGTATCGCGGTGTCGGAAGAACGCGGCATCAAGGGTGCAGCGCGCGACGTAGGCATCCGTATCAAGATCAATGACCTGTGGCTCAAGGCCGATCTCGAAATGCTCAACAAAGTCAGCCTGCAGATCTACGAAGGCCGTGTACTGCTGGCCGGTCGCGTGCCGACCCAAAAAATGGCCGACGAGGCAGCGCGGCTGGCCTGGCAACCCGGCAACGTCCGCGAGGTAATCAACGAGATCCAGGTCAAGCCCGACGCCGGCATCGAAGCGTTCGCCCGCGATGCCCTAATTAACGCCCGCCTCGATTCCGGTCTGCTATTTACCGACAACATCAGCTCAATCAATTACTCGACCCGCGCCATCGCCGGCACCGTCTATTTACTCGGCGTGGCGCAAAGCCAGGCGGAACTCGACCAGGTGTTCCAGGTCACCCGCAATATTCCAGATGTTAAGGGGGTGATCAGCCACGTGCTGCTGGTTGACGATCCGCGCCGCCTGCAACAGCCTTCGGGTAAGTCGGGCAATTGATCGACGAGTTGCGCAACCGCTTGAACTAGCGCAGTCTGCGATCGAAATATACTCATCTAATCCGATAATGCCTGGTTGAGGAAACGCGCATGAGCCTGGCCGTCGCCATCCAAATGGATCCGATGGAATCGATCGACATCGACGCAGATTCGACCTTCGCCCTGGCGCTCGAAGCGCAGGCGCGCAGCCACGCGCTGTTTCACTATTTGCCGCAGAATTTGAGCCTGCGCGACGGCCGCGTCTCAGCGCGTGCGCAGCCGCTGCAGGTGCGGCGCAAAGTTGGCAACTTTTTCACCATGGGGGCCGAAGAAACGCTCAATCTTGCGGACATCGACGTGGTGCTGATGCGCCAGGACCCGCCCTTCGACATGGCCTACATCACCGCCACCCACGTGCTCGAGCATATCCACCCACAGACCCTAGTGGTAAACGACCCGGTGTCGGTGCGTAATGCCCCAGAAAAGCTGTTCGTCACCCATTTCGACGGGCTGATGCCGCCAACGCTAATTACCTCAAACCGCGACGACATCGCCGCCTTCCGTGCCGAGCATGGCGATATCATCGTCAAGCCGATCTACGGTAATGGCGGCGCCGGGGTGTTCCATGTAACGCCGGGCGACGAAAATCTCACCGCGATGCTCGAACTGTTCACCGATTTGTACCGCGAGCCGATGATCGCCCAACGCTACCTGCCCGAGGTACGCCAGGGCGATAAGCGCATCATTCTAGTCGACGGCAAGGCGGTCGGCGCCATCAACAGGGTGCCGGCAGAGGGTGAGGCGCGATCGAACATGCATGTCGGCGGCACACCGCTGAGGTCGGAGTTGACGCCGCGCGAGCGGGACATTTGCGCCGCCATTGGACCGGCGCTACGCGAACAGGGGTTAATTTTCGTCGGCATCGATGTTATCGGTGACTATCTGACCGAGATCAACGTTACTTCGCCAACCGGCATCCAGGAGATCGACCGCTTCGACGGCTCGAACCTGTCGGCATTGATCTGGGACACCATCGAGGCGCGTCACGCCAAAACGCAACAATAAGGTTTCTAGACAAAAAAAGAGACCCGCCAAACGGCGGGCCTCAATTCCAACAGTTAGTTCTGCGGAAATTCCTCAAGCGGCGGTGGCGCACCCGGCGGGCGCGGCAGGAGATTTTCCTCCGGCTCACCGGCGGCGAGGCGGCCGAACAGTTCTTCCGGATCGAACTTGACGCCGATCGGGTTCTCGGTGAATTCGCCGTTTTCGAAATATTCGGCGAATTTTTCCTCTGGCACATTGTCGACCTGCAGCTCAACCATATTCTTGTCGGGGTCGAAGAAATACATCGACGTGGTCGGCCCGTGATTGATCGAATATTCAGGCGTAATACCCTCACCCTTCAAGCGGTTATAGGTGTGTGCCAGATCGTGCAAATTGGCATAGGTGAAAGACATGTGGTGCATGCCGGCGTGACCATCAATATGCTCTTCGGTGCCTGGGAACCCGAGCACGGCGACCCGGTGATGCTCGCTATCATAGGTGACGAAGCCGAAAAACTCGGTCTCGAACATCGCTTCCGCCTCGAGCACGGTCTTGTACCAATCGAGAACTAGCTTCACCCGGTTTCCCGGCGTTTTCAACACCACGTGCGATAGCTTGGCCGGTGCAATCTTGCCTCGTTCCTTGGCTGTTTGCGGCTGTTTTGCCGGTTCGATATTTCCGTCCACCTCTTTCTCCCCCCTTAGATCCCCCGACTGAGTGAATACAATCGTATCGGGCGGTCCATATTCACTCCAAACCGCTCCCAAAGCAATATTTATTGCGATTGATTATCACTTTCTACCCGATGACGGGTGTTGACGTTACACGCCAATCGCGGCTCACTACTGGACAAACAAGAACAACAACCAGGGGGCAACGCCCTATGGAGCGCCAGAAATCACCGCCGCCCGTCCGCAAAACCAAAAAGCCGCGCCTCAAGGCGCCGCCGGGGACCTGCGACACCCATTTCCACATCTACGGGCCGCAAGCGCGCTTTCCGCTCAACGAGGCGCGCCCACTCGAGGTCGAGGACAGCACCTTCGACGACGTGGTCGAGTTGCACGACGCGCTGGGGGTGGAACGCGGCGTCATTGTGCAGTCGCTGATGCAGGGTCACTCCTACGAATATATGCTGAACGCCCTGTGCCGCGATCCCGCGCACTTTCGCGGCGTCGCCATGCCGGCGCCAAATATTACCGACGCTGAGTTAGAAATTCTCGACCAGGCCGGCGTCGTCGGCGCGCGCTTCGCCTTTCGCTGGTCGGCCGACATAGACATGAACATGATCGCGCGCATCCACGAGCTTGGCTGGCACCCGCAGTTCTGGTTTCGCGGCGAGGACGAGGCGCTGGCTTGGCGCGACACCATGCTGGCCGTGCCGGGCAACTTCGTCATCGACCATATGGGCTGGCAGCCGGCGCAGGACGGCATCGACGCGCCCGGCTTCCACGTAGTTCTCGACTGCCTGGAGACCGGGCGTTGCTGGGTCAAGCTGTCGGGGCCCAACCGCTTCACCGCCCTCAACAGCCCGCCCTATGCCGACACCCTGCCATTCGCACAGGCCCTAGTCGCACGCGCCCCTGAACGCCTGCTATGGGGCTCCGACTGGCCCCACCCAGATCATTTCGAGGAAATGCCCAACGACGGCGACCTGTTCGACCTGATGCTCGATTGGTCGCCCGACCCTGGCACGCGAAAGCAGATCATGTCCGACAACCCGGCAGAGTTGTTTGGGTTTCCGCCGCTGTAGGCGTGCGGCGACGCCGTGCTTAAGGGTTTTGGCGGATGCGCCTGGTTGGTATATCCACGGGAAATCGACACGATCCGGTGGATACCGCTGGCACCGCCGTCAGGACGACATCGAGGCCGAAAGAGGCAAACCTCTGCAGGCCATCCAATTTCGCCGGGTCCAGAACCACCATCTCTGACAATACGCGCATACCCGCCAGTCCAACGACAAATCCGAACAGCGCGCTAACGTAGGGCATCAACCAGCCGGTTTTCTCCAGTAGTCGCCGACACCCGCCAGCGTGTCGCGTCTCTCGCGCTGCGCGTCCGGAATGGTATTGGCGATATTCTCCATGTGCGTGTGAATACTGACCTTCTGTTCCGAGGTCATGCGCTCGGCAGCCAGTATATTGATCTGCGACTGAGGCCTGTTGCCAACCCCATCGCCGGCCGGGGCATTGGAGGTAAGTATGATCCGCTCGCTTGCCAGCTGCCTGCAGCTGGCAAGGCTGATGCACGAGCGGCCGTTCCGCAACCCGCACCATTCGGCCTCGCTGGCCGCACTAGTCGGCGGTGGTCACCGGGTCAGACCCGGCAAATTGGGCCTGGCGCTTCCATATCGCCGAGGCGTTGAGCTACCGCCGCCTGGCACCAGAATGGCAGGCCTTTTGGGCAGTCTTGCCTTTTGTGCAATGCACAATTAATCTCCCGCGCTGCAACCGAGAAGTTGGCCACGCGAACCCGAGGGGAGATCGCATGAGCACACCAGCAAATCCCAAGACCAAACCCATCAGTATTCCAGACCTACGCGCACGCAAGGGCGGCGAGCCGATCGTCAGCCTCACCGCCTACACCACGCCCATGGCCAAGGCCCTTGACACGCACGTGGATTTTCTGTTGGTCGGCGACTCGCTGGGCATGGTGCTGTACGGTTTCGACTCTACCCTGCAAGTCACCCTCGACATGATGATCGCCCACGGCGCGGCGGTGGTGCGCGGCGCGGAACGCACCTGTGTCATCGTCGACATGCCGTTCGGCACGTACGAGGCCTCGCCCGAGATCGCCTTCCAGTCCGCCGCCCAAGTGCTGGCCGAGACCGGTTGCGCGGCGGTGAAGCTCGAAGGCGGCGTCGAGATGGCCGAGACGATTTCGTTTCTGGCCGAGCGTGGCATTCCGGTTCTCGCCCATATCGGGCTGACGCCGCAGTCGGTGAACGTGATGGGCGGCTTCCAAGTGCAGGGGCGCGACGCCGCGCGCTCAGAAAAAATCCGCGCCGACGCTCAGGCGATCGCGCAAGCCGGTGCCTTCACCGTGGTCATCGAGGGCGTCACCGAACCGCTAGCGCGCGAGATCACGGCGCAGATCGACATCCCGACTATCGGTATCGGCGCATCGGCCGCTTGCGATGGCCAAATCCTGGTGACCGAGGACATGGTCGGCCTGTTCAGCGACTACACGCCGAAATTCGTCAAACGTTACGCCGAACTAGGAACCAACTTGGAAGCAGCGGCAGAAGCTTACGCGCGCGACGTGCGGTCGCGGACCTTCCCGGGGCCCGAGCACTGCTTCGACGCCAGCCCGACCGCGCTCCTCAAGACTGGTACCACCGCTTGAGCATGGCGGAGCCCGCTCCGCTCGCAGTCGCCCGCACGGCCACCGACCTGCGCGCGGCCATCACCGGGTGGCGCAAGGCCGGCGAGACGGTTGGCCTGGTGCCGACCATGGGTGCACTGCACGCCGCCCATATGGCATTGGTGGAGGCGTCGCAGGAAATATGCGGCCGCACCATCGTCACCATCTTCGTCAATCCGGCGCAGTTCGGCCCAGACGAGGATTTCGGGGCCTACCCGCGCCGTGAGGTACGCGATATGGAAATGCTCGAAGCAGTGCATGTGGATCTGCTGTTCGCCCCCACGGTCGCCGAGGTCTACCCGGACGGCTTCACTACAACGGTCACAGTCGCCGGCGTCAGCGAAGGTCTGTGCGGCAACCATAGGCCGGGCCATTTCGACGGCGTAGCGACGGTGGTCACCAAGCTGCTGCTGTTGTCGCTACCCGACATCGCCGTATTCGGCGAAAAGGATTACCAGCAGCTCCAGGTGATCAAGCGGCTGGCGCGCGACCTCGACATTCCCGTACACATCCAGCCAGTGGCGACAGTGCGCGAGGATGATGGGCTGGCAATCTCTTCGCGCAATGTTCATCTGAGTATCGAGGAACGCGCCATTGCGCCGCGACTGTATACTGTGCTTAACGAGGTCGCCGAGGATATCGCGGAAGGCACGCCGCCGACCGAAGCCGCGGCAACCGGCCTAGAGGTGTTGCGCGCGGCCGGATTTACGAATATCGAATATCTTGAAGCGCGCGATGCAGAAACGCTTGAAGTGGCGGCGGATAACCGCCGCCCACTGCGCATCCTCGCCGCCGCGTGGCTTGGCGAAACGCGTTTAATCGATAATGTGCCCGTACTTTAAATAGGTAATGTGAAACCACGCGCCTTGTGGGGCACCTAAAGCATTGCCAAAATGTTTTTCGCGCACGACTTCAATTCGGTGCCCACTTCGGACACTTCCGCTGTCACCTGGGCGATTTGGTTGGATTGCGCCTTCACCTCATCGGCGACCACGACCTTAAAGGTTTCCTGTACGAGGGCAATCTACTCTGGCACCATCGGTATCGTGTCCTAAGGCTGAGGGCAGAGACACGGTATTGATGCATGAGAAGAGTGAATTCTCCCTTAGCAGGCCAGCATTATTGCGGTGTCGCGGCATGCCGATTTTGACGCCGTTTAGTACGGCTCGTCACCCTGGATGACAATGCGGTGCATGAGACGATGGTCGGTGTAATCGAACATCGCGTAGTGCAACGACAGCCGGTTGTCCCATACCGCCAGATCGTTGGTTCGCCACTTGTGGCGGTAGCTGAATTCGGGCGTGCGCAGATAATCGAACAAATAGCGCAGTAAGAAATCGCTCTCACGTTTATCGACGCCCTGGATCAGATTGGTCATCGACTCGTTGACGAACAGTCCCTTCTTACCAGTCACTGGGTGGGTGCGCACCACCGGGTGCAGCGCCGGGCGGTAAGTGGCGCGGCGCTCCTTGATGTACTCGGTTCCCTTGCCCTCATACATGTCGGGGCGGACATGCTCATCATAGGGCTGGTAGGAATCGTGATAGGCCGACAGGCCATCCAGATGCGTCTTCATGCGGTCAGACAGCGCCTCGTAGGCGGCAATCATGTTGACCCAGACGGTGTCGCCACCACGCGGCGGAATGTCTTTGGCGTATAGCACTGTGCCCATGACCGGGCGTTCGGTGCCGGCAAAATCCGTGTGCCAGAGGTCACGCGTTACATGGGGCGGGTGGTCGGCATCGTATTCGAGGATATCGATTTCCGGATTATCCTTGCTCTTCTCGAAGCCGGAAACCGCTGCTGGCTGCGGTTCGCCGAAGCGCCGCGCGAAAGCGACCTGCTGATCGGGCGTAATGTGCTGGTCACGGAATACGATGATCGTACGGTCGAGCAGCGCATCGTGGAGCTCATCGAACTGACGGTTGGTCAGGTCTTTAGAAAGATCGATACCCTCGATGATCGCACCGCAGGCCGGCGCCATTTCGTGCAGGGTGAAGCTTTCGTAGGCCATTTACGCCCCCATTTTCTTGTTATTTTACACTGGAATTTCGGGTAATTATCGCCGGTAGTGGCGCACCAGGCAAGACGGTGCCGGCGCTATTTGTCCACGGGTTTGATCATCCGCCCCAGGTTCTTACCGCCAAAAAGATGGATATGAAAATGGGGTACTTCCTGGTGGGCGTCCACGCCGTGGTTGGCGAGAATGCGATAGCCCGGTTCGACCAGGCCAGCTTCGCGGGCGACATGGCCGACGGCACGCAAGAACCCCGCCAACTCGGCCTCGCTAGCGTTGGCTGTAAAATCGTCGGACGACACATATGCGCCCTTGGGAATGATCAGAATATGGGTCGGCGTCTGCGGATTAATATCGCGAAAGGCTAGCGCATGGTCGTCTTCATAGACCGGGTCGCAAGGAACTTCGCCGCGCAGGATTTTGGCAAAAATATTTTTCGGATCGTAGGCCATTGCCTTTACTCTTCGGTTTTTGGGCCACGCGAGATTTTTTCCGCCAGCCCCGATGTGCCTTCGCGGCGCGCCAGCTCGGCCCAAATGTCTTCCGGGCGAATGCCCCCGTCGGCCCACAGGGCGCACAAGTGATAGAGCAGATCGGCGCTCTCGCGGGCCAGTGCCTCGGGACCCTCACTGAGCGCAGCGGCAACTGTCTCGGCCGCCTCCTCGGTAATTTTCGCGGTTATCGCCGGTGTGCCGCCCGCCAGTAGTTTCGCCGTATATGACACTTTCGGGTCAGCGCTCTTGCGTGCCTCAATGACATTGAACAATCGATCGAGGGCGGCCACGGTTTTGTCATCAGCCATAACGGCTACTCCGCTTTCTCGCCGACCGGCCGCACGGCGACGCCCGCCGCGGCCATATGCGCTTTGGTCTCAGCGATCGAATGTTCGCCGAAGTGAAAGATAGAGGCCGCCAGCACCGCTGAGGCATGGCCCTCGCGCACGCCGTCAACCATGTGATCGAGCGTACCCACACCGCCCGAGGCGATGACCGGGATCGACACCGCGTCAGCGATCGCCCGGGTTAGTTCATTGTCGAAGCCCACCTTGGTACCGTCGCGATCCATCGAGGTGAGCAGGATTTCCCCGGCACCGTAGGATTCCATCCGCCGTGCCCAGTCCACCGCGTCGATGCCTGTCGGATTGCGGCCGCCATGGGTGAATACCTCCCACGTGCCCGCGCCGGTCGCCTTGGCATCGATAGCGACAACGATGCACTGGCTGCCAAATTTCTCTGCCGCTTGGCACACGAACTCCGGCGTTTTTACCGCAGCAGTGTTGATCGACACCTTGTCGGCGCCGGCCAATAGCAAGCGGCGGATGTCGTCGAGATTACGCACGCCGCCGCCCACGGTCAGCGGCATGAAGCAGGCCTCAGCGGTGCGCGACACCACATCTAAAATGATATCGCGGTTGTCGCTCGAAGCGGTGATGTCGAGAAAGCACAGTTCGTCAGCACCCTCGCGGTCATAGACCTTGGCCTGCTCGACCGGGTCTCCAGCATCGCGCAGATCGACAAAATTGACGCCCTTGACGACGCGGCCGTCCTTGACGTCGAGGCAGGGGATGACGCGGACTTTCAGCATGGCGTTCAACTTTGTAAAAATTCCAGCGCAGCCGCCAGGTCGAGCCGCCCATCATATATCGCACGGCCGCTGATAACGCCAATGATACCGTTGCCCTCACGGGACTTGAGGCGCTCTAGGTCGGCCATGGATGACACCCCACCCGAGGCGATCACCGGTATCGTCAGGGCCCGCGCCAACTCCGCGGTGGCCATCACGTTGGCACCTTCCAGCGCACCATCGCGATCTATGTCGGTATAGATGATGGCGGCGACGCCGACGTCTTCGAAGCGGCGGCCAAGCTCTACCGTACCCAGCGTCGCCGTTTCCGCCCAGCCTTCAACTGCTACCAAGCCGCCGCGTGCATCGACGCCAACGGCGATCTTTCCGGGAAACTGCTGGCACGCTTGCCGCACCATCTCGGGATCCTTGACCGCGACGGTACCCAGGATGACCCGGCTGACCCCGGCGTCGAGCCACATTTCGATAGTCGCTATATTGCGGATGCCACCACCCAATTGGACTTGCGCCCCGCCCGCTCCCGCAGCGTCCAATATCCCTTTGACAGCGGTGCCATTGACCGGCGCACCGGCGAAGGCGCCATTCAGATCGACGATGTGGAGCCACGCAGCGCCAGCAGCGATAAACGCCGCCGCCTGCGCGGCCGGGTCGTCGTTAAACACGGTCGCCTGGTCCATATCGCCGCGCAACAGACGTACGCACTGGCCGTCTTTCAGATCGATGGCGGGAAATAGGATCATGGCGGCGGCTAGAGGTCCTTGGTGAAGTAAAATCCGCGCACATATTCGCCGCCGATGCGAGCGTATTTTGGGTGCACGCCCCACTGGGTGTAACCGCTTTCCTCGAATATCTGAATGGCTCGCTCCTGGGTATCGCGAACGTCCAAGTTGAGCACCGTATAAGCCTCGCGGCGGGCCAAGTCCTCACAGGCCTCCAAAATCGCCGGGGCCAAGGCGTGACCGCGCGCCCATGGCGCCAGAAAGAAGATGCTCACAGTGACCGTAAACGACTGAGCTTCGGCGTTGGAGTGCGGCCGGTTGAGCTGGGCCGAACCCGCGATCACGCCGTCGAGCCGGCCGATGAACACCGTGCGTCCCGGCACCAACAGCGTGCCGCGCCAATAGGCCTCCATCACTTCGCGGCGCGGCGGTTTTAGCCAGCCGAACCCGCCGCCGGCGATGATGGCTTCTCCAGCCGCGTCGCACAGATCGGCAAGATCGTTGCCGCGGAATTCCGACAGGCGCTCGACAAGAATATCAGCCATGGCGTTCAAGCCGCTCCTTCGCGCTTATGGCGACCAATCGAGAAAATTAGCGATCAGGCGCAAGCCCGTCGCTTGACTTTTTTCGGGATGGAACTGGGTGCCGACCATATTGTCCCGGCCCACCATAGCGGTGATTAGGCCGCCATAGTCGGTCATCGCCAGAACGTCACCGTTATCGGCGGTAGCCAGGTAGTAGCCATGAACAAAATAGGCGTGCGGCACCTCGCCGCTGGATGTCAGCCCGGCAAGTACCGGATGCTCGGGCGTTAGAATGTTCAGTTCGTTCCAGCCCATGTGAGGAATTTTAAGCTTCGGTGAGGCCGGTTCGATAGCTACCACATCGCCCGCTATCCAGCCAAAACCAGGGGTCTCGCCATGTTCGAGGCCACGCGTCGCCATCAGTTGCATACCGACGCAGATGCCGAGAAAGGGCCGTACTTTTTCGACCACCGCCGCCTCCAGCGCCGCCATCATACCCGGTGACTTGGTAACACCGCGATAGCAATCGGCAAACGCACCAACCCCGGGCAGGACCACGCGGTCAGCCGCCGCGACCACTGCCGCGTCAGCGGTAACCGTGATGGTCCGGTCGAGTCCAGCCTCCGCCGTCATGCGCTCGAACGCCTTGGCGGCCGAGCGTAAATTACCCGACCCGTAATCGATAATGGCGACCGTTTGCATCGTTGTTTCCTAGACCGCGTCCGGCGCCCCGGTGGTGAAATAGCGGTGTTCGGCCTCAACCGCATCGCGCCCGGCAACTACTGCGCGCTCGACATAGCCGCATCGCGCCAGGGCCGCTTGACGCAGGTCATTACCCCACAGGCCGAGGCCGGTCTGGACGAGTACTTGAAAGACCGACACCACATCGGGCGCAAGACCTGCTAGCGCGCTAACGCCACCAATGGCGACGCTAATCACCAGCAGGACGATCGCTGTTCGCCACATACCGTGCCACAGCGCCCAGAATGGTCCGAAGATGAGCGCCGGCCAACTGAACTTTTCCGCGATTAACACAACGCTTCTGTCGCTCGCCGAGGACCAGGGCAGGACTTGCACGCTATAAGTTTTCACGTCTGCTCTCCCGCCGTCAGTCGCCAAGAATCATGCGCAGTTTAAGCCCAGCCGTGCCAAACAGGCGCAGGTCAGGCACGAGTGTTTTTTTCTTCAAATCACGCACATCATGTTTTGTCAGGGGGCCAACGAACATCGGTTTGTAGCTAACGCTGTAGCGCGCCTTGTCGAGTCCGAATACCTTCTGCAAGACATGAAATGTCAGATAGTGATTGTCGACGACGGCGCGCACCGGCCGCTCCGAGCGGCGCGATACGTTGATTAGATCGAGATTGTATAGTTTGTCGCTGTCGACCGGAGAAGGGCGGTGCCAGTCAGCGTCGTCCTCCATCGAGGTCACGTGGCTGGGCGCTCCGCCATCTTCGGCGACGTTGTCGTACAACTCCTGAGTCAGCACAACGGTCGAGAGGCTAGTGCCACATTCCAGTATTCCCCGCGACTTGTGAGCGCGAATCTGTTCGTAGAGCGTCAAACAATCGGAATAGGGCGCGCTGGGCACACCTTCGTCACACGTAACTGTCTGTGGTTTAGATGCCGGCATATGCGTCCGCCCCGCCAACGGGGATCACTTCCACCGCCGCTACATCGACCCGCCGAGCACGCCTTTCGTCGACGGAACGGCGTCCGAGCGGCGCGGATCGATTTCGATGGCCTGGCGCAGCGAACGTGCGAGGCCCTTGTAGCATGACTCGACCATATGGTGGTTGTTCTCGCCATGCAGCGTTTCGACATATAGCGTCAGACCAGCCGATTGGACGAACGCCTTGAACCATTCCTGAAACAGTTCGGTATCCATATCGCCCAGTTTCGGGCGCGTGAATGGCACCCGCCACACCAGATAGGGCCGATTGGAAGCATCGAGCGCCACCCGGGTCAGGGTCTCGTCCATAGGCACCAAGGCGTCGCCATAGCGGCGAATACCGGCGCGGGCGCCGAGCGCCTCGCTAACCGCTTCACCGATCGCATAGCCGGTGTCTTCGGTGGTGTGATGGAAGTCGACGTGCAAATCGCCCGCCACGCGCACCCGCAGGTCAATCAGGCTGTGGCGCGACAGTTGCTCAAGCATATGGTCGAGAAATCCAATGCCGGTCTCGACGTCGTAGGCCCCGGTGCCGTCGAGATTGACGGTCACCGATATATCGGTTTCGCGAGTCTGCCGTGCGACGGTTGCCGTGCGGCCGTCTTGATCGCGACCCTCGGTGACTTCCTGAATGCTCATTTTCGGCTCCTGCGCTGACAATTATGGTGGAAGCGCGGCGCCTACATAGCAGGGACCGCTCGCCATGGCCACCACCGAGCTAGGCTCTGGGCTTGACGGCGGCTCGCAAATGACCAAATGGAAGGTGGCCCGTGGTATGCCTTTGCACCGCGGTTGGGTCATAATCGGCCCGCAAACCAATGGGTGAGCAAATGTATACGGCAGATAACGAGAACGACCCCGACCAGTGGCACGGTACCACGATCCTGTCGATCCGCAAAGGCAGCGAGGTGGTGATCGCCGGCGACGGCCAGGTCAGCCTCGGCAGCACCATTATCAAGTCAACAGCACGTAAGGTGCGCCCGCTTGGCGACGGTAGCGTGATCGCCGGTTTCGCCGGCGCCACAGCCGACGCTTTCGCCCTGTTCGAACGCCTGGAATCGAAGCTCGAACAGCATCCGGGCCAACTGACCCGTGCTTGTGTCGAGATGGCCAAGGATTGGCGCACCGACCGCTATTTGCGCCGGCTCGAAGCGATGATGGCTGTCGCCGACAAAGAAACATCCCTGGTGCTCACCGGCACTGGCGACGTGCTGGAGTCCGACGACGGCATTATCGCCATCGGCTCCGGCGGTAATTACGCCCTAGCGGCAGCCCGCGCCCTGATCGACCGCGACGAACTGACCGCCCGTGAGGTCGCCAAGAGCGCCATGACTATCGCTGCCGATATTTGCGTCTTCACCAACACCAATCTGACGATCGAGAGCCTATGACTAATTTTTCCCCGCGCGAGATCGTCTCCGAGCTCGACCGCTTCATTATCGGCCAGAACGACGCCAAGCGGGCGGTCGCGGTGGCGTTGCGCAACCGCTGGCGCCGGCAACAACTACCTGACGACCTGCGCGAAGAAGTGTTGCCCAAAAATATTCTGATGATCGGGCCGACCGGCGTCGGTAAGACGGAAATTTCGCGGCGGCTGGCGAAGCTAGCCAGCGCGCCGTTCATCAAGATCGAGGCGACCAAGTTCACTGAGGTAGGCTATGTGGGCCGCGATGTCGAATCGATCGTTCGTGACCTAGTGGAACAGGCGATCATGATGACCCGCGACACCAAGCGCATAGAGGTACGGGTCCAGGCCGAGGTTAACGCCGAACGCCGGGTGCTCGACGCCTTGGTCGGCGAAAACTCCAGCGAGGCCACTCGGCAGTCGTTCCGCGACAAACTGCGCCACGGCGAGCTGGACGACAAGGAAATCGAGATCGAGGTCACCGATCATGGCGGCGGACAGATGCCAACCATGGATATTCCCGGCATGCCCGGCGCCCAGATGGGCATGATCAATTTGAACGACATGCTGGGCAAGGCGTTCGGTCAGCGCACGGCGTCGCGCCGCCTGACCGTGGCGGAAAGTTATGAAGTCTTGCTGGCCGATGAATCCGACAAGCTGCTCGACGACGATAAGGTCGTGCAGGAAGCCATGCATTCGGTCGAAAATAACGGTATTGTTTTCCTCGACGAGATCGACAAGATCACAGCGCGCAGCGAGCGTGTCGGCGGTGCCGATGTTAGCCGCGAAGGCGTGCAGCGCGATCTGCTGCCACTAATCGAGGGCACCGCCGTCGTCACCAAGTATGGCGCGGTAAAAACTGACCATATTCTGTTCATTGCTTCTGGCGCATTCCATCTGGCCAAGCCGTCGGACCTGCTGCCCGAATTGCAGGGCCGTCTACCGATCCGCGTCGAATTAAAAGCGCTGACCCGAGAGGATTTTGGCCGCATCCTGCGCGAGCCGGAGAACAGCCTGATCCGCCAGTCGGTAGCGCTGTTGAAAACCGAGGATGTCACCCTCGATTTCACTGAAGAGGCTATCGATGCGCTCGCCAATCTGGCCGCCGAAATCAATCAGAATGTGGAGAATATCGGCGCCCGCCGGCTACACACGGTGATCGAGCGTCTGCTCGACGAGATCAGCTTCACCGCCACCGACCGCGGTGGCGAAACCATCGTCATCGACGGCGAAATGGTCAAGGAGCGGGTAGAGGAGCTCGCCAAAAACGCCGATTTATCAAAGTTTATCTTATAGCTGGCAAATCCGGAACTTTTCTGCCCCCTTCAGGCAGCGTAGAGTGACCCCCAACCAATAATTCAAAGGAGGCCGCACTATGCAAATTCCGTCCAAAATCGTCGATATTTCGATGTCGCTCGACAACGAGACCGTCTGCGATCCCGAGATTATGCGGCCAAAGATCGAGTATGTCAGCCAGCAGGAAAACGCCGAACCGTTGGCCAGTTTCTTCGACGGCATGACGGCGTCAGACCTGCCGAGCGCCGAGGGTTGGGCATGGGAGGTGATTACGCTAACCACCCATAACGGCACCCACATCGATGCACCGTGGCACTACCATTCCCACGACAAGGACGGAAACCCGATGCAGACCATCGACGAGTTACCGCTCGACTGGTTCTTCCGCCCTGGTGTCAAACTCGACTTCCGTCACTTCCCCGACGGCTATGTGGTGCAGCCCGAAGACGTTGAGACCGAGCTGAAACGCATCGGCCACGATTTGCAGCCGCTCGACATCGTGTTGGTCAACACCTGCGCGAGCAAATATTACGGCACCGACGAATATTTCGACCACGGCATCGGTATGGGCAAGGAGGCAACGCTGTATTTGACCCGCGACCATGGCGTGCGGGTGACCGGCATCGACGCCTGGGGCTGGGACGCGCCGTTCAAGTACGCCAAGGTGCAGTGGAAGAAGGACCACGATGCTTCCAAGGTGTGGCAGGGCCACTGGGCTGGCATCGAGCAACCCTATTGCCACATGGAGAAGCTGTTGAACCTGGAACAGCTGCCCGACAACGGTTTCACCGTCAGTTGCTTCCCGTGGAAGATCAAGACCGCCTCGGCCAGCTTTATCCGCGCCGTTGCAATGTTTGACTAAGGACGCTAGCGCCGGTTATCGCGACGGCGGCGCAACAATACGTAAAACGCGCCAGCGCCGCCATGTTCCGGCCGCGCGGCGGCGAACGCCAAAACATGCGGGCGGCAGGCCGGCTGGTTGAGCCAATCAGGCAGGCGCCGGCGCAATACACCGCCGCCTTCACTAACCGAGCCCTTGCCGGTGATTACCAGAACCGTCCGGCAGTTCGTGGCGGCGCAACTGGAGATAAAGGCGTTGAGTTCCGCCTGGGCAGCGTCTTGGCGACTACCATGCAAGTCGAGACGCGCATCGATCGGTGTCTTGCCGCGGCGCATGCGCTCGACCGTGCGCCGATCGACACCGGAAAATTGGTCGGCGCCCAGCGGCGGCGGTTCCGCCTTGCGTGGCCGCGGCTTCACTGGCTGGCTGACGCGATGTGCCGCCTTGGCCCTCGGTTTTGCAAAATCCAAATCTGGACCTGTCGGCGATTTCAGAGAACGCTTTTTCTTTAACGGTTGCACCTCGGCCATAGTGCGCTGGAATAAGTCCGCGTCCGTATCGCCATCATCGGTGCCAGATTTTCCTCGTGAGCGGCCAGTCATACTGTTTCGTCGTCGTCCACCAAGATGATGTGCAGGCGCCGGGGACCGTGGGCACCGAGCAGTAGGGTTTGCTCAATGTCGCCTGAGCGCGACGGCCCGGTGATAAAGTTCACAGTGCGCGGTGGCAGGTCATCGAGCCCGTTGTGCCCGTCGGCCATGCGCGCGCGGATCAGGTCCCACACATCCTCATAGGTCTTAGCGATACGACTTACCGGCAGCACCACAACATGGGTTTCGGGTAGAAAATTTAGGGTTGAGGGATGATCGGCGCTAGAAAACATGACCAGGGTTCCGGTTTCGGCGACCGCCACGGGTGCTGAGGTAACGCTCACCATGTCGGTCTCGTTGGGCACGCCGCGGCGAATTTCGAGCAGCGGCTCGTTATCCCACGGCGTGTTACTCAGCGATTCATCGGCCGCCATGACCACCTGTGCTGGCAGGTTCTCGCGCTTGAGATAACCGGTCAGCGCCGTCGGCACCGCCGCTATATCGGTGACCCGCTCGACACTGGCGAACACGCCTTCGGCCATGGCCTGGAACAAGTCAACTTTTCCCGCCTCGGGTAAATCGGCGCGCGCTGGTATTAGGTTGCGCTGGGGCTTAGTCATACGCTCGCGCAACTCAGTCGCGTGCGCGTCGTCGAGCGGTCCGCTGCGGCCTAGCGACCGGCGAATATTACCAAGAATATCGTCACGCGACGCCATTATTTTTGCCTGTTCGCCCATTGCTGTTGAAATGTCTTACCCTCCGGCGCCGCCAGCTCACGGTATTTGGTCCAGCCCTTGGCGAGCGGCATACTAGAAAAACGCCCGCGACGACGACCCATCCACCCCATCAGGCGCATCTGCAGGCCAGTCACCATTTGATAAAGCGCCGGCCGGCGGATGAAATAGGCCCACAAGCGAAGGCCCGTGCGCGCGGCATACGGCGTCAGATGGCGCTCAAACTCGCGCTCGCGCCAATGGCGCATCATCTTCGGCAGCGGGATGCGCACCGGACACACTTCCTCGCAGCGCCCGCAAAAGGTCGAGGCGTTGGGTAAATGCCCGGCTTCGTTGATGCCTAACAAGCTCGGCGTCAGCACCGATCCCATGGGTCCCGGATACACCCAGCCATAGGCGTGGCCGCCGACCGACTGGTAGACTGGGCAGTGGTTCATACAGGCGCCGCAGCGGATACAGCGTAGCATATCCTGGAATTCGGTGCCGAGCATGCCAGTGCGGCCATTGTCGAGCAGAATAACATGGTACTGCTCGGGGCCGTCGGGATCGCCGGCACGTTTGGGACCGGTCGACACGGTGGTGTAGACGCTAAATTCCTGACCCGTGGCCGAGCGCGTCAACACCCGCAAAACGGTCGACGCGTCCTCCAGAGTCGGCACGACCTTTTCGATGCTGGCTAGGACAATGTGCACCTTGGGCAGCAGCTGTGACAGGTCGCCATTGCCCTCGTTGGTGACGATGATCGACGAGCCGGTTTCGGCAACCAAAAAATTGGCGCCGGTGATACCCACTTCAGCTTCGAAATATTTTTTACGCAACACGGTGCGCGCCTCTTCGAGTAGCGACAGCGGTTCTTCGAGCACCCGGTCCGGATCGAGATGGGTATGGGTTTCGCGAAAGCTCTGTTCGACCTGGCCCTTGGTGAGGTGAACGGCCGGTGCGATGATATGGCTCGGCCGCTCGTTGCGAATCTGGATGATGTATTCGCCCAAATCGGTCTCGACCGGGCGAATGCCAGCGGCTTCGAGCGCTTCGTTGATATCGCACTCCTCGCCGATCATTGACTTACCCTTGTTGACCGACGTCGCCCCAACTGAGCGACAGATGTTGAGGGCGATGTCTTGCACATCTTTTGCGGTGCGCGCCCAATGCACGGTGCCGCCCGCTGAGACGACCTTTTCCTCGTAGGCCTCCAGGTAAAAGTCGAGATTAGCCAACGCGTGATTTTTGATGTCGCGCGCCTGGTCGCGCAGCGCGTCGAACTCCGGCAGGTTGTCCATGGCGGTCCGCCGGCCGCCGGTAAAGTGACCTCGGCTGCGAGCCAGCGCGCCGCGTAGTACCTTGTTGGCGAGTTGGCGCTTCGCGTTTTCCTTGAAATTTCTGGAGGCCGATACGGTCATTGGACTAGCTAGTCTACGCGTGGCTCGCCAATCGCCGGCTTGTCGCCCATGCCGGCCAACACCTCGGCAACGTGGCGCACGCGCACGCGCACGCCCTGGCGCTGGAGCTTGCCGGCCATGTTCATCAAGCACCCCAGATCGCCTGCTAATAGCGTATCGGCGCCGGTTTCGATGACCTGCTCGATCTTGGTTTCGACCATGCGGTTGGAAATGTCGGGGTATTTAACGCAAAAAGTGCCACCAAAACCGCAGCAAACGTCGGCATCGGGCAATTCGCGCAGGTGCAGCCCGTCGACCGTGTTGAGTAGGCGGCGTGGCTGGTCGTGGATCGACAATTCTCGCAGTCCAGCGCAGCTATCGTGATAGGTCACCGTACCCTCGAATCTGCTCGCCACCGCCTCTATACCCATAATATCGGTCAGAAATGAGATCAACTCGTAAGTTTTATCCGCAAGTTTTTGCGCCCGTTCCGCCCATTGCGGGTCGTTGGCCAACAACGCCGGATAATGCTGGTTGATCATGCCGGCGCAAGAACCCGACGGCGCTACCGTGTAGTCGTAATCTTCGAACGCCTCGATAACCTGAAGGGCAATCGCCCTAGTATTCGCCTGGTCGCCGTTATTATAGGCCGGTTGGCCGCAGCAGGTTTGTTGGCGCGGTACCTCGACGCTGCAGCCCGCACCTTCGAGCAGTTTCACAGCGGCGAACCCCACCGTCGGCCGAATTAAATCGACCAAACAGGTCACGAATAATCCAACACGAGGGTTTGTCATTCCGATAATCTCGCCGTTAACCTGCCATTTGCTTAGCACAAATTCGCCGCCCTAGTAATGCCACCTGAGCAGCTTGCGGGCAATATATTCTTGGGCAGCAAGAGGTAAAAGGTGCCTGGGCTTTTCATGCGCCCAGCCAGCGCGAGGGCTTCCGATCCACCCCCCAGAACAGATCACCACGCACCGGTCCGCGAATGGCGCACACCCATAAAAGGGCCCGCAACCAACCGCCAGAAGGGTGGATCAAAAGTCGGCGCGTTGCCATCAATTGGGGGCTTTGGTGGCAACCAGGGTCCAGTTGGGATTACGCGAGCGGGTATTGCGCGCAAACGTCCAGAAATCGGTTACCGTGGTCACGCGTGTCGGATCGCCCTCGATGATATCGCCGGCAGAATCGCGAGTGATTTCGATCTGTTCGGTTACGAACTTCACGGTAACGAAAGCGACACGGCCATCCATCGAGGCCTCAATAAGATCGCTTGAGCTAATGCCCACCAAGGTCATTTCCATGGTGTGGCCTTTGTCGGCGCGCTCGATAATGGCGCCGGTAAAGTTCTCGTAAACTTCATCACTGAGCAATGGAGACAGGGTTTCGTGGTCGCCGGTGGCAAACGATGTTACCACCATTTCAAAAGCGCTGCGGGCACCCTCGACAAATTTTTCGGAATTAAACGAGGAGTCGGCATCGCGGATTTCCCGCAGATTTTCGCCCAATTCGCCCTCGGCTTGTTCGACAAACACGTCGTCGGGCGCACGTTCAGGAAGCGCCACCACATTTTCGTCGTTGGCGTTGTCGGTGGCCGGCGCCGATCGTTGTCCGCTACGATGGGTATTGTGTTCCATGGGCGGGCGCTCATTGCCGGTGCGCCGTCCCAAAACATTCCTTAGACGAAACACCAAAAAGGCCGCGATCACCGCAAAAATGACTAAATCGAGGTTGGTCACAATGTTTCCTGTATGATCGCCTCACCGAGGGCGGCATCGAGAATTATATACACCGGTTCAGATGTAACCGTAGATCAATTCCGTGATCTACACCGGTCTGACATAAGTCTGCAATCCTAAAGGTTACTGTTTCGATTAAAACGAAGCCAAGCCTCGATCGCATGACCAGGCTTTTCCCTAGTAATTTCTTCACCTATTACCAACCTACATAAGCATAACGCTCGGAAAGAACAAGAATGGTCCTTTGGGTTCTCCTCGCCTTTATCGGCGTGCCGCTTATCGAAATCGCCCTGTTTATCCAGGTTGGCGACTTTATCGGCTTATGGCCCACTATCGCAATTGTTATCGCCACCGCCATGGCTGGTACCGCATTGATACGCCAGCAAGGCCTCAATACCCTTATGCGGGCCCAACAGGAGATGGACGCGCAGCGCCTGCCAATGCGTGAATTGTTTGACGGTGTGTGCCTGTTGTTCGCCGGCGCAATGCTGCTAACGCCGGGGTTTTTGACCGATTTTGTCGGTTTCGTGTTGCTGGTGCCACCGTCACGCTGGCTATTGGGTAACTATTTCTGGCGCATCTTGCAAAACTCAAAGGGGGTACATTTCGACATGTCCGGTCAGCGGCAGACCTACGATCATGACCAAAGGGGCCCAGTTGTCGATGCAGAGGCCGTTGAAATCAAAGGTGATATCGAAAAGAAGCCGCCGAAACTGCTCTAGACTGCGACCGCATAACGGAGCCTTTGGTTGTTGCGCCAGTTTATACGTGCTAGCCAACCGCTCGAATATTTACTAATCGCGCTTCTCCAATTAGCAGGAATTCGGACATGTCCGACGAAACCACCGCGTCGCCAGCACCTGAAGGCCAACAACCAGTTACCCAGCCCACGATGGTCGTCGATGCCCAATATGTGAAGGACCTTTCCTTCGAAAACCCAAACGCACCAAGCAGTCTAAAGCAACAGAGCAGCGCACCCAATATTGAGGTCGGTATCAACACATCAGCTGTGCAGTTGGAAGGCTCAACCTTCGAGGTCACCTTAACGGTGCGTGCTGAGGGTACTTCGGAAGACACGAGCTTGTTCCTGGTAGAAACGACCTATGCCGGTATTTTCACGCTCGGCGAGGTGCCTGAGGAATATGTCGCGCCCATGCTATACGTTGAAGCCCCGCGCCAACTGTTTCCGTTTGCCCGCGCCATTGTCGCGGAATGCGTGCGCGACGGCGGCTTTCCGCCGTTATTGATACACCCGGTCGATTTTATGGAGCTGTTTCAACAACGAGCTGCCCAACAGGCGGAGACCAACACCGATCAGCCAGACGCTCCGGAGTCGTCTGGGGCCGCGGCTCCGAACGGCGGTGGCGAGCAAAAGTTCGAATTCGAGCTCTAGATACCTGAGCGCCAAATCGGCCGGGTAATCTGGTCCAACAACGCCTCATGTGCCTCGGCCTCCACGGAAGTCGGCGCGTGAGCACGTGCTGGCCGTATCGGACGTTTAGTGTTGGCTGTTTCGGGTATATCGGCCTTAACGGCCTCAACATGAAGATCGAGGCCCGGCTGCCGACCGCCCATCAGATACAAATAAACCTCGGCAAGTAACTCAGCATCCAACAGCGCGCCATGTTTTTCGCGCCGGGTTAAGTCGATTTCGAAGCGCCGACACAAAGCGTCGAGACTTACTTGGGCGCCCGGGTAACGGCGGCGGGCGAGCGTTATCGTGTCTATTATCCGTAATCTCTCTATGGCGGGTTTACCTATTAGCGCGAATTCCGCGTCGAGAAAGCGCAGGTCGAACTCGGCGTTGTGGATGACCAGAGGCGCATCGCCGATAAATTCCAGAAACTGGTCCACGATTTCGGCAAATTTTGGTTTATCTGAAAGAAATTCACTGCTCAGCCCGTGCACCGCAAACGCACCCTCGGGCATGTCGCGTTCCGGGTCAACATAACAGTGAAAAACTTCACCAGTCGACATGTGATTGTGGGTTTCGATGCAGCCGATCTCGACAATGCGATCGCCTGACGACGGGTCGAAGCCTGTCGTTTCGGTATCAAGAATAATCTCCCGCACTGTTTGTCACTCCTGCTGTCGTTGTAATGTCCGATCAACGGCCTTGTTCGCGTAACATTGCGACCAGCTGCCGCAAGCGTCGGTAAGTATACGCTTTGCCGAGCCCGGTCTCCACGACGTAATCAGCGCGCCGGCGTTTTTCGTTGTCCGAGACCTGACTTGCCATGATACCGTTGAACCGTTCGGCGGTCATGCCGGACCGCGACAGGGCCCGTTGCGCCTGCAGAAACCCTGGTGCGGTGACCACCAATACGGCGTCGACATTGGCCTCGTCTCCGGTTTCGTAAAGCAGTGGAATATCGAGCACCACCAACGGCGTGCGGGCCATCGCCTGCTTGCGTAGAAACTGTTTCGCCGTAGCGCGAACCCGCGGGTGCAATATTGCCTCCAGATCCGTGCGCGCATCCGGATCGAAAAACACGATTGCGCCCAGCACTTGCCGGTCAACGGTTTCGCCATTCACCGCGTCGGTAAACCGTGCTGTGATTTCAGCCCTGACCATAGGGTCCGACGCTAACAGACGGTGTACCGCTGCATCAGCGTCGTGGACCGGCACACCGAGCCGCCGCAGCATGTTGGCCGCCGTTGACTTTCCCATACCGATTGAACCGGTAAGACCCAGGATAAACAATAGCACCTCCGGTTCTGCTACATGCCCGTCAGTACGGCCTGACGTAATTTTTCGTCGACCACGGGATCCACCCCAAACCAAGCGCGAAAACCAGGCCGTGCCTGATGGAGCAACATGCCCAATCCATCGACAACGTGATTACCACGCTGTCGGGCTTGCGCGAGAAGATCGGTTTCCAGCGGCGCATATACGATATCATTGACGGTTGCATCGGCCGGCAGGTTAATCAAATTGAGCTCAAGCGGTTCTTGTCCGATCATCCCAAGCACCGTCGTGTTAACCAACAATCCGGTGTCGGCGAGGGCCTCCGCGCGGTCATTCCACGAGATGATAGTTGCGCACTGTTTTAGCCTAGGAAGCTGTTCGGCCAGCGATACCGCGCGTTCGGCGGTGCGGTTAACCAATCGAATGTCGCCAACGCCGCAACTGAGCAGTGCTGTACAAACCGCCCGTGCCGCGCCTCCTGCCCCTAATATTGTCACCGGACGGCCAGACCAGCCGGCAGCAACTTGGTCAGCCACGTGATCGCGCAAATTCTCGATGAACCCAAATCCATCTGTGTTTGACCCCGCAAGCGTCCCGTCTTGCTCAACGACAATAGTGTTGATCGCACCGATCTGTTGCGCTGTCACGTCGATGCTATCGACTAACGCCAAGGCCGTCTCTTTGTGGGGTACCGTCAGGTTCACCCCCTGGAATCCGTTTTCCAGAAGTTGGGAAAGCGCCTCGGCCAGACCCTCGGGTCCTACAGCGATTGCATCGTAAGAACCGTCGATCTCATATCGCGCCAACCAACGGCCGTGTAGACGCGGTGACAGCGAATGGGATACCGGCCATCCCATGACCCCAGCTCGCAGTACTTTACTCATTAGGAATAAACCATCAGTCGTTTGCGCCATCAGTGAACGTTTCTTTGTTTTTGGCGTGATGGGTCAGCTGGGCCATCACGGCGGCGGCTGTTTCTTCGATCGACCGGCGGGTAACGTCAATGACGGGCCAACTTCTCTCCGTGAAGTGACGCCGCGCCTCGGTGATTTCTGCGCGAACGGTCGAGGGGTCGATATAAGGGGTTTCGCCTTCTTGTTGCAGCAATGCCAGACGGGCATGGCGGAGCTCAATCAAGCGCTTCAGATCGTTTGTCAGACCAATCACTAGCGAGTTTTCAATTCGATTGAGCACCTTTGGTAACGGAATTCCCGGCACATAGGGCACGTTCGCTGCCTTGACGCCTCGGTTCGCCAGATAGAGACAGGTCGGCGTTTTGGAGGTTCGTGATACACCAACCAAAATTACATCGGACTGATCGAACTCCGATGCCCGCTGGCCATCATCGTGTGCCAGCGCCCAATCCATTGCCTCGATCCGCTGAAAATATTCGGCATCCATTTCATGTTGGCCGCCAACGCGGTGCAAGGGTTGCGCGTCGAGAAATTTACCGAACGCCGTTATCACCGGATCAAGGACCGATATGCACGGTACCTTCAGGCGGCGGCATCCATCCAACAATTTATCGCGCAGTTGGTCATTAACAAGCGTAAACATGACTGGCCCGGGCTTATCTTTGATGCCATCGAGGACAACATCCATGGCATTTTCGGTCCGCGCCATTGGCCAGGCGTGTTCGACCGGCTCCACATTGCTAAACTGCGCCAGACAGGCCCGTGCGACGGAATGGGTTGTTTCACCGGTCGAATCGGAAACTAAATGTAAGTGAAACGCGTGGCGCATCGCCAAATCCAGCCTAGCCAAAAACATTATTCCCTGTTGAAATCTAGCGGACTTAGTGGATAATTCACCACATTATTCATATTCAAAAAACATGTTGACCCATACTTAATGTCCATCAACAGGTTTATGTGCATGCGCATATTGTTGTCATAGCTTCGTGGATCAAATTCCAAGATAGCTTTGTCCCCATGCTTATCCCAGCATTTACATTATGCAAATAAATTAAAAACAATATTTAACCAATCGCTTATATAAAATCTCCACAGGATTAATTATCTCTAGTATGAAATATTACCGTACTGAACAACCATGCGGATCAATATTTAACACCGATAATTCACCTACCCTACTACATCAAAATCTCTTTAATTATAAATCTTTAATTAAGATACTGATCTAGTATTCCAGTACCTATTCCGCATAATGCCAATACCAAACAGATGTTCAAATCAAAAAACTAACCACAGAAATGATCCTCGCGTGACCAAGCTTTTACTCAACGCATTGGCAGGAAAAGTCTCTCAACGACCGCCGTTTTGGTTTATGCGTCAAGCCGGGCGATACCTGCCTGAGTACCAAGAAATCCGCAGCACTGTGCCATCATTTCTCGAGCTATGTTACACGCCAGACTTAGCTGCCGAAATCACGGTTCAGCCGGTACGTCGATTTCATCCCGACGCCGCAATTTTGTTTTCAGATATTTTGGTAATTCCTGATGCCTTAGGCCAGTCAGTAAAATTTAGTGAAGGTGTGGGACCACAACTAGAGGCGATAAAATCAGCAGACGATCTAGCGCGCCTGTCGTCAACCGAGACCAATACCTACTTATCGCCCGTTTTCGATACGATCCGTCAGGTGAAGGCGCAACTATCTGATGACGTTGCTCTTCTCGGCTTTGCTGGCTCACCATGGACGGTGGCAACCTACATGATCGAGGGCAGAACCAGTCGCGATTTTATGCAAACAAAAATCTGGGCGCGCGAGGATCCTGAAGGGTTTGATCGCTTACTGACGTTATTGGTTGCTGCCACGTCCGATTATCTGATCAGTCAGATTGATGCCGGTGCGGATGCTGTGCAGCTATTCGATACCTGGGCTAGCGCGGTTCCAGCAGATCAATTCGAACGATGTGTGATCGCGCCGACCCGGCAGATCATCGACAATGTTCGTGCGGAAAAGCCGAACGCGAAGATCATTGGTTTTCCCCGTGGTATCGGTCCCGCTGTTGCCCAATATGCCATTACGACGGGCGTCAACGGTGTTGGGATTGATAGCGCGTTATCACCAGCCTATGCGGCAGAAACACTGCAGCCAGCCTTTGCCGTGCAAGGAAATCTCGATCCCGTGACATTGTTGGTCGGTGGCGAGTCAATGTTTAATTCGGCGACGGCTATTATAGAAGCGCTGGACAGTGGCCCTTTTATCTTCAATCTGGGACATGGTGTTATTCCGCAAACGCCGCCCGCGCATGTCAAAGCGCTGGCCGAGTTCATACGGTCGGGGGCCTGGCGGTGAAAGTAGCGGTCGTTCTCTATAATCTCGGTGGACCAGACGCCCCCGAGGATGTTCAGCCATTTTTATTCAATCTTTTTAACGATCCGATAATTATCGATGCACCAGGCCCAATACGGTGGTTGATCGCCAAGTTGATATCGAACCGCCGAGCACCGGTGGCGCGCAAAATCTACGAGCATATTGGTGGCAAATCGCCGTTATTGGAAAACACTAGAGCGCAGGCAGAAGCTCTCGATGCGGCTCTCGCTGTCTCGAAGAACGATAAATACCGTACATTTGTAGCGATGCGGTACTGGTATCCCATGGCTGCTGATGTGGCGCGCGACGTTAAGGCCTATGCACCCGATCAAATCGTTCTCTTGCCCCTCTATCCGCAATTTTCGACGACCACGGTAGGATCGTTTTTGCGGGTTTGGCAGCAAGCAGCGTGGTCTAACGATTTGAATTGCCCGACAAAATCGGTCTGCTGCTATCCGACTGAACCTGGGTTTATAGCCGCCACCGCTGCCTCCGTACGCGCTGCGCTAAAAAACGTAAATAGGGATGTCGGCGTGCGGGTTCTGTTTTCTGCTCACGGCCTGCCGAAAAAGATTGTTGCTGCCGGCGATCCCTATCAATGGCAGGTAGAGAAAACGGCGAAAGCCGTGGTCGATATGCTGGGGATCGGGGGTCTCGATTGGCTGAACTGTTATCAAAGCCGGGTTGGACCTCTGGAATGGATCGGTCCATCGACCGAAGATGAAATTCGCCGGGCTGGAGCAGAGGGTCTGGCGGTTGTGATTGTACCGCTGGCGTTTGTTTCCGAGCATTCCGAGACTTTGGTGGAGCTAGACATCGAATACCGTCGCGTCGGCGATACCGCAGGGGTGGCGGGTTATCACCGGACAGCGACGGTCGGTATCGCCGCATTGTTCATCGCCGGGCTGGCGCGCTTGGTTTTGATGGCATTGTCCGACGCGCCATCGCCGTGTAGTGGTTCGGGTAGCCGAAATTGTCCTAACGAGTGGTCGCACTGTCCGTGCGCGGCGGGAAGAGCAGGGTAATGGGCACACTTCTAAACGATTGGAATTTATGGATAAAAGCATTGCACGTCATCAGTGTGATCGCCTGGATGGTGGGTCTACTCTATTTACCGCGGCTATTCGTCTATCACTGCCAGGTCAAGCCGGGGTCGCCACAAAGCGAAATATTTAAGGTTATGGAGCGCCGGTTGCTGCGCGCGATTATGAATCCGGCGATGATCGCGGCCTTTGTGTTTGGCGGGCTCGTGCTGGCGACACCGGGCATCACCGATTGGAGCAGCGGTTGGATCTGGGTCAAACTAGTGGCGGTTGCGGTGTTGACCGTAACGCATCATATTTTTGCGCTTTGGTATAAGGATTTTCGCGACGACACCAATACCCGCAACGCGCGGACCTTTCGTATTGCCAATGAAGTGCCGACCGTGTTGATGATAATCATTGTTTTGATGGTTGTCGTTCAACCATTTTGAGTTAACTCGTCCTTTCTTAATTGATGGAAAGGTTGACTTGCGGCGGTACAATCACTAATTGGTTATTAGTTAGCTAGTTGGGCTCATAAAAAGCCCGCCGCTTATCCTTGCCCATTTGTCGATCTGCGCTGGCATAAGC
>CAZHBA010000063.1:0-3181 GCA_964530225.1 uncultured Rhodospirillaceae bacterium | reverse complement strand
CCCAGATCGCCACGGCCAAGCTCTTCAACCACCATCGCCGTGGTCAGGGAATCGACGCCCATACCGCCGAGTTCTTCCGACAGGGTCATGGTGCGCAGCCCCATTCGGTCGGCGGCCTCGACGATCTCGGTCGAATACCTATCTTCCGGGAGTTCCGCCGCATCGAGGTCCGCCGCCCGTGGCGTCACCTCTTCCTCGACAAACCGGCGCACCGATTCCAGGATCGCTCGCTGTTGTTCGGTCTGAATGAAGATTTCTTCCATTTTTGCCCCTCAATGCCGATTTTGCACGGCTCTGTTTTTAAATTTTTATTTACGCCCCATCTTAGGAAAAGCCGGACGCAAAGTCCTCACCTCTTTGGCGCGACCAAAGACCGCGCTTCGGAGTATGTGCATATAAGCCAATTCAAAAACCTCTCTTTGACCGCCCGCCTCGCCCTTAGCGCACGATGCGGTTACGCAGGACGCCAATACCGGTGACTTCCAACTCGACCACATCGCCTGGTGACAGGAACTCGTCACGCTCGAGGCCGCAACCCCCGCCAACGGTACCAGAAGCAAAAAACTCGCCGGGATATACGGTCTCGGCACGCGAAACATGGGCAATACAATCTTCGAACTTCCAATGCATTGTACCCGATAGACCACGGCTGACCTCCTCGCCGTTGATACGCACGATCATCTCGGCGTTGTAGGGATCGAACTCATCCGCGGTAACGATGCACGGGCCGATCACCTGTCCGGTCTCGAAATCCTTGCCCTTACCAGGGCCAAAGCCGGCTGGCATCTCGCGAGCCTGGGTGTCACGGGCGCTGATATCGTTGAAGATCGAATAGCCGAAGATCAAATCCTTGGCCTGTTCCGGCTTGACGTCCTTGCCTGATTTACCGAGCCAGCAACCGAACTCCATCTCGTAGTCCAGCAGTCCGGAGAAAAACGGCCAGGTCACATCTTCGTCGGTGCCGATAACGCCGAAGCGGCTGGGTTTATAATAGAGCGGCTGCTCGTACCAGATTTGCGGCGGCTCGAAGGCCCCCTCTTTTTCGAAGCGCTTGAGCGCCTCCTCGGGGTCGGGCTCGGCATCCGCCTTCTTTTTACGCAACATGGCGAAGGCGGCAAGTAGGTGCTCCTCGAAGCAAAGAAAATCGCGGATTTGCGGCGGTAGCAGAACCGGCGTCTTGAGGGTCACCTCCGCGAGCGGCAGCGAGTTGCCGTCGTTCGCTGCCGCAGCTATGTCGCGCGCCTGGCCCACTGCCATATCGCCAGCTTCGATGACATCGAGCATGGTAGCAAAATAGGGTTGGTTGTCGGCCGCCGCGAGGTCTACCACACGGCTGCCGTTGTCAATCAATGCGCCGACGCGTGGCTCATCGCCACCGTTGGTATAGGTTACCAGCTTCATCGTCTCGTCCCCCTGTCGTGCACGGCTTATTCCGCCGCGTCGTTAATTAAAATTAATTATTCCGCTGCCTGCCGCTGAACCAGCGATTCGGTCGGCGGCGCCTTGTGGAAAGTGCCATCTTTCATTATAGCCAGCAGGCGTTCGCGGTCCTGTAGAATTTCGACATCCTGCGATGGGTCGCCGTCGACCAGCAGCAGGTCTGCCAGGTAGCCCTCACGCACCTGGCCAAGATCGTATCCAGGCCCGAGGCCGGAGGCCATTAGCTGGCCGCCCCATTCGGTCGCGGTGCGGATTGCCTCCAGAGGCGTAAAGCCAAAATATTCAACAAACATAGATAGATCACGGGCATTCTTGCCATGTGGATTCCACTTGAATCCGTAATCGCCTCCGGGCATTACCCGCACACCACGCCGGTGTAGCTCGGCCATGGTAGCGCTGACGGTTTCGATTTCCTTCTCTGCCCGCGCACGGATGTAATCGCTGGTCGCCACACCATAGGATTTGGCATCGCGCAGCCGCGCATAGGGCAGTCCCATCGCCGGCGCAACGAAGACACGGTCCTTCGCCGCTTCGAGCATATCCTTGGTTTCGTCGTCGGCCAGCGTGGCGTGATAGATCATATCAACACCGTGGCGCAGGCACATCTTAACGGCACCGGCGCTGCGTGCGTGGGCCGCCACGCGGCGGTTGCGCTGGCGCGCTACTTCGGTCACTGCGGCGACTTCTTCGTCGGCCATCGCCGTATCTTCGGTCAACGGGTCCGGGCCCGAGCCCTGCGCCGACGGCACGATCTTGAAAATATCGACGCCGTCGCGCACCGCCTGGCGGCAGAAATCGCGAAAGGCGTTAGCGCCATCGAGCACAGCCGAAGCAAACGTACCGTCGCGGCCCAAATCGCCGAAACCGCCGGTCACAGTCAATTGCCGGGTCGCCGCCAGCAAACGTGGCCCCGGAATATCACCGGCATTAATGGCGTCGCGGATGGCGATATCGGTGTGATCACGCGCCGAACTACCGCTGAACATGGAAGTATAGCCATGGTTGAGCAGCAACCGCGCCACCTTCGCCGTTTCCAGCACATGGGCTTCGGGCGACAGGCTGGTAAGATCTTCGAGACGTTCAGTGTTGAGGAAACTCAGATGGGCGTGGGCGTCGGTCAGGCCGGGCATCAGGGTAGCGCCGCCGCCATCGACGATTTCTGCTTCTGGTGCGTCGATGGTCGCACCGTCGCGGGAAACTTCTGCGATACGGTTGCCTTTAACTAGAACCTCGCCAGCGAAAGGTGCTTCGCCGGTGCCGTCGATCACACGCACATTGGTAAACAGGATCACCGTCATCTCAGCCGCTCCTCTATGGTCGTACCCCATTGAACGACCCGGTTGAAAGGCTTGTCAACCAAGGACGGCCCGTGAATACAGCAACATCGGACATTTTGGCCCGTACCATATCGCCATTGCCGGCTTTTGGCGCTACGATAACCGCTTATCAACTGGACAGCGCCTGCCGTCCGGCGCAAAAATCAGGCCAATCAAACAAGGCCACCGATAACCAAGGGGGAGACTCATGGCGAAACAAAGCAAAGTCATCATATCGTGCGCGATCACCGGCGCCATCCATACGCCTACCATGTCGGAGCACCTGCCGATTACGCCCGACGAAATCGCCGAAGCTTCGATCGGCGCCGCCGAAGCCGGCGCCTCGATTATCCATCTGCACGCGCGCGACCCCAGCGACGGCAAGCCGACACCCGACCCCGAGGTGTTCATGGAGTTTCTGCCGC
>CAZHBA010000062.1:0-7750 GCA_964530225.1 uncultured Rhodospirillaceae bacterium | reverse complement strand
CAAGGAACTGATCGACAAACATGCCGGCGGCGTGCGTGGCGGCTGGGACAATCTGCAAGCGGTGATCCCCGGCGGTTCGTCGACGCCGTGCCTGTCGCACACCATCTGCAATGACGTGCTGATGGATTTCGACGGTCTCCGCGAACACAATTCCGGTCTCGGCACGGCGGCGGTAATCGTCATCGACAAATCGGCCGACATCGTTGAGGCGATCGCCCGGCTTAGCCATTTCTATCGCCACGAAAGCTGTGGCCAATGCACGCCCTGCCGCGAGGGTATGGGCTGGGTCTACCGGGTAATGCAGCGCCTGGTTACCGGTGATGCCGAGATCGGCGAAATCGACATGCTGTGGGAGCTCACCAAACAGATCGAAGGACACACAATCTGCGCGCTGGCCGACGGTGGTGTGTGGCCGGTGCAGGGGTTGATCCGCCATTTTCGGTCAGAGCTGGAACACCGTATTATCGCCCGTAAAACCGCCGTAGCGGCCGAGTAGGGCAGGGAGCGTCATGCCAAAGTTAACGGTCGACGGCACCGAAATCGAAGTCCCCGCTGGGTTTACCGTGCTCCAGGCCTGTGAATTGGCCGGCAAGGAAATACCCCGGTTCTGTTACCACGAGCGACTGTCGATCGCTGGCAACTGCCGCATGTGCCTGGTCGAGGTCTCGCCTGGCCCGCCCAAGCCGGCAGCCTCGTGCGCCTTGCCGGTCGGCGAGGGCATGGAGATCAAAACCGATTCCGAAATAGTGCGCAAAGCGCGCCATAGCGTGATGGAGTTCCTGCTTATCAACCATCCCCTCGATTGCCCGGTCTGCGATCAGGGCGGCGAGTGCGATTTGCAGGACCAGGCGATGGCCTATGGCGAGGACCACTCACGCTTCGGCGAGACTAAGCGGGCGGTCAAAGACAAGAATATGGGGCCTGTGGTCAAAACGAACATGACTCGCTGCATCCACTGCACCCGTTGCGTGCGCTTTGCCACCGAGATTGCCGGTGTACCCGAATTGGGTCTGCTTGGTCGCGGCGAACATGCTGAGATCACCACCTACCTGGAAAAGTCGCTCGATTCCGAACTCAGCGCCAATGTCATCGACCTATGCCCGGTCGGTGCGCTGACCTCGAAGCCCTATGCCTTCGTCTCGCGTCCGTGGGAGCTGACTAAAACCGAATCCGTCGACGTGATGGACGCGCTCGGTAGCGCCATTCGCATCGATTCCCGCCAAACCGAAGTGCTGCGCGTTCTGCCGCGCCTTAACGAGGATGTCAACGAGGAGTGGATCGCCGATAAGGCTCGTTACGCGGTTGACGGCTTGGCTCGGCAGCGACTTGACCGGCCCTATATTCGTATCGACGGCAAGCTGCGTGAGGCTAGTTGGGACGAGGCGTTTGCGGCTATCGCTGTGCAAATCAAGGCGACCAAGGGTGAGCGCGTTGCCGCCATCGCCGGCGATCAATGCGATGCTGAAGCCATGATTGCTCTGAAAGACCTGATGAGCGGCCTGGGCTCGGCCAACATCGACTGCCGTCAGGACGGCGCGAAACTGCCAACCCGCTCACGCGCTGGCTACCTATTGAATTCGACCATCGTCGGGCTGGAAACCGCCGATGCGGTGCTGTTGGTCGGCACCAACCTTCGCTGGGAAGCGCCGCTGGTCAATACGCGGTTGCGCAAGGCCTGGCTGCAAAACGGTTTACGCGCTGCGTCGATCGGCCCCGGTGCTGATCTTACCTATCCTGTCGATTATCTCGGCGCTGGACCCGACACACTGGCCGCCGTTGCAGATGGCAGCAACGCCTTTGCCGAGGTGCTGAGAAACGCTGAGCGGGGCGCGATTATCGTTGGCATGGGTGCCCTGGCGCGGTCCGACGGTGCAGCGATACTGGCCACTGCCCGTAAGATCGCTGACGATTGCGTTCTGGTGGGCGACGGCTGGAACGGCTTCAACGTATTGCACACCGCGGCTTCGCGGGTCGGCGGCCTCGACCTGGGCTTTACGCCTGGCACAAGCGGCCGCGACACCGATGGTATTCTTGACGGCGCGAGCGGTGGCGATATCGACGTGGTCTATCTGTTGGCCGCCGACGAAATTGACACCGAACGGCTGGGTAGCGCCTTCTTCATTTACCAGGGTCATCACGGCGATGCCGGCGCGCACCGCGCCGATGTGATCTTACCGGGCGCTGCCTATACCGAGAAGAATGGCACTTATGTGAACACCGAGGGCAGGGTACAGTTAGCACGTCAGGCAACACAGCCCCCAGGTGAAGCTCGTGAGGATTGGACAATTATCCGCGCCTTGTCCGATGTTGTTGGTGGCGGTCTGAGCTTTACTACCCTGGGCGACGTACGCGAGCGGCTGGTAGAGGCCAATCCGCTATTCGACCATATCGGCGAAGTTTTACCGGCTTCATGGGAAGCGTTCGGGGAACCTGGCACGATGTCTAGCGAGCCGCTGGCGAGCCCGGTTGCAAATTACTACATGACTTGTCCAATCAGCCGGGCGTCAAAAACCATGGCCGCATGTAGCCGCGAATTTGTCGACGATGGTGAAAGCACTGGTACCGATGGTTGAGTTCTGGTCCGGTTACATCTGGCCGACGCTATGGATCATCATCAAGATCCTGCTCATCGTCGTGCCGCTGTTAGTCGCGGTGGCTTACCTGACCTACGCAGAGCGCAAGGTCATTGGTTTCATGCAGCTACGTATGGGACCCAACGTGGTCGGTCCGTTTGGTCTGCTGCAGCCGTTCGCCGACGGCCTCAAGCTTATGGCCAAGGAGGCCATTATTCCCACCGGATCGAACCGGGTAGTCTTCCTATTGGCGCCAATGTTGACCTTTACCCTGGGTTTGGTGGGGTGGGCGGTGATCCCGGTCGCCGACGGCTGGGTGCTGTCGGATATCAATGTCGGCATTCTTTATCTCTTTGCCATCAGCTCACTGGGCGTCTACGGCATTATCATGGCCGGTTGGGCGTCGAACTCCATGTATCCGTTTCTCGGCGCGCTGCGCTCGGCGGCGCAGATTGTGTCCTACGAAGTTTCCATCGGCTTTGTCATCGTCACCGTACTACTTGCCGTCGGTTCGCTTAATTTGTCGGATATCGTGCGCGCGCAGGAAGATCTCTGGTTCTTCATTCCGTTGTTCCCGATGTTCGTGATTTTCTTCATCTCCGGACTGGCTGAGACCAATCGGGCGCCGTTCGATCTACCGGAAGCCGAGGCGGAACTGGTCTCCGGCTACAACGTCGAATATTCGGCGATGGCGTTCGCGCTGTTCTTCCTCGGCGAATACGCCAACATGATCTTGATGAGCGGAATGACCGTTATTCTGTTCCTTGGTGGTTGGCTAGCTCCTTTCGATATCGTGCCGTTCACGTGGATACCCAGTTTTATCTGGTTCTGCCTCAAAGTATCGTTTGTGCTGTTCGTCTTCCTGTGGGTGCGGGCGACCCTGCCACGCTACCGCTACGACCAACTGATGCGACTGGGCTGGAAGGTGTTCTTGCCGTTTTCGCTGCTGTGGGTTGTGGTAACCGCCGGTGCCATCGTTGCCTTCGATTGGTTCCCGAAATGAGTGGGATTAGTTGAGCATGGCCTTTCTCGACCGCACCGCGCGTGGTTTGCTGCTGATTGAAATCATCCGCGGTATGTGGCTCACCCTGCGTTATTTTTTCAAGGGTAAGGTGACCCTCAACTATCCCTATGAAAAAGGCCCGTTGAGCCCCCGGTTCCGGGGCGAACATGTGCTGCGGCGCTATCCCAACGGCGAAGAGCGCTGTATCGCTTGTAAGCTGTGCGAAGCGATTTGCCCGGCCCAGGCCATCACCATCGAGGCCGAACCGCGCGAGGACGGCAGCCGGCGCACGACGCGCTACGACATCGATATGACCAAGTGCATCTATTGCGGCTACTGCCAGGAGGCTTGCCCGGTCGACGCCATAGTCGAGGGGCCGAACTTCGAATTTGCTACCGAGACCCGCGAGGAGCTCATGTACAACAAGGACAAGCTGCTCGAAAACGGCGACCGCTGGGAAGCTGAGGTTGCGGTGGCATTGACCGCCGACGCGCCGTATCGCTAAGGCGCTGGAACCGACCGAATGATCATCCAGGCTCTCGCATTTTATCTCTTTGCACTGACCGCCATCGCGGCGGGTGTCATGGTGATTTCGGCCCGTAACCCGGTGCACTCAGTGCTGTTCCTTATTCTCGCTTTCTTTAATTCCGCTGGCCTGTTCGTTCTTCTCGGCGCGGAATTCCTCGCCATGATCCTGGTCGTAGTCTATGTCGGGGCAGTCGCGGTGCTGTTCCTGTTCGTGGTCATGATGCTCGATATCAACTTCGCCGAGCTGCGCGAGGGCTTTTTGCAATATCTGCCTATCGGTGCTTTGGTCGGCATCATCTTGGCCGCCGAGCTAGTGTTGATTTTCGGCAGTTGGATCGTAAATCCCGAGGCGGCGCAGATTATTGCTGCGCCCAGCGCGGCGCCGTCCGAACTAACCAACACCCACGCCTTGGGCCAGCTCCTCTACACCGAGTATGTCTATCTATTCCAAACCGCCGGCTTAGTGCTGCTGATCGCCATGATCGGCGCCATTGTGCTGACTTTGCGCAGACGCCCAGAAGTTCGCCGCCAGCGCATCGCAGAGCAGGTGTCACGGCCGGTCGAGGACGTTATCGAAATTAAGGACATACCCAAGGGGAGCGGCATCTGATGTTTGAAATCGGTCTGACCCATTATCTCAGCGTCGCCGCGATCCTGTTTACGCTGGGCATCTTCGGCATCTTTTTAAACCGCAAGAACGTCATCATCATTTTGATGTCGATCGAACTAATGCTGCTCGCCGTCAATATTAATCTGGTGGCGTTCTCGGTTCATCTAAACGATCTTGTGGGCCAGGTGTTCGCGATGTTCGTGCTCACCGTCGCCGCCGCCGAAGCGGCCGTCGGGTTGGCTATTCTTGTCGTTTATTTCCGTAACCGCGGCTCCATAGGCGTCGAAGATGTCAACATGATGAAGGGATAGTGGACACGTGTTTACGGCAACTATTTTTATGCCACTACTCGGCGCCATCACTGCCGGTTTCTTCGGCAACCGCCTGGGTGACCGCTTCGCCCAGTGGGTTACCGTATTGCCGATGCTGGCGTCGGCGGCGTTGTCGTGCGTCATCCTCTACATGGTGGGCGTCGACGGGCAGAGTCGGACCATCCACCTGTTCACCTGGATCGATGTCGGCACCCTGGAAATCAGCTGGGCGTTGCGCTTCGACACCTTGACCGCCGTGATGGTGTTTGTGGTTACCGTCGTTTCGGCAATGGTCCATGTCTATTCCATCGGCTACATGTCGCACGACCCACACATACCGCGCTTTATGGCATATCTTAGCTTGTTCACCTTCTTCATGCTGGCCTTGGTGAGCGCCGATAACTTCGTGCAGATGTTCTTTGGCTGGGAGGGTGTCGGCCTGTGCTCGTATCTACTGATTGGCTACTGGTTCGAGCGTCCGAGCGCCAACGCCGCGGCGATCAAAGCCTTCATCGTCAACCGAATCGGCGATTTTGGTTTTTCTTTAGGCATATTTGGCGTGTTCTTCGCCTTCGGTTCGCTCGATTTCGACACCGTGTTCGCAGCTACCCCTGGCACTGCCGGGCAGACCTTCGGCTTTCTCGGCATGAACGTTGATGTTGTCACCACCTTGTGCTTGCTGCTGTTCGTTGGTGCCATGGGCAAATCGGCACAGATTGGCCTGCACACCTGGCTGCCCGACGCGATGGAAGGTCCGACTCCGGTATCCGCGCTGATCCACGCCGCAACCATGGTGACGGCGGGTGTGTTCATGGTGGTGCGCTTGTCGCCGATGTTTGAGTTCGCGCCGATCGCGCTTACTATGATCGTATTCATCGGCGCGTCGACGGCGTTCTTCGCCGCGACCATCGGCTTGACCCAGTGGGACATCAAGCGGGTAATCGCCTATTCAACCTGCTCGCAACTGGGCTACATGTTTTTTGCTGCCGGCGTCGGCGCGTACCCAGTTGCCATTTTTCATCTCATGACCCACGCTTTCTTCAAAGCCCTACTTTTCCTGGGCTCGGGCAGCGTTATTCACGGCATGCATGACGAGCAGGACATGCGTAAGATGGGAGGGCTGTTTTCTAAGATGAGGGTCACGGCGGTGCTGATGTGGATAGGCAGCCTGTCGCTCGCCGGAGTACCACTATTCGCCGGCTTTTTCTCCAAGGATATTATTCTCGAATCTGCCTTCGCTGCCCATACTGGCATGGGCCTCTACGCCTTCTGGCTCGGTATTGCCGCAGCTCTGATGACCGCCTTTTATTCGTGGCGATTATTGTTTCTGACCTTTCACGGCAAGACCCGCGCTGACGAGCACACCTTCGACGAGGCACACGAATCGCCGCTGGTTATGATTATCCCACTCTTGGTTCTGGCCCTGGGCGCTATTTTCTCAGGCTGGCTGGCTTTCGATTATTTCGTCGGCGACCAGATGGAGGAATTTTGGGGCACCTCGATCCTGATGCTCAACGACGTTATCGAAGAGGCACATCACTCACCGGCATGGGTGGTTTGGCTGCCCACGGGTATGGCTGCCATCGGCATCGTCGCCGCGTGGGTCATGTACATGGCGATGCCGGGACTGCCCGGACAACTGGCCGCGAAAATTCGCCCAGTCTATCAGTTCGTATTCCGCAAATGGTACTTCGACGAGCTGTTTGACATGATATTCGTACGCCCGTCCTTCTACCTGGGCCGTGGCTTGTGGAAGTCAGGCGACGGCAACGTGATCGACGGTGTAGGCCCCGATGGCGTCGCCGCGGCAGCGCGCGATATTGCTGCGCGGGCTGGGCGCATGCAGTCGGGCTACCTCTATCACTACGCGTTCGCGATGCTGCTCGGCATCGTCATGTTCGCAACGTGGTTCCTCTTCGGTTTCTTCCTGTAGGGCGCAGGCACTATGGAATCCTTTCCCGTACTGTCCCTGACGACCTTCCTGCCGCTGGTTGGGGTGCTATTTATTCTGATTGTGCGCGGCGACGACGAAACGGTGGCCCGCAACGCGCGCAACGCCGCCTTATGGACGTCGATTGCGACGTTCATCGTCAGCCTCTTTCTATGGATCAATTTCGATTACTCGACCGCCGATTTTCAGTTTCTCGAAAAGCACGAATGGATCCCGGCGTTTAACATTTCCTATCATCTGGGAGTTGACGGCATATCGATGTTCTTCGTGCTGCTGTCGACGGCACTAACACCGCTCTGCATTCTAGCCTCTTGGAAAGCGATTACGGCGCGGGTGCGCGAATACATGATCGCCTTCCTGATCCTCGAAACCATGATGATCGGCACCTTTTCGGCGCTCGATTTAGTGCTGTTCTACATTTTCTTCGAGGGCGTGCTGATCCCGATGTTTATCATCATCGGGGTCTGGGGTGGCGACCGGCGCGTCTATTCGGCCTTCAAGTTCTTCCTCTTTACCTTGGCCGGCTCGGTGCTTTTGCTGGTGGCACTGCTGACGCTGCAATTCGAAGCCAGCACTACCGACATACCGAAGCTGCTGGCGGTTCAGTTCCCCATAGAAATGCAACGTTGGCTGTGGCTGGCCTTCTTTGCCTCGTTCGCGGTGAAGCTGCCCATGTGGCCGATGCATACCTGGCTACCGGACGCCCATGTGGAAGCGCCGACGGCGGGGTCGGTCATCCTGGCCGGGGTTTTGCTGAAGATGGGCGGCTACGGC
>CAZHBA010000061.1:0-17595 GCA_964530225.1 uncultured Rhodospirillaceae bacterium | reverse complement strand
CAAGAAACTGACCATCCAAAACCGCCGCTTGAACCATCAACGCCAAGCGGCATAACATCAAACCAAGATGAGCCAGATCCTCCGTTAGAAAACAGGCTCAGAAGTCCCAAATGTTTTGATGACGGACAATGCGCAGAAAATCAAGGACTACGTACCAATTACGTACCTAGTAGAGATATCTAATACATTGAAATACAACAATCTTTACCATTATGGGTCATTCCCACTCGATTGTACCCGGCGGCTTGGACGTGACATCGTAGACCACTCGGTTAATACCGCGCACCTCGTTAATGATGCGCGTCGCCACGGAAGCAATGAATTCGTGATCAAAGGGGTAGCTGTCGGCGGTCATGCCGTCGGTCGAGGTAACTGCCCGCAGTGCGCATACAAAATCGTAGGTGCGCGCGTCGCCCATGACGCCAACGGTGCGCACCGGTAACAGCACGGCGAAGGCCTGCCAAATGGCGTCGTACAGCCCGGCGTTTCGGATTTCCTCGAGATAGATCGCGTCGGCCTTGCGCAGAATCTCGATCTTGTTGCGCTTGATCTCGCCCGGCAGACGGATCGCCAGGCCAGGCCCCGGGAACGGGTGGCGGCCGACGATGATCTCCGGGATATCCAACTCGCGGCCCAGCTCGCGCACCTCGTCCTTGAACAGTTCGCGCAGCGGCTCGACCAGCTTCATATTCATGCGCTCGGGCAAACCGCCGACATTGTGGTGTGATTTGATAGTGGCGCTGGGGCCGCCAAACGAGCTCACCGATTCGATAACGTCAGGATAGAGCGTACCCTGAGCCAGAAACTCGGCGCCGCCGATCTTCGACGCCTCTTCCTCGAACACATCGATGAAGGCGCCGCCGATGATCTTGCGTTTTTCCTCCGGATCGCTGACGCCGGCCAGTTTCCCCAAAAACAGCTCGGACGCGTCGCGCAAGACCAAGGGAATGTTGAACCGTTCGCGAAACACCTGGTTAACATCTTCGGCCTCGTCCTGGCGCAGCAAACCGTGGTCAACGAAGATACAGGTGAGCTGGTCGCCGATCGCCTGGTGGATCAGCACCGCAGCGACGGCGCTATCGACCCCGCCCGAAAGGCCACAGATCACCTTGCCGCCGCCAACCTGCTTGCGGACGCGGGCGATTTCGGCATCGCGAAACGCCGCCATGGTCCAATCACCACGGCAGCCGGCGACACGGTGGACGAAGTTAGCCAGTAGCTTGGCACCATCGGGCGTGTGCACCACTTCAACATGGAATTGCACGCCGTAAAAATGCCGCGTTTTATCGGTGATGACGGCGAACGGCGCGCCGTCACTGGTTCCGACCACGTCAAACCCCGCGGGCAGCTCGGTGACACGGTCGCCATGAGACATCCACACCTGGTGCTGCTCGCCGGTGCTCCAGACGCCGTCGAACAAGGCACAGTCATCGGCTATCGACACCATGGCGCGGCCAAATTCGTGATGATCCGAATTTTCGACGCGCCCGCCCAGCTTGGCGCACATGATCTGCTGGCCATAGCAAATGCCCAGTACCGGCTGGCCGCAGTCGAACACCACCGAATCGACATCAGGCGCTTCGTGTTCGTTGACGCTCGCCGGGCCACCGGACAGGATGATCGCCTGCGGCGCAAAGTGCTCGATCAGCGCGGTATCGACGCGGTGACACGGGTGAATCTCGCAGTAGACGCCGGCTTCGCGCACCCGTCGCGCGATCAACTGGGTGACTTGCGAGCCGAAATCGACGATCAGAATTTTATCGGAAACTGGCAGGCCGGATGACATGGCGCTTGATACCCGATTCTACCCGCCGCTGCACTAGGGTCAGATCACATGGATTCCACGTTCAAGGACCGTTAGTCTCTCGCCATGATTGAACCTACACGACGCAAGCTCGCAACGATCGTATCCGCGGATGTGGTGGGCTATTCGCGTCTCATGGGCACGGACACGCTAACGGCGCTGCCGCGCGATGTCCATTTGCACCAGATAGGAATTGGGAATGGCGCCGGAATAGGTCGAGTGCCAGGTTTCCACATGAATGCGGGCGATCGCCTCCACATTACCTAATGCTACCGCGCGTATGGTGGCGGTGCTTATCCGTCTGCGCTTTTTTCGAACACCACGGCGAAGACACCGTCGGTGCCGTGCCGTGCCGGCGATAGGTGCAAGTCGTCCCCTGCGCTCAGACCGGCGGCCGTCAACTGCTCGCCGGACAGATATTGTTCAACCGGCACGCGGCGGAATTGCGGATGGCCGTTGAGAAAGGCGGCGGCCTGCTCTTCGTTTTCTTGCGGTAACAACGAACATGTAGCGTAAACCAGCCAGCCACCAGGGCGCACCAGACGCGCCCCGTCACGTTGCAAGCCGGCCTGTGTCGCCACATGTTCCGTTATCTGTTCGGGCGTCAGACGCCAGCGCGCTTCCGGGTGCCGGCGCCAGGCGCCGGTACCCGAGCACGGCGCGTCGATCAACACCCGATCGACCGGCTCGACCGCATCGGCCAACGCGGCGATGTCGATCGCCGTTGTGTGGGCGATGGTCACCCCGGCGCGTTGCAGCCGCGGCGTCATGCGTCGCAGGCGCGCAGGCGACATATCAGCGGCGATAATCTTGCCCGAATTTCCCATCATCGCCGCTAGGGCTAGAGTCTTGCCGCCAGCACCGGCGCACAGGTCGGCGACCCACTCGCCGGGCTGGGCGTTGACGGCGAGCGCCAACATCTGGCTGCCTTCATCCTGAATTTCGACGAGGCCATCTTTGAAGGCTTTGATATTTGCCAGCGGCAGCCAACTTTGCGCCCGCAAACCCGCCGGCGATAAGGCTGTCGGGATTACAGCGTGGCCCTCGTCCTGCAAATAGGCTTGCACCTTATCGCGCGAGGTGCGTGCCAGATTGACCCGTAGATCGACCGGCGCCGGCTCATTGAGCGCCTGCAACTCGGCATTGCAGGATTGGGGAAACGCCTGGTCGAAGTGCTCGAGTAGCCATCCGGGGCAATTCAGCCGCGCCCACCGTGGCTCCGTTGCTTCGCTCAGCGCACCCAGACGTTCGACCAGCGCGCGTTCCGATTCGCTCAGCGGGTCGGGACCAAACTGGCCGCCGTTGAAAATCGCCTCCCAATCGGCGGGCGCGTGCGTGGCGGTCTCGGCGATTAACCAGGCGCGGGCGTCTTCGCTATCCCCGCCGGCCTCGGCAAGCCGCCATTTAAGCAGCCCCAGGCCGCGCAGAACACCATAAACAAGCTCGCGAATGGCGCGGCGGTCGCCGCTGCCGGCATAACGGCGGCGGCGGAAATATTCAGTGATGATGGTGTCGGCAGGATCCGCGCCGACGTCGATTCCGGACAACAATTCGATGGCCGCCGCAGCGCGGCCCGCCGGGGTCACAACAGCCGGGCGCGGGGTGCACCCTTAAGCATTGCTGCGGTAGTTCGGCGCTTCGCGGGTGATCGCCACATCGTGCACATGGCTTTCGCGAAAACCCGCGCTTGTCAGACGCAGGAACCGGCAGTTCCGCTGCATGTCGGGCAGCGTCGCGTTGCCGGTATAGCCCATCGCCGCCTTGAGGCCGCCGACGAGTTGATGGAGCACGTTGGGCGCTGGTCCTCTGTAGGGTACCTGACCTTCGATGCCTTCGGGCACCAGCTTTAGCTGGTCGGCAATCTCGGCCTGGAAATAGCGGTCGGCCGAGCCCCGCGCCATGGCGCCGAGCGAGCCCATGCCCCGGTAGGATTTGTACGAACGGCCCTCGTACAGGAACACCTCGCCGGGCGCCTGATCGGTGCCGGCCAGCAACGAGCCAATCATCGCGCAGTCGGCGCCGGCGGCGATCGCCTTGGCCAGATCGCCCGATTGTTTAACGCCGCCATCGGCGATAACCGGAATGCCGGCCTTTTGTGCTACTTCGACCACGTCCTGGACGGCCGTTAGCTGCGGCACGCCAACGCCGGCAACGATACGCGTCGTGCAGATCGAGCCCGGCCCGATACCCACCTTCACCGCGTCCGCACCCGCATCGATAAGTGCGCGCGCGCCTTCTCCGGTAGCGATATTGCCGGCGATAATCTGGGTTTCATTGCTAATGCGCTTGATCCGGTCGACCTGCGCGATCACGCCGGCCGAATGCCCGTGTGCGGTATCGACGACAATGACATCGACCCCGGCGTCGAGCAGCGCTTGGGAGCGCGCGTAACCGACATCGCCGACCCCGGTCGCCGCGGCGGCGCGCAACCGACCCTGGGCGTCCTTGCACGCATGGGGATAGGTCTGCGCCTTGTCGATATCCTTGACGGTGATCAGCCCAACACAGTGATTTTCACCGTCGATAACCAGCAACTTCTCGATACGGTGGGCGTGGAGCAGGCGCTTGGCCTCCTCTATTTCCACCCCCTCGCCAACGGTGATCAACTCGTGCGTCATCAGCTCGGCGATCGGCTGCGCCGGATCGCTAGCGAAGCGCACGTCGCGGTTGGTGATAATACCGGCCAGGCGCCCGGTGCTTCTATCGACCACCGGAATGCCCGAGATCGCGTGCAATTCCATGAGCGCCAGGGCATCAGACAGGGACTGCTCGGGGTGGATGGTGATCGGGTTCACCACCATGCCCGATTCGAAACGCTTGACCTTGCGGACCTCGTCGGCCTGCTCTTCAGGTTCGAGGTTCTTGTGGATGACGCCGATGCCGCCGGCCTGGGCTAGGGTGATGGCCATTTCGGCTTCCGTCACCGTGTCCATCGCCGCCGACAGCAGCGGAATTCCTAACTCGATCGTCTGGGTCAACCTTGTGTAGGTGTTCGCTTGGCTGGGCAGGATTCGCGATTCCGCCGGTTCGAGCAGGACGTCATCGAATGTGAGCGCATCGCGGATTTGCATGTCAACTTCGCCTTATAACCGGGCAACGAGTTGACGGGGCTTATATACACAATCCGTGGCGCTCGACAAGGACTACCGCTAGATTTACCAATGGCTACTTATTCCGGACCCTTGAAGCCGGTGGCGACAAGGTAAAGTTCTGTAGAATCGCTGCGGCTGGCCGGCGGCTTAATTCGCCGCACACTTCCGAAATAGGTGCGCAGTTCGGCAAAAAAAGCCGGCTCGTCGGCCCCCTGCAGTACTTTCACGACGAAGGCGCCGCCTTGGGTGAGTACATCGGCCGCAAACGCCAGCGCCGCCTCGCCCAGCGCCAGGGTGCGCAAATGGTCGGTCGGCGCGTGACCGGTCGCCGACGCGGCCATATCGCACAGCACCAATTCGGCCTCACCCTCGAGCGCGGCGCGCAGCGCTTCCGGCGTATCGTCGTCGTACAGATCCCCCCGAACCACCACCGCACCGGCAACCGGCGCCATCTCTGCTAGGTCGAACGCGATCACCTGGCCACCGGATTGTTCCGGCTGGACGCGCTCCACCACCACCTGGGTCCAACCACCCGGCATGGCACCCAGATCGACGACCCGAATACCAGGCCGCAGCAGTTCAAATTTGTCGTCTATTTGGCGTAGCTTGTAGGCCGCGCGCGAGCGATAGCCGTCTTTCTGCGCTTGCTGCACATAGGGATCGTTGAGCTGGCGCTGCAGCCACCGGGTCGAACCCAATTTGCGGCGGCGCGCCGTGCGCACGCGCGTTGCCTCGCGCCGGGATCCGCCCTCGCCCAAACCATCGCCGCCACCCGATCGAGACCCACGTCCTCGCACCATTGGGGGTTAACCGGTAACCGCCGCCTCGCGGTCGGCGTCTTGCATGAGCCCGTGCAGAATGCCCTCGCGCAGCCCGCGGTCGGCAACCTTCAAGCCGCCGACCGGCCACGCGTCACAGATCGCGTTCAGAACCGCGCAGCCGGCAATGACCAGATCCGCCCGTTGCGGTCCGATACATGGATGCGCCGCGCGCCCGGAACGGTCCAACTTCATCAACTGATTTCGCCCCTTGTCCAATTCCTCGAAGGTAAGCGCCCGGCCATCGACGCGCGCGCGGTCGTAGCGTGGCAAATCAAGCAGGACGCCGGTTAACGTCGTTACCGTACCGGAAGTTCCAACCATTTGAACCCGGCCGGCTGCGACATGGGCCGCGATGCCGTGTTCGCGCTCGAACGGTTCGAGCAGCTCGCCAACGTGAGTACAGACTGTCTTATAGGTATCGAGGCTGACAAAACCTGTCTCATTCTCCACCGCACCGAACCGCTCGCTCAGGGTTACCACGCCACAGGGCAGCGAAACATATCCGAGCACGGTTAATCCCGGAGGACCACCAACCGCAAGCGACGCTCCGATCTTGAGCCAGGTCACTTGCGTGCTACCCCCGCCAATATCGAATAACAGCCCATAGCCCTCGCCGCCTTCCGGCGATTCGAAGAGCGGCGCGCAACCGATCAGCGCCAACCGGGCTTCTTCCCCAGTTTCTATTATTTTTAATTCGACGCCCGACTCCTGAAACGCACGAGTCACGAAATCCACTCCGTTGTCGGCCCGCCGACAGGCTTCCGTCGCCACGGCACGAACGCGGGTGGTGCGGTTACGGCGAATTTTACTGGCGCAGATCCGCAACGCGTCGATAGTGCGCAGCATCGCCGGGTCGGACAACCGATTGTTGGCGACCAGGCCTTCGCCCAACCGCACAATCCGCGAAAAGGCGTCGATCACGCGAAATCCGTCGCCATCGGGTCGCGCCACCAGCAGCCGGCAATTGTTGGTGCCTAGGTCGATGGCCGCATAAGTATGGGCCAGGCGACCGGAACCTTGTTGTGGATTTTTTTCTTGGTCGAACGGACCCACCCATTACTCTCCCGAACACGTTAAACAAAACCTTGCAACTTTAACGCGGGCAGACGCCTTGGCAAACAAGCATACTGCCGCGAGCGCTACACAGGGCAAGATAGATATGATAGATACCGCCCGCCCACATCGGTCGGGCCACTTCGGTGGGGGATCGTCTAATGGTAGGACTGCGGACTCTGACTCCGTCAATACTGGTTCGAATCCAGTTCCCCCAGCCAACCTTATAACTCTTTGTTTTTTATAGTATTATTTTATGTCAAATTGCGTTTCTAATACACTGACTAGTAGAAATTTCTAGCCGATGAGTGGCCATTGGTTTTGGCCAATTCCACACCAAAGCGGGTGTTCAACGGTGGATGCAGGAGGAAACTATTTTCAATCCTCAGCGAAGGTTTGATGTTTTGTAACCTTCAAGCTCTCGCACCCCCGAAAGCGGACATACACCGCGATAGGTGATTATGTCCGTTCCTGACCAAAGTGTGTGGATCAATTGCTATTCGCAAAAAAAAAAGATGGAGGACAAAAGAAGCCGCTGATGTGTGTCCGGCCTGTTTGATCAGTACGCGGGCCGTGGCCTTTCCCATGCTAAGACAGCGTAAGGTATCGCTCCGTCCTCAGGCCTTGCCTTCATAGACCTCGATGACACGGCCGGCATCGTCCTTGCCCCAGCCGGCGGCCTCGGCGCGCTGGAACATAGCCCGTGCGGCGGGTACTACCTGTAACTCGATGCCGTTCTCCTGCGCCAGGTCGATGGCCAGGCCCATATCCTTGACGAAAATCTCGACAGCGCCCTGCGGTTCGAAGTTTCGGTCGAACAGGCGCGGCGCGAGCTGATTCAGCATGGCGCCACGCACCGAACCCTTCGACAAACAGTGCATCATGACGTCATGCGACAAGCCGGAACGTTCGCCGGTGAGGATCATCTCGACGATCAGCGCGGTGCTCGAATTAACGAACAAATTGGTGACAACCTTCATGACGGCGCCGCTACCTGAGACCCCGGTATGCGTTGCATCAGCCGACAGCTTTTCGAGAACCGGCTTGAGGCGCTGAAAGCTCTCGTCGCTGCCGCCGACCATGAAAGTGATAGTGCGGGCATCGACAGCGCCATGGGAACCCGAGATCGGCGCGTCGAGCATATCGATGCCGGCGTCCGCGAGCTTGTCGGCAAGTTCCTTGCAAAATGCCGGCGGCATAGTGCTCATCTCGACGTGGATGAGCCCCCGCTTGCCCGCCTTGTCAATGCCGTTAGTGCCGAACATATTGTCCTCGATATGTTCGGGCTTGAGCAGGATCGAAAAGGTGATGTCGCTGTTTTCGGCAACCTCGCGCGCGTTGGCGAGCGGTGTGCCACCTGCATCGGCCAGCATCTGCATGCGTTCGGGATCAATGTCGTAGCCGCACACCGCGTGACCGTCCGCCATCATCTGCCGCGACAGCGCCTGCCCCATCTTGCCCAAACCGATCATTCCAAGCTTTTCGCCCATCTTTCTTTTTCCTTCTGCGCGGTGGTGACGTCGTTTTGTTAGTGCGGCGTAAAGCGCGCGGTGTCAAATCTCGTTCGGCGCATTGAATTCTCTGGGAATAGCGTCCAAAGTGCCGGCAAATGCACAGTCGGCCTGCCAGTGCGACATCGGATCGAGTGGTTGAGAGATGCGTCTCAACTGAGACGGCGGCCTAGTTAACCTTCGGCACCAGGAAGATCTGCCCCGGGAAAATCAGATCGGGGTTGCTAATTTGTTTGCGGTTGGCATCGTAAATCAACGTGTACTGGAAGCCAGAGCCATAGCGTTCGCGGGCGATCCGCCATAAATAGTCACCCGGCTTGATTATAACGACGCGGCCCGGCGGCAAATCGGTTAGGGATTCACCACGAACGAAAGGTATTTCCGCCCGCGCGACTACTTTGCCCCCGGACGACACCTGGTCGACGCGTAGCGTATAAGAACCCGGCTCGACCTTGTGGTCCGGGGTCAGCGTCCACCGCCCCTGCTCATCTGCTGTGGCGCGTCCGATCGGATCGTTGTCGACATAAACCTGGACCGTAGCACTCGGCGGCGACGTGCCCGACAAGGCGACCTCGCCGGCATCGTCGTAGTCGACCGCAGCCACGGCAACCTCGGGCGGCGGCCCATCGTTAGCCGGGCCACCATCGCCTGGCGTCTGCAGTACCTGGGCGGGCGCCAATCCTTCACGCGCAACCGCAACCGCCAAAACGTCAGTGCCGTGCTCGGGCACCAACAGTACAACGACGCGATCGGATTCGACCGGTTCAGCATCTCCGCATTCGGCAAACAGGCTCAGCTGGCGGTCACCCGGGATCAGCGCTTCATCGGGAATCAACACCCAGTCACCACGCCGGTCGACCGTCGTGGATCCGACGACTGCGTCGCCGTCGCGGACAATAATAACGCAATCGGGTGTCGCCCGGCCGGCGATCACGACATTGCCATCTTTGTCGACGCGCACGATATCGAACTCGGGTGCCATCGGCTGTAAGGCGGGATCGCCTTGCGTTTCCGCGGTCTTCGGCGGTGGCGCCTCACCGGTTTTCAGTTCTACCACCGGCGGCTGCGTTTGTATTGGCGGCGTGTCAGGCGATGGCAGTTGAAAGAACACCACCACGCCGATAACCGCCACAACGACCAACGCCGCAACACCCCAATAGACTAGCGGTCGGTTCACTTTACGTACCTACTGACTTTCTGTTGCTGGCGAAACACGGTATTACGCTGAGCGAGACAAGGCAATCGTAACTGCCAGTCATATTTTGGTACAACTCGTACAAGTTACAGCATAATCAGGTCGTTGCCACCCATGGAGTACATTCGATCACTGTGCGTTTATTGCGGGTCATCGGACCGCGGTCCCGTCGCGCACAAAGACGCGGCGCGCGCCTTCGGCCACGAGCTGGCGCAACGGGGTGTAAACCTGGTTTTTGGCGGCGGCCGGGTCGGGGTAATGGGTACGCTCGCCGACGCCGTACTCGAAGGCGGCGGCTCTGTTACCGGTATTATCCCCGACTTTTTGATGCGCCACGAAATCGGCCATCAGGGTATCACCGAGCTGGAGATCGTCGCCACGATGCACGACCGAAAGGCCCGCATGGCCGAACTGTCCGACGGTTTTGTCGTTCTGCCCGGCGGATTGGGTACGCTGGAAGAGCTGTTCGAAATCATCACCTGGAAGCAGCTCGGCCTGCACACCAAGCCTATCGTCGTGGTCAACAGCACCGGCTACTGGGACAATCTGCGCACTGTGATCGACGGCATTGTCGCCGCCGGCTACGCCCGACGCAAAAACGTCGAATTAGCCGCGTTTGTCGATTCCGTTGACGACATATTTCCGGCCCTGGCGCGCCTGCCGGGCGGCGAATTGACCGTCGATTCCGAGCGTCTGTAAAACTAATTTACGCCGCCAACGCGCCGCAGCACTGACTTGGTAACCTGCGCGCCCGTTTCAAAATTTCTGCCAATCCAACCCTTTCGTCTTGATCGGCTCCGTAGACTTCATCTAAATCAAGGCCGAGATTTTTGCCGCGCACATGGTCTAGCGCCAATTGGTCGAACGCTTCGTCACCGCAGGTCATTAGGACGTGTGACCCGGGGCTTTACAGACGCGACCTTACACAGCATACAAACGATTCCGCACACCGGTTTGTCGAGCCGATCCGTTGCGACCGAAATACACTCTGCACCCACATACGAACTTTATCGAAAGAGACATAAATGATTGACCTGATGTCCATCGCACGAACGGAGGCCGACGGTGGCGATCTGTTCGGAACCCTACAGGGGCTGTTTCAGCCGACCGACGTCCGACCAGAAGGCCATCCCGACGCCGTGGTCTGGCAGGGTGGCAATTTCGCCGGCAATGTGAACCCTGTCGCGCACTCGATGACCGACGCCTACGCGCTGCTCGGTACCGTCGCCGCTATCGACATTCTCGACCTGCCCTTCTATGCCGTACCCATGTGGTCGCAGTACCGCCACGACACCAAGCTCGATTGTCTCGCCTGGTTCGGCAACATGCCCTGCATCTCGATCAAATGGTCGACCGCCGGCGACGCCTATGTGAACGATGCCGACGGTAGCCGCGTCGTCGTCATGGGTAAGTCGGGCAACGCGCCGCTACGCACCCAGGCCGGCGTCTACTGCAACGTCCGCCCCTACGGCCCGATTACCGTCGTCCGCTCCATGCCCTGCCTGCCCTATTCGCAAGACCGGCCGAAATTCAACGTCGACGCCAAGACCGGTCTCGTGCATTCCGAAATGAATTCGCCTAGCATGCAGATGGCCTACGCCAACCGTCTGTTCCTGAAGATGGTGCACGAAACCGGAAAGCTTGGCCGCGTCGCCATGAAGCCGACCCAAGCGATGGAAGATGGCATCAACGCTGGCCTGCATACCTGGATGCTACAAGGTACGAAGTTCGAAGTCGGCCGCAAATACGCCGTCGACCCCTATGAGGAGCATAAGGAGAATATCGACAAGATCGTCGCCCTGCTACCGGCCGATTTCAAGGACGGTATGGAGAACTGGGGTGGCCGCATCGAGCAACATATCGCGGACACCAATTACGGCCTGCTGCTGTGGGATTTGATTGAGCAACGTGACTGTATCATCCTGGCGGCCGACCTCGACGGTGACCGACTGACCGACCTCTTGGCCGACGTCTCCGATCCGCTGCGCGCTTATTCTAAGCGCGTCGCCGGTCAACTTGGCCACGATATCGACGCCGACGAGACCTGGACCAATATGGGCTACACCACCGGCAACGGCCGCGACATGACCTCGGTGATGCACCGCATGAGCGGCCCGGCGATCCACGAGCAAACACTGGGTTCAGCCGACGCCATGCTGCTGCGCCTGCTGGACGGCGACGAATCCATGGACGGCACCAAGCAGCCCTACGATCCGCGCATCCATTTCGTGTTGATCCGCGACGCCTATATCAACGCCAATCCTGACAACGAGGATTTGCGTAAATGGCTCGACGATGCGCTCGACAAGTTCGACGAGGTCTATGCCGGCGAACGGCCCGGCTTTCTCGAAGGCTATGCAGCGCTGAAGGAGAAGGTCACCCCCTGGGGTGGCTAATGTCATACCGGCGTTGGTGTAAAATGCGCCACCATCACCTCGGACGAGGCGCGGGTCGAGGAATTCGGGCTCAAGCAGATGAGGCGTTCGCCCAAAGGCACAATCCTCAACATTCTCGGCGGCACCGTGTTCCGCGAACCGATCGTTATCAAAAACGTGCCGCGCATGGTGTCCGACTGTACCAAGACGATAATTATCAGCCGCCACGCCTTCGGCGGCTGGTACCAGGCGACCGATTTCAAGGTGTCCGGCAAGAGCCACCTGGCGATCTCCTTCGAACCCGAGAACAGCAGCGACCCTATCGAACATGTGGTTTGCGACTTCCCGGAATCGGGAGTAACACGGAAGCCGATCACAGAATGTATGCGTGAATACCTTAGGGTATCGCGGTTTAATTTAAGCGGCTTATTACCTTAATGACTGAGCTCACGCATGGCGGCGTCGAGGCCGTCGAGGGTCAGGCTGAACATGCGGCCCTCGAACAGTTCGCTGATCATGCCGGCCGACGGGAAATAGCGCCAGCGGTTCTGGGGTAACGGATTGAGCCAGGCCGCGTGGGGATAGGTGCGCAGCAGCCGGCGCAGCCAAACCTCGCCGGATTCCTCGTTCCAGTGCTCGACACTACCACCGGGATGGGCAATTTCGTAGGGGCTCATCGCAGCGTCGCCGACGATGATCAGCTTGTAGTCGGACGGATAGGTGTGCAGTAGGTCCCACGTCGCCAGGCGCCGCGACTGGCGCCGGCGATTTTCGCGCCACACCGATTCGTAGACGCAGTTGTGGAAATAATAATATTCGAGATGTTTGAACTCGGTGCGCGCGGCCGAGAACATTTCCTCGCACGTGCGCACATGGGTGTCCATCGAACCGCCAACATCGAACAGCAGCAACACCTTCGCCGCGTTGTGGCGTTCCGGGATCATTTTAATATCGAGCCAACCGCCGTTGCGCGCCGTCGACGATATGGTGTCGTCGAGATCGAGCTCTTCGGCGGCACCTTCGCGCGCGAAGCGGCGCAAGCGGCGCAGCGCCATCTTGATATGGCGCGTGCCGAGAGCCACGTCAGAGTCCAGATCGCGGTATATCCGCTTATCCCAGACCTTCACCGCCGAGAAATTACGGTTTTCGTCCTGGCCAATGCGCACGCCTTCCGGGTTATAGCCCTGGGCGCCGAACGGCGACTTGCCTTGTGTGCCAATCCATTTATCGCCGCCCTGGTGGCGGCCTGTTTGTTCCTCAAGGCGCTGGCGCAGGGTCTCCATCAGCTCGTCCCAACCGCCGAGCGCTTCGATCTGCGCCTTCTCTTCCTCTGTGAGCACCAACTCGCCCATCTTGCGCAACCACTCTTCGGGAACTTCGGCATGGTCTTCCTCGAAGTCGGGCGGCTCGAGGCCGCGGAAGATGTGGCCGAATACCTGGTCGAAGCGGTCGATGTGGCGTTCATCCTTCACCAGTAGCGCCCGCGACAGATAGTAGAATTCTTCGACCTGATAATGGCCCAGGCCCTTATCGAGCGCACCCATCAGGTCGAGATATTCGCGCAGTGACACCGGCACTTCGGCACGGCGAAGTTCGAGGAAGAATTGGGGGAACATGGTTCCGGCGACGCGCTATTGGCCCGCCCGTTCGCGGCGGTTTAAGAACGCCAGGCGCTCAAGCAGTTGCACGTCCTGTTCTGATTTTAGCAGCGCGCCGTAGAGCGGCGGTATCAGCTTCGCCGGATCGCTGGTACGCAACACATCAGCATCGATATCCTCAGCGACCAGTAGCTTCAGCCAATCCAGCAGTTCCGATGTCGTCGGTTTTTTCTTTAGGCCCGGCACGTCACGCACATCGTAGAACACCCTCAACGCCTCACGTAGCAGGATTTTTTTAATGTCCGGGTAATGCACGTCGACAATCTGCGTCATGGTGTCGGCGTCGGGAAAGGCGATGTAGTGGAAAAAGCAGCGGCGCAGAAAGGCGTCGGGCAGTTCCTTCTCGTTGTTCGACGTAATCAACACGATCGGCCGGTTTTTCGCCACGACTGTCGCCTTGGTCTCGTAGATATGGAACTCCATGCGGTCAAGTTCGAGCAGTAGATCGTTGGGAAACTCGATATCCGCTTTGTCGATTTCATCGATCAGCACCACCGGCCGCATATCGCTATCGAAGGCCTCCCACAGCTTGCCGCGTACGATGTAATTACCGATATTGTGCACCCGCTCGTCGCCGAGTTGGCCATCGCGCAGGCGGGCGACTGCATCGTATTCATAAAGCCCGTACTGCGCCTTGGTGGTCGATTTGATGTGCCATTCGATCAGAGGCGCGCCGAGCGCAGCGGCGATCTCATGCGCCAGCACGGTCTTGCCGGTACCCGGCTCGCCCTTGACCAGCAACGGCCGTTCCAACGTGATCGCGGCATTCACTGCAACTTGCAAATCATCGGTCGCAACGTAGCTTTCGGTGCCTTCAAATCGCATGGCTTGTCCCGTTTCCCGCCGGCTGGCGCTTGCTTTGTTATTATATTGCCAATTGTTTCTTGAGCGTGCGCTCGATGGCCGCTAACGCGGCATCGGTCTTGCCCGCCTCGGGGCCGCCGCCCTGCGCCATATCGGGTCGGCCACCGCCACCCTTACCGCCCAGTTCGGCGACGCCGACGCGAACCAGATCGACGGCGCTGAACCGTTTGACCAGATCCGGAGTAACGCCGACGACGATAGAGCCCTTGCCATCATAGGCATTGGCGACGACGACAATGCCAGAGCTAATCTTGGCTTTCAAAGCGTCAACCATGGATTTCAGTTCGCGCGGTGGCACTTCGCTCAACGCCCGGGAAACATAGGTGAGGCCGCCGATATCGGCGCCTGCCGCTTCGGCGTCAGCAGCGCCGCCGGTCGCCATTGTGCGGCGCACTTCGGCCAACTCACGTTCGAGCTTGCGCCGTTCGTCGAGCAACTGCAACACTCGCTCTGGCACGTCGGTTGGGCGGGCCTTCAACGCATCAGCAGCCGATTTGAGCAATTGCGCCTGCTCGGCCAGATGACGGCGCGCATCGGTACCGGTGAGCGCCTCGATCCGCCGCACGCCGGAAGAAATGCCCCCCTCCGAAACGATGGTGACCAGGCCGATATCGCCGGTGCGCCGCACATGGGTGCCGCCGCACAATTCGACCGAGAATGCGTCGCCGGTCTTGCCTTCGGCAGGCGAGCCGCCCATGGCAACGACGCGGACTTCGTCGTCGTACTTTTCGCCGAACAAGGCCAGCGCCCCCTTCTCGATGGCGTTATCCGGCGTCATCAGCCGTGTTTCCACCGGCGCGTTGACGGCAACGCGGTCGTTCACCAGCTCTTCGATGGCCTTCAGGTCGTCAACGGCGATAGCATGTGGATGGCTGATATCGAAACGCAGCCGGTCGGGAGCGACCAGCGATCCCTTTTGCGTCACATGGTCGCCGAGTTGTTGGCGCAGTACTTCGTGCAAAAGATGGGTCGCCGAATGGTTGGCACGCAGACGATCGCGGCGCGCCGTATCAACGCGCAGTTCGACCACGTCTCCGGTGGCCAACGGTTTATGGCCGATAGTGCAAAAATGCACGTGCAGATCACCCAGCTTCTTTTGCGTGTCGGTGACCGCCACTTCGGCCCCGTCGGCGCTTAACAGGAAACCGGCGTCGCCCATCTGGCCGCCCGATTCCGCGTAAAAAGGCGTTTGATTGACGACGATCGCCGCCGCATCACCAACGTCGGCGCGCTCGATAACGGCGCCACCGACCACAATGGCCGCCACCACGCCTTCAGCCACATCGGTGTCGTAACCCAGAAACTCTGTCGCGCCGGTATTTTCTCTTACATCGAACCAGACCTCGTCGGTGGCCACGTCGCCAGAACCGGCCCAGGCCTGGCGCGCGGCGGCGCGCTGGCGTTCCATCGCGATGTCAAATTCCGCCGTGTCAACTTTGCGGCCCTGACCGCGCAGAATGTCTTCGGTGAGGTCGAGGGGAAAGCCGAAAGTATCGTAGAGGCGAAAGGCGACTTCGCCCGATAGGGTCTGGCGCTCACCAAGCCGGTTAGTTTCCTCTTCGAGCAAACGCAGACCGCGGTCGAGGGTCTGCTTGAAGCGTTCTTCTTCCAGCTTGAAGGTGCCGACGATCAGCGCCTGCGCCCGGACAAGCTCACCATAGGCCTGGCCCATGGCGCCGACCAGGTTGGGCACCAGGCGGTACATCAGCGGATCGCGGCAACCCAGCAGATGGGCGTGGCGCATGGCGCGGCGCATAATCCGGCGCAACACATAGCCGCGCCCCTCGTTCGACGGCAGCACCCCGTCGGCAATGACGAAGGAACAGGCGCGCAAATGGTCGGCGATTACCCGGTGGCTGACCGCGTACTCACCATCGGCGGCGACGTTCGAGGCGTCGGCGGAGGCCTCAATTAGCGTGCGCATGAGATCGATATCGTAATTGTCGTGCTTGCCTTGCAGCACGGCCGTAAGGCGCTCCAATCCCATGCCGGTATCGATCGACGGTTTGGGTAGGGGCTCGCGCTCGCCGGGCGCATGCTGCTCGAACTGCATGAACACCAGGTTCCAGATTTCGATGAAGCGGTCACCATCCCCCTCGGGACTACCCGGCGGGCCGCCCGGAATGTGCTCGCCGTGATCGTAGAAAATCTCCGAACACGGCCCGCAAGGCCCAGTATCGCCCATTTGCCAGAAATTATCGGAGGTGCCGATGCGTATGATACGCTCGTCGGGCAGGCCGGCGATCTTGCCCCACAAATCGAAGGCTTCGTCGTCGTCTTCGTATACCGTAACTAACAGGCGCTCGCCCGGCAGGCCGTACTCCTTAGTAATCAAATTCCACGCCAACTCGATAGCCATTTCCTTGAAATAATCGCCGAAGGAAAAGTTACCGAGCATTTCAAAGAAAGTATGGTGACGCGCGGTGTAGCCGACATTTTCTAAGTCGTTATGCTTGCCGCCCGCGCGCACGCATTTTTGCGACGTGGTTGCGCGCTTGTACGGCCGAGCCTCGGTGCCAGTGAACACGTTTTTAAACTGCACCATGCCAGCGTTAGTGAACATCAGGGTGGGATCGTTGAGCGGCACCAAAGGCGAAGAATCAATGATCTCGTGACCGTAGCGGCCAAAGAATTCGAGAAATGCGGAACGGACTTCGCTTGTCGTTGCCATATTTACAGAACTTGAGCTCGGGTTTGTCGGCGGGCACAGCACCGGTACGTAAGAATCGCTAACCACGATCCGGCCCGGCGTTTTACCCCGCGCCCCGATTACTGTCGAGGGGCCGATAGCGGGTGCACCAACAAAAGCGGCGCCCGCCGGGCGCCGCCCAATCTCCTCTATTGCCGCCAAATTGGCCTGGCGGCCCGTTTTTTTATTTATTTACCCGTTCAATCGTCACCCTCGGCCACTGCCGTATCGTCATCATCATCACCGGCCAACTCTTCCGGTGATCCCAGCATAGCTTCGGAAATCAGGCCGGCATTGGCGCGAATACGGTTTTTGATGTCGTCGGCAAGATCGGGATGTTCCTTGAGGAAAGTCTTGGCGTTTTCCCGGCCCTGGCCAATGCGCTCGTCGCCGCAGGAGAACCACGAGCCCGACTTGTCGACGATTCCGGCCTGCACCCCCAGGTCTATCAACTCGCCCATCTTCGAGATGCCCTCGCCGTACATAATGTCGAATTCGACGACCTTGAACGGCGGCGCCAGCTTGTTCTTGAC
>CAZHBA010000060.1:0-10972 GCA_964530225.1 uncultured Rhodospirillaceae bacterium | reverse complement strand
CTATATGGATTTCCTGCATACTAGTCAGCCTGCCAATGCCTTGGAGGGCCGGATTGTCGACTGGATTAGCGGGAACTACAACTACAAGATCGGAGTAGCCAAAGTCAGAAAAATCGGCGTTTCGCCCTACAAGAAGACCTTCTGGTCCATGTCGTTTGCACCTCGGGATATTGTTTGAACTAACCCCAACGGTCGATGTGTATTCGCAGACCTGATGGCGCTTTTAGGGAGTACCGATTGAACCGATGAACTGTCTCGACCTAAAGCCTTTAGCTGCCACGCCATTCGCCGATGTTAAATCTGGCGAAGCGGTCACCCGAGATCTCTCTAGAATCTTGGAGACCGGAGCAGACATCCATCGCTGTTTGGCGGCCCGAGCGTTGGGCAGGATTGGTAGCGACGGTGCCGTTCCAGCACTGATCGGCGCACTTCTCGATCCCGATGTGGATGTCCGCACCGATTCCGCTGAGGCATTGGCGAGGATAGGGTCTCCCGAGACCTGCACGGCGCTTCTCGAAAATCTCATTGGCGACCCCTGCACCGACGTCAAGCTTGCGGCCATCCGGGCGCTCGCACGGATGCAGTATGACGAAGCGAGCCCGTGGTTCCTGAAAATAGCTAAAGGCCGAAATCCTGATATCGTCTGGGACGACGAGGAATTTTTTCACGACGAATGGGACGGCTGGGTCGATATTCAGTTGGCGGCGATAGTTGCGCTCGCCAATCTCGGCAACGAGGAGATCATTCCTGAAATTGTACGACTTTTGGACAACGAGGAAGAACAGGATTTCTCCGAAACCGCGTTCAAGGCGCTGGCGAGGCTCGGTACGGCAGGTGTTGCTGCGCTCGTCCGCTTTCTCGACAGCCGGGACGAACGTCACCGCCGCCGCGCGGCGTCCGTCCTCGCCGACCATTCCGATCCAACCGCAGTGGTGGCGACAACCCGTGCATTAAAAGATTCGTCTACCAACGTTCGGCTTGCAGCTGCCTCTGCGCTTGCTGTGGTGTCGCCGTCCGATGTTCGTCTCGCGCCGTTGTTCGACGACGCCGATTCCCGAATACGAACGGAAATTGTTAGGCTCTCTGGCGACAGCTATCTGGAACGGATCGCCGAACGCCTCGACGATGGTTCACCAGCGGTGCGGACTGCAGCGCTCAACCGTTTGGTGGAGTTTCCTGATTTTAGGCTTTCTACAAAGGCCGTCGACGCGGCAGTAGGGTGTTTAGATGACCCAGTGCCGGAGGTTGCGGGGGCCGCCTGCCAGATGGTCGCCATGCACGCTCCGGCGATTTACATAAACAAATTTGTCGAATTATTAAGTAATAATGACCGTCCACTTGTTGTGCGTCTCGGAGCTATCAACGCGCTTGAGTGGATCGGCAAAACCGATGCAGTAACGGCGCTCGCCAGCGTACTGGGAGACGGCGACCGGCAGGTTCGCGTGGAAGCCCTAGCGGCATTGTCTCGCCTCGCCCAAGCAACCGATGACTGGCCTAATGAACCGGGATCTGTTCTTCTCGCAGCACTCGAAGGAACTGCTGTGGCGACGCCTGAATTAGAACCGGAATCGGCGCCGACGAAGGAACCAACTAAAAATGGTGGCACCGAGGAAGTTGCCGAAGAAGCTTCGGTCGGTATTGTTTTTCCAACATCAACCCTACAGTCCATCCTCGGAGAAAATGCACCACAGGAAAACTTGGCCGTCGGCTTGGGCACGGAAACCCGCGGCCTGACCAGAGACGATATTCGTTACCTTGAGCTCGCCGCGTTTGCCCCGGAAGGCAAGCGTGTTCAGGTCGTTCCAGTTGTTTCCCCGCACGAAGATGTCCCGCGGCTTGCGGCGCGCATGCTCGGGGACTTTGCCCACGAAGATGTGGCAGTTGCTCTCGCTCGGTTCCTCAACGGCACCGATAAGGAAGCACGACGTGCTGCGGCCGATTCGCTCGCGCGCATTGCTGGCACTCTCGGGACATTACCGACCGCTTCTGTTGCAGGACTTAGCGGCCTCATCGCTGATGGCGACCCCGAATTACGCCGGTGCGCTGTGAGAGCTTTCGGCGCCGCTGGCGTTAGCGCGGCCATAACCGCCATCTCGCGGTGTCTCAAGGACGAAGATAGTAACATCCGTGCCGAGGCGGTTCGCGCCTTGGCGACGCTGGGAGTATCGAACTCTTATGCCGAACAGATGCTTGCTGATCCCGATCCTGGTGTCAGGCTGGCAACCGCCCAAGCGGTTGCGGCGCAAGGGGGAGACGGCGCAGTTACCCGCCTGGTTGATTTTGCCTTTTCGTTCGAGGGTTACCACCGGCGCGAGGTGGGACGGCTATTGCGCGGCCTCGATAGGGCGGTAGCCAATAAGCGATTTGTCGATTTTCTCGGCGATCAAACAAAAAAACGGTTCTGGCCAGTGGTAATCGAGGCATTGGAAGAACTGAACTGTGCTGAGCACGCCTAATAGGCGGCAGAACGAGTAACCGAGAGGAGCAAGGAATGAAAAGCAATGTATCCAGGCATCTAATCTACGGCCTTGCGGCCAGCGTCCTAATTTTGGCCGCAAACTCTATCACTGCAAACGCAGCTACCGCCTATAAGGAAGTCGCGGTAAAGGACGGCGGCATGGTAACGGGAAAGCTCACTTTCGAAGGCGCCGTTCCCGACGATGCCGTGGAAAAAATCCTGATTACCAAGAATCCGGATGTCTGCGGTACCGGCGAACGCGAAATCGTATGGATTGACGTGAAGGATGGTGCTTTGCGCGGGGCCTTCGTGTTCATCGACAAGATCGCCGAGGGTAAGCCTTGGACAGAACCAGAGGGGGGCTTTCTGATCGACCAAAAAGACTGCCGTTTTCGCCCCTGGGCGCAGGTTATCAAGCGCGGCCCCATCACCATTCGTAACAGCGACACCGGTGTGCTGCACAACATCAACACGCGCGAGATGATCGGCGTCGAAAAGGGGCGCATCGCACGCCGCACAATGTTTAACTTTGGCCAGCCCGATCCCGGTGACATCACCGAGAATCTCAAACCGCGCCGGTCGCCCTTCATCAGCATCAACTGCGAAGCTCACAATTTCATGTTCGGTTTCATGTTGGCACCTAAGCATCCCTACGCCGTAGTCGTAAACGAGGATGGAACTTACGAGATCGGCGACCTTCCGCCCGGCGACTATGTCCTCAAGGCGTGGCACCCGAACTTGGGCGTGCAGAAGGTTTCGATCACCGTACCCAGCGGGGGCACCGTGCAATCCGATTTCGCTTTCTCCAAGTAAAGCGCGCCGGGCGGCTAACTCTGGAGTAGGCAATGGTATACACGGCGCATCGGCTGATCAAACTGAGCGCGGCTGTCGCGGCAGTGACCGTCCTTGTTCTGCTGGCGACGCCTGCCTTGGCACAGGAGATTAACGAATACCGTCAGTTCCTAGGAATTGATTCGCGCAAGACGATTTGGTTCCTGGCCCAGATGCACCTGTTCTTCGGCGCCTTCGTCCTTGGCGTGCCGCTGTACGCGGTGATTATCGAAGTTGTGGGTTGGCGCACCGGCGACCAGAAATACGACAAGGTGGCCTACGAGTTCACCAGCCTGTTGAGCGTGGCCTACGCGACAACAGCCGCGTTCGGTGGCTTGCTCGCCTTTGCCTTGTTCACTCTGTATCCGACCTTTATGGGTACCATGGCGGGCATTTTTAAGGACGTCATGTTCGTCTACGCCCTTCTGTTTTTCGCCGAAACGTTCTTGCTCTACCTTTACTACTACGGTTGGAAAAGCCTGCAGGGTGGGGGCCAATTTCCCGCCCATGTGCAGTGGGTTTTGAAAGGTGTCGGGGCGGTAGTTCTGGTTTTCGGCGTCATCTTCTTCTTTGGCGGTTGGGGAACCGACATGCGCGGCGATACGCGCATCTTCATGACGGTCCTCTACTTCATTCCAGCGGGCGTCGGGCTGTTGCTCATCAAGGACCGCAAGACCATTCACATCTTCATCGGCATCATGCTGAACGTCGCCGGAACCGGCATCATGCAGATGGCTAATAGCTGGGCCGGTTTTATGATGAGTCCCGAGGGGGTAAATGAGGCGGGTGAGTTAACGGGCGGCTTGTGGGCCGCCTTCGAGAATCATCTCGCGACGCCCATCGCCGTTCACCGCATGCTCGGCAATCTTGCCTTTGGCGGTTTGGTCGCTGGCTCTTACGCGGCGGTAAAGTTTCTCGGCGCCAAGAACGACGAAGACAAGGCGCACTACGACTGGATGGGCTACATCGCCAACTTCGTCGCCGTGGCGGCGCTGATTCCGTTGCCCTTCGCCGGATATTACCTGGGACGCGAGGTCTATTCGTTTTCCGCGGTAATGGGTAACAACATGATGGGTGGTGATTTTTCTTGGACGTTTATCATCCAGGCGATGCTGGTGGGCTCGCTGTTTCTCATCACCAACTATTACCTGTGGAGCGGCATGACGCGCATCCCCGGTGCCGAACGATTCTACAAGTACATAAAATACATTCTGGGTGCGATTATCATATCGTTGGCGGTATGGCTGACGCCACACAATTTACCGCTAACCGCACTGGAGGTTGGTGATATGGGCGGTAGTCAGTATCACCCGACGTTGAAGTTCTTGGGGCTCATGCCGGCCAAGAACGCGGTGATCAACCTGATCATCCTGGCAACATTCTTCAGCTTTCTCCTCTACCGGCGTGGCAACAAACGCGAGGAGGTCTCCATTCGCGCCCAGGGACGTGGGCCGCAAATTATGATCTCGTTTGCCGGTCTTGCCGCCATCGTACTTGTCGGCCAATACGCGCTTACCCTGCTAACAATGGACCCGGCGCAGCTCGACCTGCCTGCCGACAGGGCCGAATTCTTCCGCACCGTGGGATACTTGTTGTTGGTGGAGGTGGCTGCGGCGGCCGTCACGGTGGGGTTAGCATTACGCGACCGCGGCAAGCTTGCGCAATATATCTACCTCGCCGTTACCGCGTTGAGCGCCGTCGTCTTCCTCGGCATTTACGGTTTCGTGGTTATGGAGAAAGCGTCTCCCTTCCTGCGCAACGTAGCGGTGGCGCAGTTCCTCCAGCTGATGAGCGCCCTCATCCTGGTCGCTACCATCGACGTTTTTCTGTTCCGTAAAGCACCCGAGGTTGGCAAGTTAAGCTGGGGTATGATGACCGGCCGCAGCCAGTACGCCCTGTTACTACTCACCTTTGTGATCACAATGAACATGGGCCTGATGGGCTTCATCCGTTCCGGGCTGCGCGGCGACTGGCACATCTTCGGCATTATGCGCGACACCTCGGCGTGGTCCTATACGCCGTCCAATTTTACGATGACGCAGATGGTGTCGCTTACGGTTCTGGCTTTCCTGATCGGCATCGCGTTCATGTTCTGGCTTGGCGGCTTGACCGCGAAACCGACCGAGTCCGCTCGCGGGAGAGCGGAGCCCGACGTAGGGCTTAAGCCTGCGATCAGCCCGGAGACGAGAGCCTGACATGGCAGGCCTCCCATATCCCTTAGCCTGCCCGAGGTGTGCCAGTGGATAGAGCGCTTATCAAGGTATTCATCTTCCTCCTCGTGGTCTTGGGGGCTTTTCTGTGGATTGGCTACTCGGTCACGTCGCTGAGTGGCGGCGAGCAAAAAGTGGCCACGACGGGCGCCGTCGAGATCAACCCCGAGGGAGGCGAATCCATTTTTTGGGGTAGGGGCCGCTGTTTTACCTGCCACAGCGTCGGCGGCCGCGGCAGCGCCGTGCGAGGTCCCAATCAAGGGCAATTCGGCGAACGCTTCACCGCGCCTATTGGCGTGCGTGCGGCTGATCGGGCACGGGAGAGAAGCGAAAAGACAGGTGCCGAGTACACGGCGACCGACTACCTCGTCGAGAGCCTGGCAACACCCGGCGCTTATGTCGTCGAGGGGTACAAGAACGAAATGGCCACCGTTTATGCGCCGCCAATCTCGCTCAATCTCAACGAGATAAAGGCCGTTATCACCTACCTGCAAAGCCAGGGTGGCGATGTCGATCTCGAGGCGCTCAACAATCCGTCCGAGGTGACATTGGGCTTTTACAGCAAGATCGCAGCTGCGTCTGAGGCGGGCGGCGGCGATCCCGATAACGGCGCTGTCGTATTCGAGGATAACTGTTCCGAATGCCACATGGTCGTAGACTTTGGTGAAGAACTGGGCCCCAACCTGTCTGCCATTGGCGCGCGCGGGCAAAAATTCATCGCCGACTCAATTTTAAATCCAGCCAAGGACATCACTGTTGGCTACGAAACCTTCGTCGTTATCGAACAGGACGGCCGCCAAACCATCGGGCTTAAGACAGCGGAGAACGAGGAGGAAGTGGAGATCACCAAGTCCTCGGGCGAGGCCGTGGCTATTGCCAAAGCGGCGATCAAAGAGATCGGCCCGGACGAACAGAAAAGCGTCATGCCTGACGATCTTTCGGAGATCCTGACCGTGCAGGAATTCCAGGACTTGCAGGCTTACCTGCTCCTGCAAAAGGGTGAATGAGCAATGGGCAAGCTACGCATAAGTCGTTTCTGGTCGATCGTCGCGACGGTCGCCCTGGTTTTCGTTGTGGTCAAGTGGTTGATCCCGGCAGTTTCGCGCCAGCTCACGGGCCTACCGTTTCCGCTAACTGTGCCCGGCACGCTAGTGTTCATCTACATGGTGCTCGTCCTGGTCGCCTTGTTCCTGCTGGTCACCTTTTCAGACGAGTACCTTGAGGAGTTTCTTCACCCCATCCGCAAATTCCTGCGCGGCGATTACGGTAAGATTCCGCGCGCAACTGGTTTGATCATCATACCGCTTCTCATCGGTTGGCAAGTCTACCAGACGGCCCTACCGAGCGTGGAACTGCCGTCTTCACTGCGCATTCAGCATCCGTCGTCCAACTTTCCTAAGGATTTCGAGGCACTCAAGAATCCGGCGGCCGATCCCTCACCCGCGGAAGTCGCGGCCTTCATCGAGGAAACCCAGGCGAAGGAGATCACGCTCATCCAACAGGTTGAGGAGGATGCCGAAGCCTGGAGGGACGAGAACTCTGACGTGCATCCGTTAGCCTTTATTCCGACCAAACCGGTAAAGAAGTTTCTCGCAGCGATTGAGGCCAGCAACGTCGATGAAGAGACGGCCCGCGCGGCCTTGATTGAAAAGAACCTGTTCGAAGGGCGTGCACTTTACGCCATGAACTGCCGACCCTGCCACGGGGATAGCGTTAGCGGCGATGGGCCCATGGCCGATGCGTTCCGGTTACGGCCCATCAACTTCACCGACAACGGCACCATCGAAACTATTGTCGAGGGTTACACCTTTTGGCGTGTGGCTAGGGGCGGACGGGGCCTGCCAACAGAAGCGACGCCCTGGGACTCGGCGATGCCCAGGTGGGAGCTAAACCTGACCGAAGAAGAGCGCTGGAAAATTATCTTAGCGGAATATGATCTGGCGCAGAAAACGCCGCGTATCCCGGAGGGTCAGGAATGAGAATGTTGTCGTCCATAGCTTCCGCCGCCTTGTACCTCGCTGTGGCGGCGCTTGCAAGTAGCGCGCTTGCTGCCGAAAAACCCTCCGAACCAAGCCCAGAAGTGACGCCGGAGTTTGTCGCGCGCGGCCAAGTGACCTACATCCAGCGCTGCAGCTTCTGCCATGGACTATTGGGCGACGGCGAAGGGCCGGCCGCCGAGTTCCTCGATCCAAGGCCGCGGGATTTTACACTCGGTACGTTCAAGTTTCGCACGACGCAAAGCGGCGAGTTACCGACTGACGAGGACCTTTTCCGTACCATCAGCCGCGGCCTGTCGGGTACCGGCATGCAGGCTTTCGACGATGGCGTTATCAAAAACGGCCTGTCGGAGGAAGAGCGTTGGGCCGTTATCGCCTACATCAAGACTTTCGCCTTTGAGTTTGAGGACCCCGAGCTCGATCCCGTGAAAACCGGCAAAGTCGTCTCGCTACCCGCGGAGCGGGCGCCCCACAATGCTGAGACAATTGCCCGGGGCAAGAAAATTTTTGACCGCGCCAAGTGCTGGGAATGCCACGGCAAGCTCGGCCGTGGGGACGGGCAGAAGGCCTTTGACCGCAAGGACGATTGGGGCTTCCCCATCCGTATCCGCAACGTGACGCTACCGTGGAAAATTAAAGGCGGCACCGAGGTCGAAGACATTTACATGCGCTTTTCGACCGGCGTCAACGGCACCCCCATGCCATCCTTCGTCAAGGCCTTGAATAAAGAAGAACGCTGGGATCTTGCGAACTATATCAAGTCTCTGCAGCACGAATCGACGGAAGGCCAGGTGCTGCGGGCCCTGGCGGTAGCGGGCGATTTGCCCGAAGATGCCGCTGATCCGATCTGGACCGAGGCGGTGCCGCTGGATGTGCGGCTTGCCGGGCAGGTGGTTGCCGCGCCCCGTTGGCAGAACCCCAGTGTCGAACTGGCGACGCTACGTGCCGTCTATAATGGGACCGATATCGTCTTCTTGATCCAGTGGGACGATCCTTTCGCGGATGTGACCCATGATGCTGCCAAGGAAGTCGACATCGTCACTTTGCGTCAGGTTGGTGCCTACAATTCCTATATTCCCACGCAGGGACTAGTCCCCCGCCAGCTCGAGACCTACCGCGATTCCATCGCTCTGCAGTTCCCCGCCAAGGCTCTGGAGGGAACGCGGAAGCCGCATTTTCTGCGCGGCAGTTCTTCAGCGCCAGTTCACCTCTGGGTGTGGAAATCTGACCTCGAAGGACAGGGTCGTCGCTCTGTCGAGGAAGCAACGGCGCGCGGCTGGCAGCAACCGCTCACGCCACAGGCGGAAGACCGTCAGCAGGTCGTGGCCAAAGCAAAATGGAACCAAGGTCAGTGGAGCGTGGTAATGCGCCGTCCCCTGCGGACAGACGACCGGGGCGATGTGCAATTTGTCAAGGGCCGGTTCATCCCGTTTGCGGTCAACGCATGGGACGGATCGAACGGCGAGCACGGAATAATCATGAGCCTGTCGTCGTGGCACTTCATTCTGCTCGAAGCGGGTACGCCAGCCACCGTCTACGTCTATGCCATACTGGCGATCCTAATCTCAGGTATCCTGGGCTATTGGCTTATGAGGCGGGCGCTAAAAGAGGAAAGGTAGGGCGCCGCCTGAACTAAGGCGGGCTCTACGAAACAGGAGGAGAAAAAGCGATGAGAATTGCCGCAGGCGTCCTGCTCAGCGCCGCTATTCTGATAATAGCGTTGGCGCCCGGGCGCGCCGAACCAGTCGCTGGACAAAAGACCTTCACCGGCCAAAACTGCACGTCCTGCCACTATACGGAAGGACCCGCTAGGGAAAAGACGATCGATGATCAGTTGGCGAAGAAGGGACCAGAGCTATTTTACGCCGGTAGCAAGTTTCAGCGCGACTGGCTGGAGGGCTGGCTCCAGAACCCGCAACCGATTCGGCCACTCGCCTTCAACTCGCTCACTGAAGAGAATTCGGCGAATCACCCGAAGCTGGCCGTGGCCGACGCAACGAACGTCGTCGATTTTTTGATGACACTCACCTCGGATGCCGTGGTGGCGGGAGTGATTACGCCAAAGCGCAATCCCAAGGGCAGGCAGATTTTTATCAAGAAGATGCCGTGCAGTGGCTGTCACCAATACACGGCGCGCAAGAAGGTTACCGGTGGCCGCTCCGGCCCGTCGTTGGTCGACGCGGGCTCGCGGCTGAACCCGGATTGGATTTACGCCTACTTGAAGACACCTGACGTTTTTAAACCGGTTAAGGCGATGCCGACTTTTGTTGGCTTGCTGCGCGAGAAGGACATGAAAAACGTCGCGGCCTTCGTCGCTAACTTCAAAGTAAAGTAGAGCAGGAGGGACATGAGATGACCAGAAAATTGCTTTTCATTTTGCCCTTTGCCGCGTTTGTTCTGCTTGGCGTGGAGGCGGGTAGCGCCGCAGAAGTCGAGCAGGTTTTCAAGTTCTACTGTGCGCAATGCCATGGCCTCGAAGGTGACGGCAAGGGCCCGAACGTTACCAAGGACTTTCCGGTTAGCCCGCGCAACTTCACCAGCGCGGCGGAAATGAACAAGTTGTCGGATGCAGACGTTCGGAATGTCATCCTCGACGGCGGCCCGGCGCTCAGCAAATCGCCGATGATGCCACCTTGGTCGAAGACATTGAGCGCGGAAGACGTCGACGCGCTGATCAAGTACCTGCGTAAGCTCTGTCAATGTGAAGGAAAGAAGGGTTAGCAGGAATGCGCGCTATAAAATGGTTGCCAACCGGTCCCGCAGATATCCTCATTCTGATCGGGATGACCGTGAATGTGATCGTCATTACACTCATCCTCATATTTTTCGTTTTTTGAGGGCCGTTAGATGAATGATCTATCGGCACAAAAAAAACGGTTTGCGTGGCCCGGCCCTGCCCTGTTCACGGCTGTGGCCTTTGCACTGCTAATCTTTTTCCTATGGCTGATCTAGATCAGCGCGAAGTGCGCAGCGGCAAATAAGAATGATGCTATGAGAGTTTATCTTGTAACATTCGTGGCCGCTTTTTTCGCCAGCGCCCTGATGTTCCTGGTGGTCGATTACGCGCTCATGAGCATGCAGGGTCTACCGCTGATTTATCGGCCGTAGAACTGGGCTATGAACAAAAAGTTGCAGCCTTCATCAATTTGCACATGGGTTGCCCGGGTGGCCGCCTTGTCCGTCGTTCTGCTCGCGGTCTTGGTGCCGGGTTTCGAATCATCGGTAGCTCTAGCGCAAGACGCCACGGTAGAGGCGCAAGCCGTCTATACGCCAGCGCCCGTACTTAGCGAAGCGGATTATCCCCGCATGATGGGTGTCAACAGCCGCGTTGCTGTCTGGCTCGTCGCGCAAATGCATTTGTGGTTCGCTGCCTTCGTCCTCGCTGTACCTATCTTTGTCTTTGTTATCGAAGCGATCGGTATGCGTACGCGCGACAAACGCTACGACGATATGGCTTACGAATTCATCAAGGTCAG
>CAZHBA010000059.1:0-8465 GCA_964530225.1 uncultured Rhodospirillaceae bacterium | reverse complement strand
TACCGCAATGGTGGCACCTATCTGGTGATGGAGGGACCGCAATTTTCCACCAGGGCCGAGTCCGAACTGTACCGCTCCTGGGGGTGTTCGGTGATCGGCATGACCAATATGCCGGAAGCCAAGCTCGCGCGCGAAGCTGAGCTTTGCTACGCCACGGTCGCCATGGTCACAGATTACGACTGTTGGCACGATGACCACGACGTGGTCACCGTCGATCAGGTAGTTAAGGTTTTATTGGAAAACGCCAACAAGGCGCGAGCGCTTATCCAAGCGGTAGCGCCGCGCTTGACCGGCCGCGATGTGCGCTGTTTGAGCGAATGCCATACCGCGCTCGATTCTGCGGTTATCACTGCCCCAGATGCACGGGATGCAGCTGTTGCCGGACGTCTTGATACCGTTGCGGGCCGGATTCTTTGGGAAAAATAGACCCACAGCGACGATTTGCCGCCGTTCGCAGTCCATAATACACTAACGGTTACGCCGGAGCGGTCCGGTTGAGGGGAAACCGGAAAAAGTGATCCTATTTATGCGTGTTCGGTGATGACGCCGAACGCCGGGGCGGGGTGTTGAATGTGTGGCTCCGATAACCAAAGACGGCGGGTGTGAACGGTTAAATGACCGGTAGCGATAGCGATATTGTGGCGAAGGTGCGGCCAATTGCTGGAATTGACCATGCTCTCGTGGGCGTGGCCGATCTTGGGGTTGCGCGCGACTTTTATACGCGCCTCGGTTTTACCGTGACGCCACGCGGCCGCCATATCGGCTGGGGTACGGGTAACCATACGGTGATGTTCGAAAACGATTATGTGGAGCTGATGGGTGTTGTCGATTCGACCCAGCATATCCACAACCTCGACAAATTTCTGGAAACTGGCGATGGATTGTTCAACGTTGTACTGGCAACCGAGGATGCCGATGCGACGTTTTGCTGGTTGCGTGAGCACAGCGCAAATGCAGAGGAAGCCCAGAGCCTGCAGCGATTGCTCGTTCTTGAAGATGGTGAGGAGTTATTGGACTTCCGCTATGTCTACATACCGCCCGAACTCACACCCGGGCTGCAAACCTTCGCCAGCCAACATCTGACGCCGGATAAGGTTCGCCGTCCAGCCTGGCTGTCGCACCCCAACGGTGCGCGCGGCATAACGGAAGTTACCGTGGTCATGGAAACCTTGGCTGGTGTCGGCGAAGCCTATGCCGAACTGTTCGGCATAGGTGCGGTTTCAGGCGACGAGCGCAAAGGCAGCATCACCGTCGATACCGGCAACGACGAATTATGGTTTGTCACACCCAAAACCTTCCCCGAACGTCACTACGACAAGACCTTCGACGACAGCCTGCCGTTGCCGCGCCCAGCGGCGTTGACGCTATCGGTCGCCGATCCGCAAGTGACCGCTCTCTACCTGACGGGCCAGCAAGTTGCTTTCGAGCGCGACAGTAGCGGGGCGGTCATTGTATCTTCCGAAGAAGCCTGCGGTGTGTTCTTGGTGTTTGCTTGCGACAGCTAGGAATAACCTCTAAGCCAGATTTTTACTTACGAATGCCAGCGTGCGCTCCATCGCCTACCCGGCGGACACTTCATGGTACGAACCACGCTGCGAGCAGCTGAAACCGTGGCCCGCGCCCTTATAGATAAAGCTCGGGATATTGGGATGCCCTTCCTCGACTTCCTTAACGCCGTCAAGCGGAGTGGCCACGTCCTCGGTGCCCCAATGGAACATCACCGGGTATTTTGGCGCCTCGTTGCAGTTGGCGTTGATGTCGCTGCCGTAATAGCAAACGGCGACGTCAACGGGTGTACGCGCGGCTGCAAATCCAGGGGCCGGAAGGCGGTGGACTGCCGGAAGGTAGCTGTAGCTACACCATTTTTTTCCACGACTCCAGTGGAGTATGCTTCGAGATATTTGCCGAGCCCATAACGGTTAGCAAATACCGTGAGAAGACCGCAGACCTAGAAATGGAAAGCGCATCATCCTGACGCTTGGAGGGAACGCAGATAAATCAGACGTTGAAGCGAAACAGAATCACATCGCCGTCTTGCACGACGTAATCCTTGCCTTCCTGGCGCAGCTTGCCGACGTCGCGTGCGCCCTGTTCGCCGCCGCAGGCGATGAAATCGTCATAACTGATGGTCTCGGCGCGAATGAAACCCTTCTCGAAATCGGTATGGATGGTACCGGCCGCTTGAGGCGCCAACGAGCCTTTGCGTATTGTCCAGGCCCGCGATTCCGTGGGGCTGGCGGTGAGGAATGTGACCAGGTTGAGCAACCTGTAACCCGAGCGAATCACTTGTGCCAGGCCGGTTTCAGGTAAGCCGAGCTCTGAAAGAAACTCGCGCTGCTCCTCCAGATCGGTAAATTGCACGACCTCGGCTTCGATTGCCGCTGAAACGACGACACACTCTGCGCCTTTTTCGGCAGCCATGGCGGTTATTTTCTCGGACAGTGCGTTGCCGGATGCTGCCGACTCCTCATCGACGTTGCAAATGAATAGAACCGGTTTCGCGGTGAGCAGCTGCAGCCTGTCGAACGCGGGTTTCTGATCCGGGGGAACATCGACCGTGCGTGCCGGTTTGCCCTCGTGCAATGCCTTGAGCGCCAGAGATAACACCTTAAGTTGGTTTTTTGCCTCCTTGGTGTTGTCTCGCGCCCGCTTTTCGGCCGCTTCGGCGCGCTTTTCAACGCTTTCGAGGTCGGCCAACAACAGTTCCGTCTCGACCGTCTCGGCATCGCGCACCGGGTCGATGGAGCCCTCGACATGGGTAACGTCGCCCCCCTTAAAGCAGCGCAGAACATGGCAAATCGCATCGACCTCGCGGATATGGCCGAGGAACTGGTTGCCGAGCCCTTCACCCTGGCTGGCGTCGCGAACCAGTCCAGCAATATCGACGAACTCTGTGTAGGTGGGTACGATTTTGGCCGATTCCGCCAATTTTGCAATCGCTTCGAGCCGGTCGTCGGGCACCGCGACCCGGCCGGCATTGGGCTCGATGGTGCAAAAGGGATAGTTTGCGGTCTGCGCCTGTGTGGTGGCGGTTAGCGCGTTGAAGAGGGTTGACTTGCCGACATTGGGCAAGCCGACGATGCCGCAGTTGAAACCCATACTATCTAATCGCCGCGGATCTTGGAGAGCGCGCGGTTGAGTGCTGCGCCGATGAACGTCTCTGGCACCGGGGCCGGGCCAGCCTGACTTTCGTTCGGCTGCTGTTTTTCCGCAGCGGTTTCAGTGTCGGGTTTGGCTTGCGTTTTGCGGCCTTTGCCGGTCGCCTGATGTACCGCCATGGTGACCTGGCTCATAAAATCGCTATCGCGCCCGTCGAACAGCGCTGGCAGCGCGCTGGCGAGCGCATTGAGTTCCGCTTCGACCCACTTACTATCGTCCTTGGAAAAGTTGCCGAGCACATGGCCAAGCACTTTTTCTTTGTCGCCGGGATGGCCGACGCCTAAGCGCACACGGACGAAATCGCGTGAACCCAAATGGTCGACGATACTGCGCAGTCCATTGTGGCCGGCGTGTCCACCGCCACGTTTTACGCGTACCTTGCCAGCGGCCAAGTCAATTTCGTCATGCAGGACGAGGATGTCCTCGGGCGGCACTTTGAAGAAACGCGCCGCTTCGCCGACTGCCCGGCCAGATTCGTTCATAAACGTCGTCGGCTTGAGCAACAGTACTTTTTCGCCGTCGATCGTGCCTTCGAACGATTCGGACTGGAAACGCGAGCGTGGCTCTGACAAATTGTAGCGGTGGACAATCTCGTCCGCCGCCATAAACCCAATACTATGGCGATTGTCGCGGTGTTTCGGCCCGGGATTGCCGAGCCCGACCAGCAAACGCATGTCCATTAACTCCGGTGGCGGGACGATTACTCGCCCTCGCTGTCGCCGCCGTTCTCTTCGCTCTCGGTGCCTTCCGCGCCCTCGACGCCTTCTACGCCGCCTTCGCCATCTTCGCCACCCTCGCCATCTTCGAGCTCTTCTTCGACCGGCATAAGAGTTGGCGCGGCGATGGTCGCGATGGTGAAGTCGCGGTCGTCGATTGTCGGACGCACGCCGTCGGGCAGACTAACATCTGAAATATGGATACTGTCGCCCACTTCGCGGCCGGTCAGATCGATAACGAACGAATCCGGAATTGTGCCGGCGCGGCAAAATACCTCGATCGAATGACGGACAATGTTCAATACACCGCCGCCTTTGAGACCGGGGCTCTCTTCTTCATTTTCGAACAGTACTGCGATATCGACGTTGATCTGTGTGGATTCGGTGACCCGCAAAAAGTCGGCGTGCATCGGCACATCGGTTACCGGGTGGAGCTGCAAATCTCGACACAGCACCCGTTCCTTCTCGCCGTTACACTCGATGTCGTAGAGGGTGGCAAAAAAATCCGGCTTGCTTATTTCGGCACGCAACGCCATCGGGTTGATTGTAATGGGCATTGGGTCTTTGTTGGCGCCGTAGACGACCGCGGGAACCGCTCCAGCGCGGCGTGCAGCGCGGGCGGCCCCTTTGCCGACCTGCGTACGCGCTTCAGCGCTAAAAGTGTTGGTCTCTGCCATTTTAAGTCTCCGTTTTCGGCAGACAGCAATCAAGCCTTTGTCTACCGATGGGTTGGTCTGGCCTTGCCTCCAAGGGTGCTAGCGCCAGTCCATGAATTCCGCAGGGCTAAAACGCCCCGCGAATTTAATCAAACAAACTCGATACCGAAGCCTCCTGGCTGATCCGGTTAATGGCCTCGCCAAAAAGGGGCGCGACGGTAAGCTGGCGAATACTGCTTGCCACACGCACCGCTTCGGTCGCCTGGATCGAGTCTGTCATTACCAGGCGCTCCAATGGCGATGCGGCAACCCGCCCGACAGCGCCCCCGGACAAAACGCCGTGGGTTACATAGGCATCGACCGATTTCGCGCCATCGTTCTTTAATGCCACTGCGGCATTACATAACGTTCCTGCGCTATCGCAGATATCGTCGACCATGATGCAGTGGCGGTCTTGGACGTCGCCGATAATGTGCATAACCTCGGAAACGCCCGCTTGTTCGCGGCGCTTATCGATGATCGCCAGGTCGGCGTCAAGCCTCTTGGCGAGCGCCCTGGCCCGCACCACACCACCCACATCGGGCGATACAACCACGAGTTCCGCGCCATTGTAGGTTTTGCGGATATCGTCGGAAAATAAAGGCCCGGCGAACAAATTATCGACCGGAATGTCGAAAAACCCCTGAATCTGCCCGGCATGCAGGTCGAATGTGAGAACCCGGTCGGCGCCGGCATTGGTGATCAGGTTGGCCACGAGTTTGGCCGAAATCGGCGTGCGCGGCCCGGTTTTGCGGTCTGGGCGGGCAGAGCCGAAATAGGGAACAACCGCGGTTACCCGGCGCGCCGAACCGCGCCGCAGTGCATCGAGGGTAACCAGCAATTCCATCAAATTATCGTTGGCTGGATACGAGGTCGATTGCACGACGAACACATCCTCACCGCGCACATTCTCGAGAATCTCGACAAAGACCTCCATGTCCGAAAATCGCCGGATCGACGCCTTGGTCAGTTCAATATCCAAATAAGCTGAAATAGCTTCGGCCAACGGGCGATTGCTGTTGCACGCCAGCACCTTCATCGGCCGGTCCCCGGAAAGTTGGACGGCGCCTCATTTTTCGGAACAGGCGCCACCGGTCAAACTAGATAAACCCCAAATCCAGCAGCGATTCTAGCTGGACCTTGCGGGCCGAAAACTATCAACACCCCTCCGGTGTGTAAACCAGATAACGACCAGAAATTTCAGCCGATTAACTATTACCCAGGCGGCGGTTGGAAGCCTTGGCTCCAGTCGATTTGGTGGACCATCTCGGCGATAGAGACTGCGCCAGCCAGGGCCGCTTCGTTAGCGACCAAGCCCCAGTTCGAATCGAGTCTGCCTAATGTAACCGGTTGAGCCTGGGCAATGGTTCCAACTTCGATGCCAAAGGGATCGCGTACCGTCCACGTGATTTCAACGGTTTGCTCGCCGCCACGGGGCGAATTGAGGGCCACCACGCCGGTGACGACAAGGCTGTCCGTATTTGCCCGGGGTGCTAATTCGAGGCCGGTGCGGGGAAGCAATTGCTCCATCGCGGCACGCAGGCGCGAATTACCGTCACCCGGCGCGCCGGCGACCTCGCTAACGTGAACCGGCGGCACTATATTTTCGTTTGGTAGGTCGTCCTGTATCAGCGCGGCCAGTGCCGTCGCGGAGCGTTGGAAAGTTGCGGAATTTGCGAATTTAGGTGGTGTCCCCACTACACTATCCAGCGGCTGAACGACCTTCCCGACCTCGTTGCCTTGCTGGGTATGCAGGGTCCAGATCAACACCGGCGCGGTCGGGGGTGTTCTGAGGCTTCCCAGCAAGAGGTAGCTCGACCGGGAATTACCGCCATAGGTGGCAGGAACGTTGCGCGCGTGTAGTGCTTGCACCATGCGGTTGGTCAGTTGCTCCAACGGTTTGCCATCGCTGTCCGTTACCGGCAACACCGTAATGCCTTGAGCATCGGCAAGCTTCAGGAGATCACTGGTCGGTGCAGCGCCGCGGCTAAATGGCTTTGGTACCGGCTGGCAGGCGACCAGTACGGCAAGCGCGATGATTAGGCTAAAGCGCACAGCTGAATAGCGTCGCGACGAGGCTCAAAAGTATTAGATTGATGAAATAGGGCATCCATCTAGCTCCCTTCGGCCAGGACGATCGTCGACAGGTTGCGGCCATAATCTGGTTCGCCGCGGTGGCATGTCCGGCGATAGCTGAACAAATCTTCATCGGCGTAAGTGTCGGCACCCAGGGTGCTCGATGACGTGACCCCGGCGGCGGTCAGCCGCGACAAGACATAACCGGCGAGGTCGAACTGCAAGTGGCTGTCTCGCCTGCCCGGGGCAAAGAACCTGTCGTTGGCCGGGTCCTGTGCCTGAAACGGTTGCGGAAACTCGGCGCTCACTTCGTAGGACTCTTGGCCGATACAGGGCCCGATAACCGCGATGATCTGGCCTGGTTCGGCGCCGAGGTGGGTCATCGCCTTGACTGTCGCTTCGATGACCCCCGACACCGCACCGCGCCAGCCAGAGTGGGCAGCACCAATAATTCCGTTTTCGGGGTCGGCCAGCAGCACCGGCGCGCAATCGGCGGCCAACACTCCTAGTGCGATTCCCGGCTGGGCGCTCACTAGAGCGTCAGCTTTGGCCCTGGCCGTATTTTTTGTGTTGTCTTCGATGGTCACGGCATTCGCCGAGTGGATTTGGTAGACGGTACGCAGGGCGTCTTCGCTGAGCCCAATTTCGCGCATCGCCCGGCGGCGGTTTTCATGAACATGGGCTTTGTCGTCGTCTGACCCGAGACCGCAGTTGAGCGAGGCGTAAATACCTTCGCTGGCGCCGCCCTGGCGGGTAAAAAAACCATGGCGAACGTTATTGGCTGCGGCAAGGAGATCGGCGGTCAGTCGCATCAGTTTAACTTGGTCTCCTCGAGCAGGAACCCGGCCGGCGGATTGGCCGTGCGCGGGCCTATCGCCAAAACCTTGAACAAGGTGCCCATTCGATCGCCGCCGATCAAGCGTTCGAGGGCGGTTTCGATATCGGTTTTTTGCTCGGGTGCCGCAGTGGCAGCCAAGGCGCTAGCCCGCGTTTCGATGCCCAGCCGGCGCAGGAACTCACCTTGTGTAATCGCGCCCCAGCAGGTGGCGCCCGCTGACCGCGCCGAATCCGCCAGCGCACTGAAATCGACGTGGGCCGTTAGATCGACTTTGCCGGGTTGTTCCAGGATCGAGGCATAGTCGTGTTGTTGGACCGCCTGCAGTGTATCGCCAACAGACGGCACAGCGTATCCGTAGTCGACGATCAACGCCGCGCCGGAAAGCGAACGGATTCGACGGGCGATTTCTCCGGCGATCTGCTGGACTACTGGCGAGGTCTCGATTATCGCTCCATCGTCGGCAGGAATGTTGGCTGCCACCGGGAGGTCTTCCATCGGATGGGGAAATTGCGCATGCGTGAATACGAATCTTGGCTTATTACTTGTTCCGCCCGGGGCTAGGCCAACCAGACGCCGGTGCCAACCATTGCTTTGGCGTACGAACTGCTCAACCGGCAGGGCATCGAAAAATTCGTTGGCGATAAAAATAGCCGGTGTTATTGGCAAACTACCCACGGCGTCGTGCCAGGTTACATCGATAGCGGGCAGGATCTGGCGTTGCCGCTCACGCATGCTAGGACTGTTTTCGATCAGATGGACCTGGACCGCTGTACGGCAGGCGGGAACGGTTTCGAGTGCGCGTAGCACATCGGCCATCAGGGTACCCCGCCCGGGACCCAGTTCGGCGAGGATAAATGGTGTGGGCCTTCCCAGGGCGAGCCATGAGTTAGCGCACCACAGGCCGATCAATTCGCCGAATATCTGGCTTATCTCGGGCGCAGTGGTGAAATCGCCGGCGGTGCCGAGCGGGTCGTTGCCCAT
>CAZHBA010000058.1:0-8037 GCA_964530225.1 uncultured Rhodospirillaceae bacterium | reverse complement strand
CGTGGTTTGTGAACCCACCGGCGACACGGTTCGCGTCGCCCACCGTGGTGCCCTTTGGCTAGAAATTGAGGTGTCGGGCAAATCCGCCCATGGCGGACGGCCCTGGCTTGGTGTCAACGCCCTGTCGAAGGCGGCACGCATCATCACGGCGCTTGAGGACGAACTGGCTCCAAGCCTTCAGGATAGAACGCATCCATTGCTGCCAGCACCGACGATCAATATAGGTTCACTCGAGGGCGGTACCAAAGTAAATTTGGTGGCCGACCGCGCCGTCTTTCAAATTGACCGACGTTTGTTACCAGGGGAGCAGGCAAATGCAGCCCAGTCCGAAGTTGCCGAACTCTGCTCGGCTATTCGCGCTGCCGATGGTGAGGAATGGTCGGTGGACGTGCGGAAACTCATGCACGTGACGCCGGGCGAGATCGATCCGGAAGCATCCATCGTAAAGGCTTGCCAGGCTGCTCACGCAGCGATCACTGGCGAGCCCGCGGCAATCGGATCGACCGCCGGCTTCGAGGATGCACACTTCCTTCTCGATGCCGGCATCCCCACAGCCATGTACGGACCGTACCGACGCACGGAACCCGACCAGGATCCTTATTTCACTAATTCGGGCATGGCAGACGAATCCGTACATCTCGGCGACGTCGCGCGGGCGGCATGTATATACATACAGTTGATGATCGATCTGCTGGGAGAAGCTCAATGACCTACACCACAACCTGGGAAGAAATCAAAAGCCACTACAGGGTCAAAGATCGCGATTTTCCCATGCTTGACGATGATACACCAACATTCATGGGCGTTGTGCACGCCCAAACGGCTGAAGAGTTGAAAGGGGCGGATGTGGTCATCATCGGTGCGCCTTATGTGGCTGGTGCCAAAGGTAAATATGCTGGCGTCGACAAGGCAGAGTGGGTGCTTGCACCGAAGCGGGTACGCCAGCAATCAATTCGTTACCCCTCAGGCTACGTGCAGGAATTTGATCTCGATATTTTTGAACATCTCAATGTCGTCGATTTTGGCGATGCCGAGATACCACCGGAAGCCAACGCGGACCCGACGGCGGAAAACATTTTAAAGGCGCAAGCGGCGGTCGAGATCAAGGTCGGTGCGGCCCTTGACGCCGGTGCTATTCCCATCGTCGTTGGTCAGAATTCACCTTGCAGTTCCTACGCCATCGCCAAGCCCATTGCCGAACGGACAGCCGGCAAAGTCGGCATGATCAGCCTCGACACCCACTGGGACGCCAAGCTTATTGACTGGTTGACGAAGGATCCGCGTATAGCCGGCAGCGGCAACTGGAAGGCAAAAACCTACGAATTTCATGACAATTTTTCGATACCCCATTTGGTCGATATCGGCGAGCGAGGCATGTTGGAAGCCAAAGAAATCGTCCGTTACTACCTCGCACGCGGCGCCCATTTTGTCCCCATGTGGAAGGTACGAACGGAATTGGGCATCGAAGGCCTCTGCGAAGAATTGCGCCATGCTTACGACGGCACGGACGCCGTCTACGTGCACTTCGACATGGACGTCATCGGCGGCGCCGGCCCCGCGCAAGGCGATATCCTGGGTGACCTCGCCGAGCCCATCGGCATGACCGACTACGAGGTCATTCGCGTGGCCCACGAGATCGGACGCCGCGGGCTCTCAGGTCTTTCGTTCATTTGTATCCCGCCAGGATCAGCTGTCGTCTATCGCTTGATCGTCTATGTGATCGCTTATCTAATGGTCGGGCTGGTGCAAGGCCGGCAGGTTAGTGATTGATGGGAGGCATGTCATGAGCAGTAAGGAAGACGTATTCTTGGAGGAAGCGCGGCTCGGCCAGCGCACTCAGGTCTTGATCGACTGCGAGGAGGTTCCCAACATTTCTCGCCTGGTACGACGTTTCCGAGAATACACGCTGGTCGATTTGGCGCATGCGGTGATGCTCACAGAAACGGGCATCCTCACGGAAGAGCGGGGTGCCAAGCTCCTAGAAGGGTTGCTGGAGATTTATGCCAGTGGCGAGGACACCTTCCCTTGGCTGCTGCAATCCGGATCATTCTTAGTGCAGACGGAACATTTCCTTGGTGAGCGCTTGGGCAAGGAAATCGCTGGTCGGCTACAGACTGGCCGAAGCCGCAATGACCAAAGCGCTGCCTCCGAAAGGCTATATTTGCGCGATTTGTTACTCGTTGTCATCGACGATACGCTGCGCCTACAAGATGCTGTCCTCAATCAAGCCGCGCATCATGCAGAAACCCTAATGCCTGGCTATACCCACCTTCAACACGCCCAGCCGACCACCTTTGGTCATCACCTGATGCGTTATGGGGCCGCCTTCGAGCGTGATTTGACGCGCATACTCGCTACCTACGGGCGGACCAATCTTTCCAGTCTCGGTGGCGCCGCAATGGCCGGCACGTCCTGGCCGATCAACCGGAAGCGCACGGCGGAGCTATTGGGTCACGACGGCATAGAGTTCAATTCCTCCGACGCCGGCGGATTCGCTCGAGACTACATTGAGGAGGTCGTAGCCACTCTATGCCTGCTGATGTCCAACTTGGGGCGCCTCGCCAACGATCTTTACGTCTGGCATTCCTGGGAATTCGGTTATGTCGAGGTCGCCGATGGTCTCGCCGGCACGTCCAGCATCATGCCGCAAAAGAAGAACCCGCATTCGCTGGAGCGAATTAAGTCATTAAGTGGCCAGGCAGCGGGTTGGTTGCCCGGGGTCATGGCCTGCCAACATAGCGTCGTATCGACCGACCTCGATCTCACTTTTGCCGACGATTTACTTACGGGCATGGGCGATGCAACGTCACAGGCGCTCAGGCTCGCGGCCGAAACGGTGGCGACACTGATTGTCAATGAAGACCGAATGGCTGTGGCCGCCGATGCCTTCTGGAGCACGACCAGCCATCTTGCCGACGAGATCGTACGTCGCTACGACCAGCCGTTCCGGGCAGCTCATCACATTGTTGGACGGTTTGTCCGCGATAGCATCGCCGCCGGTCGGACGCCGGCGGAGGTGCGTAGCGAAGATTTAGCCGCCGCGGGTCGCGAGATGGCCGATATGGACATCGATATTCCGGTCGCGGAACTGCGTGAAATTCTGGATGCCCGGGCGTTTCTCACCAATCGCGCCACCGAAGGCAGCGTGCATCCGGATGAGACCCGCGCCCACAATACCGCCCTCACCGAAGCCCTTGACAAGCACCGGGCGGAATGGGTGGCGAGCAAAGACCGTGCCGATGAAGCCATTGCAGCTTTGATTGCGCGCGCCCGCGCGTTGTCCTCAATCTAGGAGCCGGGGCGGTACGTTATGGATAAAAACTCAACTGACCCGGCTAGCGTTGGCGATAGTCCCAGCGTGGCGATGGCCAGGTTTGTCGCCGATTTTAACCTGGAGCAAGTCCCCACCGACGTGGTCGCCTATGCGCGCGTGTTGACCCTTGATCTCCTGGGCGCGGCGCTGGCCGGCGTCGACACGGTGGAAAGCCGGGCCATGATGTCGGCGGCCGACGGGTTTGCTCCGGCAAGCGGGCCGTGTGGCATTTGGGGAACCGCACGGACCACAACAGCCGCCGCCGCGGCACTGGTCAACGGCGTCATCGCGCATGCTCAGGAACTGGATGATTTCGGCGGCGCCGACCATTCCGGCGCCGTCGTCATCCCCGCCGTTCTAGCCGTCGCTGAAGCCGAAGACATTGAAGATGGTGGCCGTGTACTGGAGTCCATCATCGCCGGGTATGACGTCGCTCTGCGGGTGCTGGAAGGTGCCGGCGGCTACTGTGCGCACAATACCGGAGGCGGCTGGCATTCGACCGGCACCTGCGGGAGCTTCGGCGCCGCCGCCGCCGCCGCCCGCATGCTTGACCTGGATGCCGAGAAGACGGCTTGGGCGCTAGGCATCGCCGGCAGTTTCACCGGAGGCACATGGGCCTTTCTTGCTGACGGGGCTATGAGCAAGCGCTACCACACTGGTCGTGCCGCCGAAATCGGTGTTACAGCCGCCTATATGGCGCGCGCCGGCTTCACCGGACCAACCCGCGTGCTGGACGCTGAGTATGGCGGCTTTCTTGCAACTTATTGTGCGGCGTCGGCAGAGCCTGCAGCGTTCACGGAAGACCTTGGCCGAGCGTACCGAATCATGAAAAGCGGTATCAAACCCTATGCGGCTTGCCGTGGTCTACACGCGCCGTTGGACGTGGTGCTTCGGTTCCGCGCCGAACATGGATTGAAGGCCGATGATATCAAGCATATCGACCTTCTCTGCAGTGCCGCCAACAAGCTTTCAATTGGCGACCCAAATCCCAAAACCCGACTGGCTGCGCAGATGAGCCTGCCTTACGGCGTCGCAGTCGGGCTGGTTACCGGGCGCGCCTCGTTGGCCGAGTTCGAGGACAAGTGGATCAATGATAGGGCGGTGCGCGACCTCATGGGGCGCGTCACGATGACAGTCGATCCGGACCAAGATGAAAACTCGGAACCCGTCGTCAGCATTGTCACGACCGCCGGTGAGCGATTGGAAGGCCATGAACCAATCGGATTGGGCGACCCCCTGAACCCGCTGACGACCGAACAAGTGGTCGCCAAGTATCGAGACCTGGCGCCGCGCGCGCTTTCTGCGGACGCGGCCAGCAAATTGGAGGCGGCGGTTTTCAATCTTCCGGCAGCCGATAGTATTTCCAGTCTGATGGCGTCTCTGCGCTGCGCCGACTGACGATAGAAAGGAACGGGCCTTGGACAGTCAACGGATCCTCGACAGCATCGACCCGTCGGAGGCACTTGAATTTCTTGCCGCCATGATCCGTTTTAAGAGCTACAGCGGTGAGCCCGGCGAGACGGAGCTTGCACGGTTCATGGTCGATCATATGAATTCACTGGAGCTAGATTCGACGCTGCAACATGTGGAGGCCGAAAGGTATAACGCCATCGGCACCTTGAAGGGAAGCGGCGGCGCCAAAAGCCTGATGTTCAATGGCCACATGGACACCAATCCCGCAACCGATGACTGGACCATCGACCCCTGGGGCGGCCACTACGACGACGACTTCATCTACGGCATTGGCGTTTCCAACATGAAGGCCGGCGACGCAGCCGCTTTCATGGCAGTCAAGACCCTAGTCGACGCCGGCATTCGGCTGAATGGCGATATCACCCTCGAGTACGTGGTAGGTGAACTGCAGGGTGGTGTCGGCACAGTCAAGGCGATCGAACAGGGGGTGCGCGCCGACTGCTTCATCAATATGGAGCCCACGGACCTCAACGGCCTGACCCTGCACGCGGGTAGCTTCAACGTCGTCATTGAGCTCACCGGCGTCACTCGCCACGTATCAAAACGCGAAGAAAGTGTCGACGCTATCGCCGCTGCCGCGGCTCTCGTCCCGCGGTTTAACACCATGACCTTCTCCGGCGCCGCCAATGCGGATCATGCCACCGTAAACCGGGCCAATATCGGGGTCGTTCGCGGCTCGCTAACCCAAAATTTCCATGACTGGCGACCGCCGCAAGTGGCCGACTTCGCCCGCTTGGCCGGCACGGTCCGGTACGGTCCCAGCCAGTCGGAGAAGAGCGTCATCGGCGACATCGAGGTCTTGCTCGGTGAACTGGAGTCGAATATGCCCGGTCTTCGAACCAGCGTCTTCAAGCAGCACGCCGGTGAAAGGCCGTCGATGCTGCCATTCGAGTCAGGGTTGAAAAATCCCGTCGTCGCTGCGATCACCGATGCTTATCGCCGGGTTCGCGGCGAAGATCAGCCGCAGGGGCCAGTTCGCCCCTATTGTTTCTACGGTACCGATGCAGCCCACCTGAAGCACCGCGCCGGCATGCCAGGCATCGTCTGTGGTCCCGGCGGGCGTTACAACACGATGCCGGACGAACGGGTCGATATTCCCGATTACCTGGACATGATCCGCATCTACTTGCTAACAATCCTGGATATCTGCGAGGTCGCGTAATGCCGTTTCCGAAAGAGGAATACGCCGAACGGCTCGGCCGGCTGCGGACGGTCATGGCCGAACGCGGCATCGACAACGTTATCGCCGACGAGGCCGAGATGCTGCATTACTTCACCGGCTTCGCCATCTCCGAAAACCTTTACCGGGCAGTGGTCATTCCCGGACAGGGAACGCCGACGATGGTCGTCCGCCGTCTCGACGAACAGCCGTTCCTAAACGCCGCCTGGTTCGACGCGCGCCGGACCTTCGACGACACAGAAGACCCGGTTGCGGTGGTTGCCGAGGTTATCGAATCTGCCGACGGCCGAAGCGTGGGTCTCGACATGAATTCTTACTGCATGCCGGCGAAGCGGTTCGGCCTTCTTCAGGATGCATTGCCCGGCGTAGACTTCGTCGATCTCAGTGACATTTTCCGATCTCTTCGCTTAAACAAGTCGACCAACGAGGTGGCAGTCATGCGCAAGGCCGCCGCCATCGCCGACGAAACCATGCGGCGCGCTGTGGCCGCAGCCAAGCCGGGCACGTCCTCGCGGACGGCGGCCGCCGTTGCGTCGGGCTCCTTCATCGAACTCGGCGCCGACTTCGGGCGCACCGGCCCGATCACTGTAGCTCGGGATTGGAACTTCCTTCACGGCAAGCTCTCTGACGATCCGCTTCGCCCCGGTGACGTCCTGCACCTGGAACTGGTTCCAAAAGTCAACGGCTACTGCGCGCGACTGATGCGACCGGCGGTCGTGGGAAAACCATCGGGCCGTTTGCGCGATGCCGCCGCCGCTCTGCTCGAAATTCAGGACCGCCAGATCGCTGCGATGAAACCCGGCGCCGTTGCCGGCGATGTCGATACCATTCTCCGCCAAGGAGCCATCAACGCCGGCCTTCGCCGCCACTATGTCAACAACACTGGTTACACGCTGGGCTACTATTTCGAGCAGGCGCCGCGCACCAGCGATTTTACGCGTCTCTTCACACCCGGGGCCGAGTGGCGATTGGAACCGGGAATGACCTTCCACATGTATACGTCGGCCGACGTTGGTATCGCCTTCAGTGAGACCGTGTTGGTGAGTGAAGAGGGGCCGCAGCGGCTAACAAAGCTCGAGCGCAAGATGTTCCGGTGCGGCGAATGGGACTGATCAGCACAATAGCCGATACGGCTTCCAGGAGCGACGTGCTAATGAGTGACCTTGCCGCAATCTGCGATACCGGCGGCCGCTTCGCCGGTAGCGACAGCGAGCAATCGGCGCAGGCATATCTCCGGCACCGGCTCGAGGAAGTCACTGGGCTCGCGCCGACCCGCCATGCCATCGACTTCCTGGGATGGTCACGCGGCGATGCCGGATTGGAGCGCTTGGACAACACCAGACGGACGCTGCCCTGCGTTTCCCTAGTCCGTTCCCCTGCAACTCCACCGGGAGGCATTATTGGTGAATTAGTTAATGTCGGCCGTGGTACTGAACGAAATTTTGCGCAGTGCGCCCTTGAAATCCCGGGTCGCATCGTTCTGGTCCAGCACGAGTACATGTTCGCCACAGACACCATACACCGCCGCCGAAAATACCAGTGGGCGCTTGACCGGGGAGGCATAGGGTTCCTGATCGCCTGCCATCTCTCCGATGTCGGGCCGGTGACCGGTTCGTCCGGCGCAACGCCGGAACGCGGCATTCCGGCGGCCGGCATCAGCGCGGAGACAGGTGCCGCCCTGGTCGCCGACGGCCCAGCCACCATCCGCCTCCGTATCGAGGCCGCCGAAACCCGTCGCCGCATGGAGAACCTGATCCTCGACTTGCCAGGCCGATCTCCCGAGTGGGTGGTACTATCGGCCCACATCGACGGCCACCACTTGGCGGAAAGCGCCATCGATAATGCCACCGGCCTCGCCGCCACTCTGAGCGTCGCCGAGGCCATGGCGCCGCAAATGGCACGGATGAAGCGCGGACTGCGGATCGCTTTGTTTACCGTGGAGGAATGGGCGCTGGCCGGTTCGGCAAACTATGTGGGCGGCTTGAGTGACGCCGAACGCTCAGCGATCAAACTCAACGTCAATCTCGACTCCATTGCCGGTAGCGCCCATGTAACCGCCTTGACTAGCGGC
>CAZHBA010000057.1:0-69876 GCA_964530225.1 uncultured Rhodospirillaceae bacterium | reverse complement strand
CGCGCAGATAATCGAAGCCGAGCTCGTTGTTGGTGGCGTAGGTGACGTCGGCGGCATAGGCGTCGCGGCGCTCTTCGTCGGACAGGCCGTGGACGATGGTTCCCACCTTCAGGCCGAGAAATTCGTAAATTTGGCCCATCCACGCGGCGTCGCGTTGGGCCAGATAGTCGTTGACGGTGACGACGTGGACACCCTTGCCTTCGAGCGAGTTGAGATAGACGGCCAGCGTGGCTACCAGGGTCTTACCCTCGCCGGTTTTCATTTCGGAAATCATGCCGTTGTGCAGCACCATACCGCCCAATAGCTGAACATCGAAGTGTCGCTGTCCGAGGGTGCGCTTGGCCGCTTCGCGGACCGTTGCGAAAGCCTCGACCAACAGATTGTCCACCGAGGCGCCATCGGCAAGCTGCTGGCGAAACGCCTCGGTGCGCGCTCGCAGATCGTCGTCGCTCAAGGCCTCTAACGCCGGCTCAAGCGCACTTATTGCCTCGACATCCTTGCCCAGCCGCTTGAGATACCGGTCGTTGGCCGAGCCAACGAGCTGTTTGACGAGATTAACTACCATCGGGCGGATATTTTCCTTTGCGGTGGGATCGCTGTTGCGGGGTAGCGCTGCCCTGGCAATGCAGCGATTCGTGTACGCCCTGAAAGATGGGAATTTATGGCACCTTGTCTAGGGGCCGTACCGGCGGCTGTCAACGGAGATCGGGTAATCATCAGAACTGGTTAACGGTTGCCGCTTTGGGTCCCAAACAAGCTCGGTTTAGCCTATCACATTACCGTGTGCGATAAACCGGGCCGCCGGTCTACCCTTGAGCCCATGGCCGATATTGGCACTGTGATATGAGGCTATTGGATAGCTGTTATAATTTTAATCGATATCGTCTGCTGGCCGGCGAAGCCAGCCGGATTGTTTGGGGCATAAACAATGAAGAATCTTTTCCTCGCAGCTTTGCTCTCTGCTTTTCTATTTTCTGGATCGGCGGTGGTTTTGGCGCAGGATGGCAAAAGCGATGGCAACGCTGTCGTTGCCGTCGTCAATGGCCACAAAATTCGCCAATCGAATGTGGCGGCTGCCTTTCAGCGCTTGCCACAGCAGTACCAGAAAATTCCGGTCGATACGCTATATCCACAACTGGTCGCGCAGTTGGTTACCAACCATCTCATGGAAGCTGCCGGACGCGCGCTCGATCTCCACAATGACGAAGTCGTGCAGAAGAAAATTCGCGAGTTCGAAGGGACGGCCATTCAACAGGCCTATATCGAGCGCAAGATTGCCGAACAAGTTACAGAAGAGGAAATTCTTCGCGTCTACGAGGAAACTATCGGCAACGCCGAAGGTCCCGAAGAGGTGCGGGCCAGCCACATTCTTGTGAAAACCGAAGAAGAGGGGCTGAGTATCCTCAAGGAACTTGCCGATGGCGGCGATTTTGCTGCTTTGGCGCACAAGCACTCGACCGGCCCGCGTGACGGCGATTTAGGGTATTTCACCGCTGACGCCATGGTTGAGCCGTTTTCTGCCGCTGCATTCTCACTCGAAATCGGCGCCATCAGCCGGGATCCGGCGAAGACCCAGTTCGGCTGGCACGCCATCAAGGTCGTCGACAAGCGCCGCCAGCCGCCGGCCAATTTGGCGGAATCGCGCGCGCGCATTCAAGACCTGTTGACGCGCGAGTTCATCACCTCCCATATGGCGGAATTAAGGGCGAACGCCGAGATTCAAACCTTAAATCTCAACGGGTCGCCATCCGGGGGTGCGCCAACCAGAGGTACGGCGACAAAATAGCCGTACGCTAATCGCGGCATCGCCCCCGATCCAATTTGGGAGCGTTTGTCATTATGGATAAGTCTGTTACCGTCGCGGCGTCGCCACTAGCGCCAAAGTCATTTCCGTCCATCAAACCCGTCGCTGGGGTGCGCTTGAACGGCCGCGCGGTTGGGCTAAAGCCGAGCGGCGCCAAGGATTTGATGGTCGCCGAACTGGTTAAGGGTACCACCATCGCTGGCGTGCTGACCCGCTCGCGTTGCCCGTCGGGTCCGGTCGACTGGTGCCGGAAAATCCTGCCGAAGGGGCGGGCGCGGGCGATTGTCGTCAATTCGGGCAATGCCAATGCCTTCACCGGTACGGCCGGCGACAAGGTAGTCGCCAACACCGTTGCTGCTGCGGCCAAGCTATTCGGTTGCCGGCGCGACGAAGTCTATGTCGCCTCGACCGGCGTCATCGGCGAACTGGTACCGCCGGATTTCATCGCCGGTAAGCTGGCCGGTATGAGCCGCGACTTGCGCGCGCGCGGCTGGCGCCAAGCGGCCGAAGCCATCATGACCACCGATACCTTTGCCAAGGGCGCGTCACGGACGGCGAAAATCGGCAATGCCACGGTCACCATCTCCGGCTTCGCCAAGGGCTCGGGCATGATCGCGCCCGACATGGCGACTATGCTGGGGTTCGTCTTCACTGATGCTCGCCTGCCGGCGTCGGTGTTGCAAAATCTGTTGCGCCGGGTAAACGACCGCTCGTTCAACGCCATCACCGTTGACGGCGACACTTCGACCTCGGACACCGTGCTCCTAGCGGCGACCGGACAGGTGAAGGACCAACCGCGGATTGGCCGCTCGAACGATTTGGCGCTCGCCGGGTTCGTGGCCGCGCTGGAAGAGGTCTGCACCGACTTGGCGAAACAGATTGTGCGCGACGGCGAGGGTGCGCAGAAGTTCATCACCATCGATGTGCGCGGTGCCGAATCGAAGCGCGCCGCCCGTGCCATAGGCCTTGCCATAGCCAACTCGCCGCTGGTCAAGACGGCGATTGCTGGCGAAGATCCCAACTGGGGCCGCATTGTCATGGCGGTCGGCAAGGCCGGCGAGAAAGCCGACCGCGATCGCCTGTCGATTGCCATCGGTGGCATCCCGATTACTGAGAACGGGCAGCTCATGTCCGGCTACGACGAGGCCCCGGTGGCAAAGCATATGAAGGGTGATGAGATCGCCATGTCAGTCGGCGTCGGCGTCGGGCGCGGCCGGGCGACAGTGTGGACCTGCGATCTGACCCACGGCTACATCACCATTAACGCCGACTATCGGAGCTAGTGGTGGCACGCCCGCCGATCTTGCTGGTCAGCGCCGTGGCGCTGGTCGATGGCGACGACCGGGTACTGCTGGCGCGGCGGCCCGAGGGTAAATCGATGGCGGGCCTGTGGGAGTTTCCCGGCGGCAAGCTGCGCGAAGGCGAGACGCCCGAGGTGGCGCTGATCCGCGAATTACGCGAGGAACTGGCCATCGACACAGTGGAGAGCTGCCTGGCGCCGATCGCGTTTGCCAGCCACACTTTTGATGACTTCCATCTGCTGATGCCGCTGTTCGTGTGCCGGGTCTGGGACGGCACGCCGCAACCGCTGGAAGGCCAGGAGTTGGCCTGGGTGCGGCCCAACGACATGCGCGACTATGCCATGCCACCCGCCGACACACCGCTGGCAGCAATGCTGAGGGACGTGCTTTAACTACCGTTTTTCACCACCCACCAGCACTAGAGTTAGGCAACTGTAGCCCTAGTTTTCCATGTTCGTTATCGCGGGTAAAGCGGAAGTTATCCTACAACGCATGCGGGATATAGTTTCTTTGATACTGAGCCCAGCCGTCATGGTTGGGGACGGCTGTTTTGCTACTATTATTCTGACGGTGAGCGTTCGCTGCCGTTACGCCGTCAGTTGCCGGTAGGCGAGTGATAGAGCGGTGATGCCGGCGGCAAAACCGATATAGTTGACCGTCTGGGCGACGAGCGACACCAAGAACCACGCGGTCATCGACGAACCGATAATGTCGGTCAGCGGTGCGGCGAGGATTAGAACAACTAACCCACCTATAAGTACCACCACCAGGGGCAGTAAGACGATGGCAAGAAACATGCGCCAGCTATTGCCGTGGGTAAGCTTTGCCGATTCGGCCACTGTCATTGGCGTGTCGGTGGCCGTGGCCGGCAATATCAGCGCCACGCGGGCGTAGATCAATCCCATGACGATTGGTAACGCACTCAACACCGGCGCGATGGGGCTGACCGCCAACAGCAAGAAAGCCAATAAGAACATCAGCACCATCAGGATGATGATCAGAACAACCAACCGGCGAAAGAAACGCCATTGGCGCCGGTCCCAGCGTAGCGCCGCGCCGACGGTCGCTTCGGGGCCGACCAGGATCCGTCGGTGCCAGGCAACGGCGAACAAGGTGTAGAGCGCAAAACTCGTGAGCCAGTTGACCACGGTGCCGAAGAACATTCGCATCATCACTTCCGGTGGCACCTGCGTCGGGTCGTTGATGATAATCCGCACATCGCCGATCACGGCGGACATCAGCGTGCCGATAATCGACACCACAAGAATGGGCAGGAACGCATACGCGGCAAAGTCACGTCGGTGCTCCCAGGTGTCGCCGATTGCCTCGGTGATGATGTTGAAAACGGGTAGCTGCATGGCCGTGTAACTATACCGGGCGTTTTTCAGCGCAGCCCGGTTTTTTGCCTGCGGGGCGTTCGGGTGCATCCAGCGCGTCGGCGAGCCGCGATGTGGCGCTACCGGGGCGTAAAGCTTGCGGCTGATCGGCGGCGGGCGCCCAGCCGGTGAGGTAGAGAATTTCGAACGTCGCCGGGGCACGGCCATCACTATCGGCGAACTGCGCCATATATTGTTCGGCTGCCGCCATCAGCGTCGCCCGGCGGGTCGGCGTGTGCCGTCGCTCGATCAGTGCATTGGTCTCGCCCATGTCGCGCAGGTCCGCCATTAGCTTGAGCGGGTTGTTGTAGGTCACGGTGATGGTGTCGCTGTCGGCGACCGGCAGAGCGAAACCGGCGCGCTGCAACAGGCCGGCGGCGTCGCTCAAATCGGCGAAGGGGGCGACACGCGGGCTGACGCCACCTTCCTCGGCGGATTCAGCGGCCAACCACGCCTGCCGCAGTTCGGTCAGAGTTGCGCCGCCAAAGAGTGCTGCAAGAAAGACACCGTCGGGTTTGAGGGCGCGCTGAATTTGTACCAACGCGCCCGGCAAATCGTTGACATGGTGCAAGTTGGCGCAACTGATAACGAGATCGAAACTGGCGTCGCCAAACGGCAGAAACTCTTCGTCCGCGGCAATTGCTGGGAGGCTGGTATTGTCGCGTGCCGTCGCTGCCATGCGCGGCGACAGGTCGGCCTGGACGAGCGGGCCGATTTTATCCGCTGTCAGGCTCTCTGCCGCCTTGGCGATGAAACCGGTATGGCAGCCCAGGTTGAGCGCTGTGGGGAAATTGCGGCGAATATCGGCTAGCCGATCGACCAGCCGTGTTGCTATTTCGGCGATTAGAAAACCGTGCGCCGCCAGGGTGACCGCGGCCCGCTCGCGGTGCTGGCGCAGTAATCGGCGGTCGAACACTTCGATACGGTCGGCCATGTAGCCTATATGGCACGCCGGTGCGGCGGGGCAAAGTAGGCGACTTGTCCACAATTGGGCCGCATCCGGGGTTTGACTCACGCAGCCGATATGCGGCGATACTGATACATGGTTTGGAGCCAACCCTTACCACCACCAGGTGTACTGCGCCAAGGCGCAACAATGCCCTGCGCGGGGTGGTCAACGCCGTGTTGCCGCCCCAGTGCCTGGCTTGCGATACCCTGGTCGCGACTCCCGGCAGCCTGTGTTTGGAATGCCGGGTCGACGCCAAGTTCATAACCGCACCGCAATGCACCATTTGCGACGTGCCCTACTCGTTCGACCCTAATGGGAATGCGGTTTACGGGGCATGCGTTCGCGAACATCCCCGGTATGAACGGGCGCTGGCGGTGTTGCACTATGACGATCGGAGCCGCCGTTTGGTGATGGTGTTCAAGCATGGCGACTGCACCTATGGCGCACCGACTTTTGGCCATTGACTGGCATGCGTCGGCGCTGAACTGATCGCCGATGCCGACCTGGCCGTGCCAGTGCCACTGCACCGGTTGTACTTAATGCGGTGGCGGTTCAACCAATCGGCCATGCTGGTGCCGGCGGTATGCGCGCAGCGCTGCCGGCCAGGAGCTTCAGTTCGCGCCCGACCTACTGCAGCGCTACCGCCATACTCCGAGCTAGCCTGGCCTCAACGTTGCCTAATGCCGTTGCAATGTGCGCCACGCCATCGCCGTCAATCCGCGCCGGACAGGTGAGCTCGAAGGCCGGCGGCTTCTGTTGGTCGCCGATGTCTTTACCACCGGCGCTATGGTATCGGAATGCGCCCGCATATTCAGCGCCGCTGGCACCTCGGCGGTCCATGTATTGACCTTGGCCCGGGTCGACGCACCACGTCGTGAGTATTGAATAAAGCGGTTAACACGCGAATTTGATGCAGTATTGGGCGACGGTTTAGGTTTGCCGTGCTACCAGCGCCGTCGTGAGTCTGGTCCCCTGCTGGATTCGGTCTATATAGTTGATACGATGAAATATTTGGAGGCATGCGGACGATGGCGAACGTCGAAATATACACCGGGATGATGTGCGGTTACTGCTCCGCCGCTAAACGATTGCTGAAGAAAAAAGGAGTCCAGCTCACCGAGACCGATGTCACCTGGAAGCCGGGCAAGCGCTTCGAGATGATGGAACGTGCCAGGGGCCGCCATCAGGTACCGCAAATTTTTATCAATGACGAACATATAGGCGGTTGCGACGATCTCTACGCCCTCGACGCCGTTGGTAAGCTCGATTCCAAGCTGGGCCTAAGTTAGCCCCTAATTCGTTTTTTCTAGTGGCGTATTGCTGGCATTTCCACGCACCGCGCAAATCCGTTGTATAACGGCGGTGCGCGGTGTCTTAGTCACGCCGTGTTCGTAGGCGAGCACCTGTAGCTCTCCACCGAACGCGTCGAGTAACTCTGCTGGCTGCAGCAAGAAGTTGGGGTTTCTCGGTTTGCCATACACCTCATTCCCGACCGCGAAGGTCTCGTATAACAGAACGCCGTCCTCGGCGACGGTGGCGGCTATAGCGGGCAGCAGCGGTCGCGACAAATAGTTGGTGACAATGACGCCGCCAAAAGGTCCGCCCGGCAGCGGGCCGTCGCCTGCGCCGGCCTCAAGGTCCAGCTCGTGCATTTCCAACTCGGCGTAATCCAGCAAATCTAACATGCGACTAGGGTCGCAATCGATCGCCGTTACCCGGTGGCCGCGGGACAGAAAATAACGTGAGTGGCGTCCGGCGCCGCTGGCAATATCGAGAACCTCGCCGGTAATCAGTGGGGCGAACCTCTCAACCCAGGGCGAAGGTAGGAGTTCAACAGTATCTTGATGTTGTGGCGCCATCGTAGTGAAATAAGCCGCTTGCTTTTCGGTGTGAAATTACCAATTCACGGGGTGACGAAGCCAGTGATAGACCCTTACCGGCGTTATACGTGTAACCGGCGCTTGGAGCGATGATTAACTTTAATATGACCTGTGCGGAAGGGCACGAATTCGGGGGATGGTTCCTCAATTCGGAGAGTTTCGAAAAGCAGGTAAAGAAAAAGCAGATAGTGTGCCCGACCTGTGGCGACACAGTGGTGTCGAAGTCGATCATGGCGCCCGCGGTTGCGGCGAAAAGCGAAATCAAGGAAACGCGCAAATCCAAGGCGGCGGAGTTGCGCAAAATGCTGGGCGAGGTGCGCGACCATATCGAAAAGAACTTCGACGATGTAGGCGATGATTTTCCCGAAGAGGCGCGGCGCATATACTACGGCGAAACCGAAGCGCGCGACATCTACGGTAACGCCTCCAACGACGAAGCCGAAGAACTGGCCGACGAGGGAGTGCCGGTCGGACGCGTACCCTGGATCAAGCGCCCCAACAGCTAGGCGTTTCACTTGGCTTTATGTTCGGGCAGCTTTCACGCCCGTCCCCATATAATTGACGTTGAGGTCCTGCCGGTTGAGTGACCACTGGTCCGTCAGCGGGCTATAGGTTACCCCGGTTAAATCGTTTACTTCGATATCGGCGCTGGCCAATTCCCGTGTCAGCTCGGACGGTCGCACGAACTTGCGCCAGTCATGGGTGCCGCGGGGCAGCCAGCGCAAAATATACTCACCGCCGACGATGGCCAGTGCGAAGGCCTTGGCGGTGCGGTTCAGGGTGGCAAAAAACATCAGGCCGCCATCACTGACTGCTAAGCCGCAGGCGCTGAGAAAGGCGTCGACATCGGCAACATGCTCGATGACTTCCATGTTGAGCACGATATCGAACCGGCGTTTTTCGGCCACCAGTTCCTCGACCGTTGCCATGCGGTAATCGATCGATACGGCGGCGGTATCGGCGTGGACGCTAGCGATCTCGATATTGCGTGACACAGCGTCGATACCCGTGACTTCGGCTCCTAACCGGGCCAGAGGTTCGCATAACAGACCGCCACCGCAGCCGACATCGAGCATCGTCAGACCGAATAACGGCTTCAAAGAGCTGGTATCGCGGTCGAAGTGTGCGCACGCCCCATCGCGGATATATTCCAGACGGACCGGGTTGAATTTATGTAGGGGGCGGAATTTGCCGTCCGGATCCCACCATTCTTCGGCCATGGCGCGAAATTTATCGAGTTCGCCAGGGTCGATCGACGGGGTGTCGTTGGAGTTTGCCGCGGTGGCTGCCATTACGGGTCCTGTCAACGCCACTTGTCATGGATTCAACGACTGAGTATGGATACGCCGCCCCTGCCCGGCAAGGCCGAGAATCGATGCGACGTCTGGCAGGAATTTCTACACGGTGGTTTTCGCGTTGTGGGGCAATGGGTAAATGGAGATGTCATGGGCCGGATAGTGGCAAAATTTGGCGGAACTTCCGTCGCTGATCTCGATCGTATCCGTGCGGCCGCGGCCAAGATTAAGGTCGAAGTCAAACGGGGAAACCAGGTCACCGCCGTGGTGTCGGCGATGGGGGGAGGCACCGACGATCTGGTTGCGCTAACCAGTGAGGCCAACCCGATGCACGATGCCCGCGAGTACGATGCGGTCGTCTCTACCGGTGAGCAGGTAACCAGTGGATTGCTGGCCTTAAGCCTACAACAAATGGGCGTATCGGCGCGCTCGTGGCAAGGGTGGCAAATCCCGATTCGCACCGACGACGTCCACGGCAGAGCACGCATCTTGGGTGTCGAGACGGAAGAACTAGAGCAGCGGCTGGCCGACGATCAAGTTTGTGTGGTGGCGGGCTTTCAGGGGCTCGGCCCCGATAACCGCATCACGACGTTTGGCCGCGGCGGGTCCGACACCACCGCGGTTGCACTTTCCGTCGCGTTGGGTGCCGAGCGCTGCGATATTTATACCGATGTTGACGGCGTCTATACGTCCGACCCTAGAATCGTGACGCGCGCGCGTAAACTCGATAAAATCACCTACGAGGAGATGCTGGAAATGGCGTCGCTTGGCGCCAAGGTCCTGCAGACGCGCTCGGTGCAACTGGCGATGAACCATGGCGTACCCTTGCAGGTATTGTCTTCGTTTGACGGTAAGGTGGGCAGCGATCTGCCAGGAACACTGGTCGTTGCCGAGGAAGAGATAATGGAGCAGGAAATAGTAAGCGGTGTTACCTATAGCCGCGATGAAGCGAAAATTACGTTGCTGCATGTGCCCGACCGACCCGGCGTGGCGGCGGCGATCTTCGGCCCGTTGTCCGACGCCAACGTCAATGTCGACATGATCGTGCAAAACGTGTCCGAAGACGGCAGCGCCACGGACCTGACATTTACCGTTTCGCGCGGCGATTTGGAGCGTGCCATGAGTGTGCTCGATGCGTGCAAGTTTGAACTGGGCTTTGCGGCATCGGTGCCCGACGCCAACGTGGTCAAGGTGTCCGTCGTCGGGGTCGGCATGCGCAGCCACGCCGGAGTTGCCACGCGGATGTTTTCGGCGCTCGCCGAGCACAACATCAACATATTAGTGATCTCGACATCGGAAATTAAGATTAGCGTATTGATCGCTGAAGAATTTACGGAGCTGGCGCTACGCGCGTTGCACAGCGCCTACGGGCTCGACGCCGCCTGACTGCGCGATAATTCAACACCCTGAATAGCCGCAGTTCGGATATTTTCTCGGCCGCTGTGCGGCGGAGTTGAGACAGAAATGACAGCTTAAACAGCGCCTTGGACGGACTCCCGCCGACTGTTGCGTAGATTACACGATGTTATGGTCGGCGATCCGCTTGCCGCGATGGTCTTACTCGGGATTGGTATTCGCGAATTGTTGATGTCGCCGGCCAATATTGGACCGGTTAAATCGATGGTATTGAGCTTGGATGTGGCCACAATGAGCGGCTATTTAAATACTTTATTACCCTCATCCGCCGCGAGTATACGCTCGCGCCTAAATTTATTTGCCTACGATCAAGGCATTACAATTTAGGGTTGTTGTCACCAATACTGGTTTGGTTAAAAATAGCGGCTTCCACCATCGAAGATGGTTTATTTTCTTTTACTTAACACTTGTTAGATAGGATATTTTGGTTAATGAAATTCAGAACACCAATTGCCGTAATTGGCTGCAGCCGGATGTGTTTGGCGAGCAGATACTGGCGTAATAAATGGCCGAAGTGAAACCAGAGCCTTTCCATGTAACCGAAGGCGACCGCGTGGATGTGGAACAAGACGAATCGCTGACAGAAAATGTTGGCGCTTTCCTGCGTGAGGCACGTGAGATCACTGGCCGCAGCGTTGCCGATGTCGCTGGTTCCTTGCGTATCCGTGCGAAATTTCTGCAATCCATCGAAGACGGCCGTTACGAAGACCTGCCGGGTCAGGTTTACGCGCGTGGGTTCGTTCGTTCCTACGCTGACTATCTCGGCCTCGAGACGGCAGCGCTGCTGGATCAATTCAAGGCTGAAGCGAGCGGGACCAAAGAGCAACCCGATCTCGATTTTCCGGAGCCGTCGACCGACGGTTGGTTTCCCACCAGCAAGGTTGTTGCAGCCTGCACCGTAGTTGCAGCAGCTGTTTTCGCCGGTTGGTATTTTCTCCAAACAGACAACTCTGTGGATGTATCCGCCGTTCCATCGCCGCCGGGCTTCGAATCGACGATAGGCGCGCAGGTGGCGGATCAACAGACGAATGGTGCAGCGGTTGCGGTGGCCGAACCGGTTATGTCTGTTGACGCTAAAACCATCGAACAAACCGCAGCCGCGAATACCGAGCCGGTCAAGAAAGAGACCGATGCACCGACCGTGGGTACCGAAGAACAAGTCTCCAGCGTAGACGAGAAACTGGTTCAACAGCTGGAACAAGCCATCGCGCCGGCAACCACAGAGCCTGCCGTAACCGAGCCTGAGCCACAGCAAATCCAAGCCGAACCGCAACCGATCGAGATCGTGAGCAAAGTGCCGGTGCCGGCTGCCGTCGAGCCGCCTGTTAAGGTAGTCGAACCTCCGGTCAAAGTTGTCGAGGTACCTGCCGAGGTGGCCGAACCTCTGGCGCTTGACGAAAACGAGTTGACTCCGGCCGCAGCCAATGCGGCCGCAAAGCCGCCGCAGCCTATCGCCAAACCGACCGTGGCCACACCGCCATCGCCTGAACCCTCAACGCCGGATCTAGGGACCCTGCTAGCTGATTTACCGAGTATTCCCGCCGATGAAGGTGTCGCGAATGTGGGTGACGATGGGCGACCCTATGGGGTTATAAATCAGGAAGCACGGGTCGTCATTGGCGCCCGCGCTGACAGTTGGGTGCAAGTCCTCGATGGTAATCAGAACGTCCTGTTGACCCGTATGTTGCGCCCCGGCGATCGTTACCTGGTTCCCAACCGTAATGATTTGGTAATGTCGACGGGTAATGCTGGTGGATTGATCATTTCTGTCGATGGCGCCCCGGTCCCGCGGATCGGTTTGGATGGTGTGATCTTGCATAATGTGCGCCTCGATGTGGAATTATTGAGAGTCGGCGAAGCCGTTATTCAGTAGCTACCTATTCTTTAGCTTGGCCTCGCGGATCTGCGGTGGCTTGATATTTAGCAGTCCCGCGCGCATGTTACGGTGCGAGTCACTCCCGCTTTCAACTGGTCGTTCCGTTTTAGGACAAAACGATGAGCGTGCGCCCTTATAGGGACATACATCGCCGTAAAAGCCGCCAAATCTCCGTCGGAGGCGTGGCCGTGGGTGGCGATGCGCCAGTCACCGTACAATCGATGACCAATACACTGACCTCGGATGTGGCGGCGACGGTGGCCCAGATACACGAGTTAGAGGGTGCCGGCGCCGATATCGTTCGGGTGTCATGCCCGGATGAGGACAGTACGGTGGCGTTTAAACAAATTCTGCTCGAAGTCACCGTGCCGATTGTAGCGGATATCCATTTTCATTATAAGCGGGCTATCGAGGCCGCCGAGGCGGGCGCTGCCTGCCTGCGCCTCAACCCTGGCAACATCGGCTCGCGCGAGCAGGTGCGCGAAGTCGTCAAAGCCGCGCGCGACAACAATTGTTCCATGCGCATCGGCGTTAACGCTGGCAGTCTCGAGCGCGAGTTGTTGGATAAATACGGCGAGCTCTGCCCGGACGCGCTGGTCGAGAGCGCGTTAAATTCCGTCAAGCTACTGGAGGACGAAGATTTTCGCGAGTTCAAGATCTCGGTGAAGGCGTCGGACGTGTTTCTGGCGGTTGCCGCCTATCAAGGCTTGGCCGAGGCCTGTGACTATCCGCTCCACATAGGCATTACCGAAGCCGGCGGGTTGCGCACCGGCACGGTTAAGTCGTCGATCGGGCTGGGCATGCTGCTATGGTTGGGTATTGGCGACACCATCCGTGTCTCGCTTTCGGCGGACCCGGTCGAGGAAGTAAAAGTTGGGTTCGACTTGCTTAAATCGCTGGGGCTACGCCACCGTGGCGTCAATCTGATTTCGTGCCCATCCTGTGCGCGCCAACAGTTCGACGTGATCGAAACCGTGTGCGTGCTCGAAGAACGGCTAGCTCACATCACCACGCCGATGACGGTCTCGGTGATCGGCTGCGTCGTCAATGGGCCTGGCGAGGCTGTACAGACCGATGTTGGATTTACCGGTGGGGGACGGGGTACACATCAGGTTTATATCGCCGGTCAGCAGCATCATCGGTTGCAGGATGTGGATATCGTCGATCATCTGGTCCAACTTGTTGAGGAAAAGGCGGCGGAGATCGAGGCTGACTTGGCTTTATCCTCTGAGCGCCTGTCGGCGGCGGCCGAATAATTAAAACTTTCCGGGAAATCTGTCTTGGCTAAATTGCGGCCCGTGCGTGGAACACGCGACCTGATCGGTGACGATTCACGTACCCACGTCCATATTGTCGATACCGCGCGTGCGGCTGCTGAAAGCTATGGCTACGGGCCGATCGAAACGCCGGTGTTCGAATTTACCGACGTTTTCCAGCGCACCCTGGGCGAGACCTCGGACATCGTTACCAAGGAGATGTACACCTTCGAGGACAAAGGGGGCGACAGCTTGACCCTGCGGCCGGAAGGCACGGCAGGGATTGTGCGGGCGGTCATGTCGGGCGGATTGCAGAACGAAATGCCGCTGAAATGGTGTTACGCCGGACCGATGTTCCGTCACGAGCGGCCGCAAAAAGGCCGGCTGCGGCAGTTCACTCAAATCGGCGTCGAGCTGATTGGTATCGCCGAGCCGGTCGGCGACGTTGAAGTCATCGCGCTGGCGGCGGCGACCCTCGACGCCCTTGGTGTCCTGCCGGCGACGACGCTCGAGCTGAACACCCTTGGCGACAATGAAAGCCGCGCCGCCTATCGCGACGCGCTGGTGGCCTATCTGGAGAGTTTTCGTGACCAGTTGTCGGAGGACAGCCAGCAGCGCCTCGAGCGTAACCCTTTGCGAATTCTCGATTCCAAGAATAACGACGATAAGGCGATCGTCACCGGCGCGCCGTCGTTCGCCGATTATTTGACGCCCGACGCTCAGGCATTTTTTGATACGGTGCGTGGTGGCCTTGAAGATCTGGAGATTGCCTACCAGATTAACCCAAGGCTGGTGCGCGGCCTCGATTATTACTGTCACACCGCATTCGAGTTCACGACCGACCAGCTCGGTGCCCAAGGAACGGTGCTAGCGGGCGGGCGCTATGACGGCCTGATGGAGATGATGGGCGGACAGCCGACGCCTGGTGTCGGATGGGCAGCCGGAATCGAACGTTTGTCGATGTTGATTGGCTCGGCGCCTGTGAGCTCCCGTCCGATTTCGGTCATTGGCATCGGCGCGGCCGGTGAAAAAGCAGCGCTCAAAGTGGCGCACGATCTCAGGAAATCGGGTTTCATGATCGAACTAAACTATCGTGGCGGCTTGAAACGGGGTCTGCGACGCGCCGATAAGATCGGCGCATTGGTGGCGATTTTCCTTGGTGACGATGAACTGGCGCGCGACGGCGCGACGGTGCGAAACCTCGATGAGGGATCGCAAACCGATGTGTCGCTGGCCGAATTGAAAGACCATTTGGCCGAATACCGTTAGCCGGCATTAACACTAGGCTAACCGGCCGCCATGACGCGGTCTAACGATGAATCGTTACGAACCAGTATAAATTCCCTCCCGCTAGAGAAAACGAGTCCATGAGCCTCGAAGGAAAACTCGATCGAGTAGTCGATCGGCACAAGGAGTTGGAACGCCTATTGAACGAGGCCGATGCCTCGGATTCCCAGGCCTACGCCAAATTATCCAAGGAGTATTCAGATTTGTCCCCGGTGGTGGAAACCATCACCGCGCTACGAAACCTCCACAGCGAGGCCGAGGACCTCATTTCTTTACGCGACGACAGCGACGACGAGATGCGGTCGATGGTCGAGGCCGAACTCGAAGAACTGAAGGCGCGCGAACCCGAACTCGAGGAACAGCTGCAAATAATGTTGCTGCCCAAGGACGTCGCCGATGCCCGCAACGCCATTTTGGAAATTCGTGCCGGTACCGGTGGGGACGAGGCGGGGCTCTTCGCCGCAAATTTGTTCCGAATGTACCAGCGCTATGCCGAACTGCGCGGTTGGAAAGTGGAAGTGATGAACGCCAGTAATACCGGCATTGGCGGCTACAAGGAAATCATTGCCAGTATTAATGGCCGTAATGTGTTCGCGCGGTTGAGATTCGAATCTGGGGTGCACCGCGTCCAGCGCGTTCCCGAGACTGAGAGCAGCGGCCGCATCCACACATCGGCGGCCACCGTCGCGGTGCTGCCAGAGGCCGAGGACGTGGATATCGAGGTTGCCGAGAACGAAATGCGCGTCGATACTTACCGCGCGTCCGGCCCCGGTGGCCAATCGGTTAACACCACCGACAGCGCGGTGCGGATTACCCATTTACCGACTGGTATCGTGGTTACCCAACAGGACGAGAAGTCGCAGCACAAAAACCGGGCCAAGGCGATGCGGGTGCTGCGGGCGCGTTTGTACGAGTGCGAGCGCCAGCGCCAGCAAGACGAGCGCGCCGCCGACCGGCGTAGCCAGATTGGTTCCGGCGACCGCTCCGAACGCATCCGCACCTATAATTATCCCCAAGGCCGGGTTACCGACCACCGCATCGGACTGACGCTGCACAAGCTAGAAAAAATCCTCAACGGCGAAGCATTGGACGAACTTGTCGACGCCCTCACCACCGAAGATCAGGCGGCACGCATGGCGCAGGACAACTAACTGGCATGACAGCTGCGGCGGACATTGGTGAAATTGTGAACATCGGTGGTGATGTGGCCACCGCCCTGAACACCATTGTACAGCGTCTGGAGGCGGCAGATGTGGATAGCGCCCGCCTCGATGCGAGGCTGCTCGTTAGCGCGGCGACCGGCGAAACCACCGCCGGTTTGATCGCTCGTTCAAAACGCCGTCTGTTGACGCAAGAGGCCGAGATGTTGTTAGCCATGGCCGTTCGCCGCTGCGCACGCGAACCGATAGCCCACATCCTCGGCACGCGCGAATTCTGGTCGCTCAACTTCGAAGTCTCCGCCAGCGTCCTCACGCCACGCCCGGATTCCGAAACGATAATCGAGGCCGCGTGTGAGTATTTGCCCGAGCGGGACCGACAATTTCGTATCCTCGATCTGGGGACTGGTTCCGGATGCCTTTTACTGGCCTTGCTGCATGAATTTCCGGCGGCGTGGGGGGTTGGCGTCGATATCAGCCCGTCCGCCATTGCGCTAGCGCGGCGCAACGCCGATACATTGGGTCTTGGTACCCGCGCGGAATTTATCATCGGCGACTGGACCGCACCGCTCGCTGGGCGGTTTGATGTGGTCATCAGTAATCCGCCCTACATCCCCACTGGGGATATTGCGGGGCTGGCACCCGAGGTGGCGCGCTACGAGCCCAGGGGAGCTCTGGATGGAGGTAGGGACGGCCTTGATGTGTATCGAACTCTATTGCCCCTCACATTCGAAATTCTCGCACCCAGTGGGTTCGCTTTATTCGAGATGGGGGCCGGTCAACACGAAGAAATAGACTCACTGGCACGCGACGAGGGCTTTAAACCCGCGGGTTTTCGGGCAGATATTACAGGAGTACCGCGTGTTACTATTTTGCGTTATTCCTAGAATAGATTTGTTTTTTTTGAAAAAAGGCTTGGAATATAGGCTCGGTTTTCCTAGTGTGGGTGCGGTTCATACGACAAAAAATGCTTACGTGATCACTATCTATTAAGTATTTGAGTTGAGGGTGAACCCCCCGAATAAAATAACCGCACTCCAATCCACCGCAGGGGTGAGCGGGTCTTAGTTCGGTCTTCGGATCGAACAGAAGTAGATAGGTCGTGGGGGCGGTCATCGGGCAGCGGTAACAATCCGGACTACTGGAGCAATGCGACAAAATTCAAACTCAAGACGGTCGCGAGGCCGTGGCGGCAGAAAGCCGGGAAATTCCAGAAACCAGGTCTTCGACAGTAATGGCCCAGGCGCGCGCGTCAGGGGTAATTCATCGCAGATCTACGAGAAATATCAGCAGCTAGCGCGCGATGCCGCGTCCAGCGGCGACCGGATTGCGGCTGAGAATTTTTACCAGCACGCCGAGCATTATTACCGGTTGCTGGAAGCTTCTGGCGCCAACCGCAACGCGCAGGAAGATTCGCAACAGCGTGGCGATAACCGGAATCAGAACGGCAATGTTGCCCAAAATAGCAACGCGGCTACGAACGGCCGCACTGTCCCAAACGACGATGCGGTCGAAACTGGCGAGGCTGTCGTGATTACCGAGGCGGCTGCCCAGCCGGCTCCCGAAACCACTTCCGAGCATGCGCCGGAAAGCGTAGCTGCACTGATCGAGGCGGTGGAACAAGGGAGTGCCGAGCAGAAAAATATGGCGCCGGCTGAGCCGACAAACGGAAGCGGCAATAGCGAAGGCAATGTCAAGCCCGCGCGCCGCACCCGAAGCCGCCGGTCGAATGAATCCAGGAATGGCCGGAATGCATCGGACAAAGGCGACGAAGCGGCTTCACCGGAAGATGATACGGAACCGGCGGCTGAGGATACCAATCCCGCCAGCGCATAGCGCGGCCAGTTTGTTTCGGTAAATTGATTATTAACCGCTTGTACGCACCACGGGATAGCTCGGTTTTGTGTAGCTACCGCGTCGCACAATTAGCGAATGCATGGCTTGTGTTGCGGCAAAGCCACACCATATCTAAGGACGCCGGTTAGCCTGCCCTTTGGCAGGTGCGGGTGCCTTTGAGCATCGTCTGCAGGTACCCTCGATCACCGGCGAAATTATGGTTTCCTTTGGGCGGATGCCGCATATTGGGTCCGCCAGAATGCCTTGCCTCGGGTGAGGAAGGCGAAAGAGGGGCAAAATGAACTTCGAAGCGTTTACCGAGCGCGCCCGGGGCTTTGTCCAAGCAGCCCACGATATGGCTGACGGGCGGTCCCACCAGCAACTGACCAGCGAACATCTTCTGAAAGTCCTGCTCGACGACGAGGAAGGACTGTGCGCCAACCTCATTCGTAACTCGGGTGGAGATCCTGTTGCCGCGGAGGCAGCAGTCGATACCGCACTCGACAAGTTGCCAAAGGTCGAAGGCGAGGGTGCCAGCGGTGTCTATATCGCGTCGGAAGCAGCAAAAAATCTGAAGAGCGCGCAGGATATCGCCAAAAAGGCCGGTGATGAATTTGTCACCGTCGAGCGTATGCTGCTTGCTCTGGCGATGACATCGGGCAGCGGGGTGGCGAAAATCCTCGCTGGCGCTGGTGCCACACCGCAGAATTTGAACCGAGCGATCGAGGCGTTGCGTCAAGGCCGCACGGCCGATTCACCGACGGCAGAAAATGCCTACGAAGCGTTGAAAAAATATACCCTCGACCTGACGGAAGCGGCCCGCGAAGGCCGGTTGGATCCGGTAATCGGCCGCGACGAAGAGATACGCCGTACCGTGCAGGTGCTGTCGCGGCGTACCAAGAATAACCCGGTCCTCATCGGTGAACCCGGCGTTGGCAAGACGGCGATCATCGAAGGCTTGGCCCTGCGTATTGTTAATGGCGACGTGCCGGAGAGCCTGCGCGACAAGCGTCTTTTGTCCCTCGATATGGGCGCGCTTATCGCCGGTGCCAAGTTTCGCGGCGAATTCGAGGAGCGCCTGAAAGCGGTCCTGGAGGAAATCGACACTGCCGTAGGCGAAGTCGTTCTGTTCATCGACGAGATGCACACGATCGTTGGCGTCGGTGCGGCGGAGGGTTCGATGGATGCCTCGAACATGCTGAAACCGGCGCTGGCACGCGGTGAATTACACTGTGTCGGCGCCACGACACTCGACGAATACCGCAAGCATGTGGAAAAAGATGCCGCGTTGGCGCGGCGATTCCAGCCATTGTTTGTCTCCGAACCCTCGGTCGAGGACACTGTCTCGATCCTGCGCGGGCTGAAGGAAAAATACGAGCTGCACCACGGTGTGCGTATTACCGACAGCGCGCTGGTTGCGGCGGCAACCATGTCGAACCGCTATATCTCCGACCGCTTTTTGCCCGACAAAGCTATCGATCTGGTCGACGAGGCCGCCTCACGCTTGCGCATGGAAGTCGATTCAAAGCCCGAGGAGGTCGACGAGCTCGACCGCCGCATCATCCAACTGAAAATCGAACGCGAAGCTTTGAAAAAGGAATCTGATGCCGCCTCTAAGGACAGGCTGGAGGTCCTAGAGCGGGAGCTGAGCGGGCTTGAAGGCAAGTCCGCCGATCTGACCGCGGTGTGGCAGGCCGAGCGCGAAAAGCTCGCGGGCGCGCAAAAGCTCAAGGAGGAGCTAGATAAAGCGCGCCAGGAGTTGGAAATCGCCCAGCGCGAAGGGCAACTCGAACGGGCTGGACAGCTCGCCTACAGCGTAATTCCCGAACTCGAAAGCAGCCTTGGCGAATCCGAAGAGGCTTCCAGCGAGCGCATGCTTGATGAAGAGGTCAAGGAAAACGACATCGCCGCTATTGTGTCGCGCTGGACAGGCATTCCGGTCGACAAGATGCTTGAGGGCGAGCGCGAAAAGTTACTCCAAATGGAAGCGGGGCTCGGTGCCCGCGTCATCGGCCAGGAAGAGGCGATTGTCGCCATATCGAACGCCGTGCGCCGGGCGCGGGCCGGTTTGCAAGACCCGGATCGGCCGATTGGCTCGTTCCTGTTCCTCGGCCCCACCGGTGTTGGCAAGACCGAGCTGTCCAAGACGCTGGCCGAATTCCTGTTCGATGATGAGCAGGCGATGGTGCGCATCGACATGTCTGAGTATATGGAAAAGCACGCCGTCGCCCGGCTCATTGGCGCCCCGCCGGGCTATGTGGGCTATGAGGAGGGTGGCGCCCTCACCGAGGTGGTGCGCCGCCGTCCTTACCAGGTTGTTCTGTTCGACGAGGTCGAGAAAGCACATCCCGATGCCTTCAATATTCTTTTGCAGGTCCTCGATGACGGCAGGTTGACTGACGGTCACGGCCGAACGGTTGATTTCAAAAACACGCTGATTATCATGACCTCGAACCTAGGTAGCGAATTTTTCGCCAATCAGCCGGAAGGCGAGGACAGTGAGGCGGTTCGCGATCAAGTGATGGCAGTCGTGCGCAGTGCATTCCGGCCGGAGTTTCTGAACCGGCTAGACGAGACCTTGCTGTTCCACCGCCTCAACCGGGCGCAGATGGGCGGCATTGTCGATATCCAACTGGCGCGGCTGTGCGAACTGCTGGCGGAGCGAAAGGTGACGCTGAAACTTGATACCGCCGCGCGCGAGTGGCTTGCGGATGCCGGCTACGACTTGGTTTATGGTGCCCGGCCGCTCAAACGCGTGATCCAGCGCGGCCTGCAGAATCAGCTGGCCAGCCTATTGCTCGAAGGTCGCATCAATGAAGGCAATACGGTCAATGTGAGCGCCGTAGTCGATGGCCTGGTGATTAATGGCGAGACGTTCCACGCCAAAGCCGCTGAATAATTGGCCCTGAAAGTCGCCTAAACCCGCTGCTGGAGGCCGCGTTTTCGGTGGCGGCTGGATTCTGGGGGAATAAAACCTCTGCTGATCTGTTTGTGAGGATCCTGAAACTCTATAGCAGAACGTCAACTTGGGCCGCTCACAAAAAATCGCCCAACTTGTGCCTTACTGCTGCCCTTCTGAACAACGATGATCTAATCGTCATCGCTCGCTCACTGCTCTCTCCTTCCATTACCTGAGCAAGCGTTGCAGCCATACCTGTAACGGCCTCAGGAGCGTCGTGAGGACTCCCTGAACTCTCCCGACCCCACAATGGGGGCCACCGAGGCCCCAAAGCGCGTCTACGGGCCTCATAGAGTCGCCAAGGAGGTGCTGGTGAGAACGCTCTATAACTTGGTCGCCTACTCGGCGCTAACGGCCGTCTTCCGCATTGCTCTAATCTTCGGTGGTCTGACCCTGTTGGTCTACGCCAAGGGCGAGACGGCCTGCAATGAGAAAGGCAATTTTATCTGCCGGGCCTCTGCGTCACTAGGGAACCCTGAGGCAAGCTTCTTCGTTGCCACCGGGTACCATTCCGGTGAGCGGGGCTACGAAGTCGATATAGAGCGAGCGCTTACGGAATACCGATACGCAGCAGAGCAGGATGTCGCGAGTGCCCAGTACAACCTCGGTGAGATGCTGTTCTCGGGCGATGGAGTAGAACAAGACCTCTTTGAGGGCCTCACTTGGTTCCTAAAGGCTGCTGAGGCGGGAGAACCACGCTCCATGTACCGTGTAGCCCAACTGCTTTTCAATACAGAAGAGGGCCCGACGATATCGAGCAAGCTGAAAATCAGAAAGCGATCGAGCTTTATGCAGATGCTACCGAAAGGGGCTATGAGCCCTCGCAGTTCGCTCTGGGCATGATACGGCTGTTCGGTATCAACTCTGAAGAAGACGAAGATGAAGGCCTCTATTGGATCAACGAGGCCTACCAGGCTGGCTATGGTCCAGCCGAAGAGTTCGTCGAAGAACTCAAGGAACAGCAGAAGTCCGGTTCGTTCTCCGTCGGGAGCTAAGCTTTGTGTTTCTCAATAACGTTACGAGTTATCCCACGGGGCTCCAACAGAGTCTCCATGCGTATTCCTTGTGTGTATTCCTTGTGTTTATTCCCTCCCCAACCAAGTGACCAAAAGAGGCTCAACGTGACGAACCTATACCTATCCCCAACTGACAATAGTGACATGGGTGACGGTGACCATAGTGATCGCCGTGGAATCAACGAGGACAGGCTCACAGAGCTTCTGAATGCGAGATACATGGCCTTGGACCATGTGGCTGCTTCGGATACTGCTCGTTCTTTATGCCAACTGCTCGCAGCTGAGGCCACGGCAGCAGACCCTCAGCGCAAAAGGGGTCGCAGGGGACAAAAGCGGGAACAATTTGAGCGCGCTGTAGCAGCTGTAATAGCTGACCTATTGCTGGGACATGGCAGAGAACTCTCCTCACTGTCTTATCAACCACTCGGCCCAAGCGAGTTCACTGGTTCTGAGGTCTCGTATAGAAACTTCATAGCGGTTCTGAGAGGCTTTGAAGCGCTGGGTCTCATAGAGAGAGTGGCTCAAGGCTTCTTTGACCGCTCTGAGATTTCAATGGGCTATACCACCAGGTTCCAGCCATCGCGTTTACTATTGGAGGTCTGCGTAAAAGCGAGCTTCTTACCAAGCGAGGTCAAAGATCACTTTATCAACGAGGGGTCTGGCCGCACCACCTATGATCAAATCAACCCTTAGAGCGTTTACTTATTTTTGGATTGCGCCGGCCTTGTTTTCGGCAAGCCGCACCGCGGCGTCACGCAACCGCGCGAACTGCGTATCCCTGGTATCACGCAGGGCAATGAATTTCTTCAATTCGGCGCCTTTTAGCTTCTCGCCGCTGGGAATGCGGACGCTGCGGGGATTAATCTGGCGGCCATTGCGCAGAACTTCGTAATGCAGGTGGGGACCGGTCGACCGCCCCGTGGACCCGACATAGCCAATAATCTGGCCCTGCTTCACGCGCACACCTCTGCGGGTCTTTCTAGCGTACCCCGACAGATGCGCATAAGCGGTCTGGAAGGTTCCATTGTGGCGGATGCGGACATACTTACCGTAGCCGCCGTTGCGGCCCACCTGGACGACGGTGCCGTTGCCGGCGGCGTAAATCGGTGTGCCGCGCGGCGCGGCGAAATCGGTGCCGGTGTGCATGCGCGTGTAACCGAGTATCGGATGCTGGCGTCGACCAAAGCGCGACGATAGTCGCGCCCCGTCGATCGGTGTGCGCATAAGCGTCTTACGCACGCTCTGGCCTTTGGCGGTGAAGTAATCCAAATTTCCCCTCGTCGTCGTGTAACGGTACAACGGCAGCTCGGTGCTACGTAGGGTCAATTTGGCGTAGTGGATGTCGCTTTCGTGGACGATTTCGCCGGTTTTATCGCGAAACTGATCATACATCAGCTCGAAGTGGTCGCCCTGCCAGATATCCCGTTGGAAATCGACATCGAAGCTGTAGACGCGGATGAACTCGGCCAGCACGTGTGGCGGCAGGCCGATTGCGCCGGCGGCCACGGATAGGCTTGTGTCTATTTTGCCCGACACCTGCACGGTTTCGCGTTCGAGAGGGCGTTCGACCTCGCTGGCGACGAACCTACCTTTGTTGTCGCGGCTGACATCGATTTCCCTGTCGTAGGAGACGGGAATGGTCAGACGCGAAAGAACATAACCTTCGGGCTCGTTCGAAGTTTCGCTGGTGTTGACGAGACCGAAAGTCACCTGCAACTTGTCGCCGACGCTCAAGTCGCGCCTGGGGTCGTAACTTCTCTTGAGCGACTGGATCGCTGCATAAGCCACGGTTCGTTCGACGCCGGCGCGCAACAAAACTCCCACGAGGTTATCGCCGCTTTCGACCGCGACGACGCGGGTAATGGGCACCGGCGGCTGATGGTCCGCCTCGGCTTCCCATATGGCGGTGGACTGGACGTGGGTGAGTGTATCGACTTGGTTGTCGACTTCACCCGGCGGCCCAGCGGCGTTTTGCCCGGCGAAGAAACCACCAACGAACGCAAACACTGGAACGGCGATTGCCAAACCACCGACGATTGCCATCGCGCGGGGTTTTAACGGCCAACCGAACTTGGACTCTCGGCCCATCTACGACCTTTGTCTGAACTCAACCGTTGGCGTTGCATAAACACCGTTCCGACGGAACGCCAGAACATGCTTGCGAGCGATTCACGTGTCAATCCATGATTTCAACGGTTTGCGTCAATATTCCGTTAACGGGTGCCATATTTAGTTAGTGTTAGCGGCAGCCATTTTCTCGATATTGGGGTAATGCACCGCCAGCGTCAGCGCCCGCGCGACCATGAAGATCATCACCGATAGCCACAGGCCGTGATTACCCAAGGTCCCGGTCAACGTCGCCATTGCTGTGACGTAGATCGCCACTGATATCACCATGGCGTTGCGCATGTCGGCGGACCGCGTAGCGCCGATAAATATGCCGTCGAGTTGATAGGCCCATACTGACAGCAACGGCGAGATGACGATCCAGATCAAATAGTTGGACGAGAACGTGCGTAGCTCAGCGATGGTGGTGAACGTCCTGATAATCGCCGGGCCGGCACTGGCATAGACCAGCGTATAGCCGGTTGCCACAACGATTGCCATGACAGTGGTGGCGACAACGCAGCGGCGCAGCATCCGATGGTCGCGGGCGCCGACCGCTTCGCCGACCAATGCCGAAGTGGCATGGGCGAAACCGTCCAGCCCGTGGGCCAGAAACAGTTGGAAGTTCATCAAAATAGCATTTGCCGCTAATGCCGTCGTGCCCAATCGCGCACCGGTCCAGGTGAGTAACGACCAGGCGAAGATCATCGCCAGCGTGCGCAAAAAAATGTCGCGGTTTACCCGAAAGGTCTCGGCCAACGCTACCGGTTCGAGAATTTTTGCACACTGCCAACGCCCGCCGATGACCTTGAGGTGACGCAGCACGAAGAACAATCCCAGAAACGCGCCAGCGTATTGGGCAATCGCCGTCGCCAGAGCTACTCCCTCGACGCCCCAACCGAGATCGAGGACGAACCATAGATCGAGGACGACGTTCAGACCGTTGATGAGAACCTGAACGATGAGGGCCGTGCGCACATACTGCATGCCCAACAGCCAACCCAGTAGCCCGTAATTGGCCAGAGTCGCCGGTGCTCCCCACACACGAACGTCGAAATAAGCGCTCGCTAATTGTTCTACCTGTGGTTCCGCATCGATAATCGTCAGCGCGCCCAGCCGCACTGGAAATTGTAGTACAAGAATAACAGCAGCGAGCCCCAGGCCGACTAACAATGCGCGGGCGAGAACAGCCCTAATCTCGTCGGTGTCGTCGCTGCCTTTCGCTTGGGCGGCGAAGCCAACGGTACCCATGTTGAGGAAACCGAAGCCCCAATAGACGAAGCTGAAAACCATCGCCCCCACCGCCACCGCACCCACATAGGCGGCGTCGGGCAAATGCCCCATTACCGCGGTGTCGACGGCGCCGAGCAGCGGCACTGTGAGGTTCGATAGGATGGTCGGCCACGACAGTTTCCAGATGCGGCGGTAGGGGCCGTTGCGCAGGCCGTCGGTCAAGCCGATGGCGTTGTTTGTGGTCGTGGTCATGCTGGCAACGGGGGACCGCTAACGGCCAACGGCGTAGGCCTCTTGAAAGCGCGGATGGGCAGCGGCCTTGAGAAGCCAGCCACCATCGGTTTTCTCGCGACCGACCGCGCACAAGCGGCCGAGCGCCCAGTCGTCGACGATTTCCATACGATGGCCCCGGTTTCGCAAGACGTCGATAGTTTCCTGCGGCAGCCGGCCTTCGGCCTTGACCACAGCGGGCTGGAAAGTGCGCGGATAGAAGCTCGATGGTAGGTGATCGGTATGGAAGTTGGGCGCGTCGATGGCTTCTTGCAGGTCCATGCCGTGATGGATGTGGCGCAGGAATAGGGTTAATCCCCACTGGTCCTGAGCGTCACCGCCGGGCGTGCCGAACGCCAATGCCGGTGAGCCGTCGTGCAGTGCTAGCGTCGGGCTCAGGGTGGTTCGCGGACGGATACCCGGTTGTAGCGTCGTCGGGAAGCCTTCCTGCAGCCAAAACATCTGCGCGCGCGTGCCCAGACAGAACCCCAGCGCCGGTATCACCGGCGACGATTGTAACCAGCCGCCGCTCGGCATGCAGGTGATCATGTTGCCAAACCGGTCGGTGGCGTCGAGATGCACCGTATCGCCGTTGGCAGGCCCATGGTCGTTGGCCACGCTGCGTGCCGTATTGGGTTCGCCGGCTCCGGCTGGTAAAACTTCGTCTTGATCAGGATCGAGTGTTGCGAATTCGGCGAGATGGGGGTCGCGGCCGTCGGGGCTGCCGGGGCGTAACTCAGTGGACGCTTGGGTCTCGATCAGGCCGCGCCGCGCATCGTTGTAGTTTTCCGATAACAAGCTTTGCAGCGGAATGTCGTGCACGTCGGGATCACCGTACCAGGCTTCCCGGTCGGCGAGCGCCAGCTTGGCGCATTCCACTTGGGTGTGAATGAAGTCCGGCCCTACCGGGTCCATCGCCGCCAAGTCGAAACCCTTGAGCAGAGCCAATTGCTGCAGGAACACCGGGCCCTGGCTCCACGGACCGGGTTTGCACAAGGTATAGCCGTGATAGTCGTAGGTCGCCGGCGCCTCGATGGTGGGCCGCCAATGCACCATATCGTCGCCGGTCAACAAGCCGCCGTGCACCTCGCCGGAGCTGTCGAGCCATTCGGTTTTGCGGCAGAAGCGGTCTATTTCCTCGGCGATAAAACCCTCGTAGAACACACGCCGCCCAGCCTCGACCACGTTCTCGCGGCTACCGTCCTGGGCTTCGGCCTCGCGCAATAGGCGTGCGTAGGTTTCGGCTAAGACCGGATTGCTGTGCAGTGTACCCACTTCTGGCGGCTCACCGTTGATCAGATACGTTGCCGCGGACGTGTGCCAGGCGCTACGGAACAGTTCGGCGACATTGTCGATTATCGTGCGCATCATCGGCATCACGGCATAGCCGTCGCGAGCATAATCGATGGCGGGTTGCATAACGTCGCTCAGGCTCAGGGTGCCGTAATCGCGCAGCAGCACCATCCAGGCGCCGAAGGCGCCCGGCACACACGGTGCCAGCAATCCGGTGCCGGGAATGAGATCGAGACCCATTTGTTGGAACCGCTCGAGAGTCGCCGCCTGCGGTGACACGCCCTGGCCGCAGATAGCTTCGGTCTTGCCAGTCGTTGCGTTGTGTAAAACGATGGGAAGATCGCCGCCGGGGCCGTTCTGGTAGGGATGGACGATCTGTAGCGCCAACCCGGTGGCGACGGCGGCATCGAAGGCGTTGCCGCCTTTTTCCAGCATTGCCCAGCCAGCCATGGTGGCCAGATAGTGGGTCGACGCGACCATCCCAAATGTGCCACGAATTTCGGGTCGTGTGGTAAACATAACTTGCCTTTCGAGGGGGCCGGATTGCTGGAGCGAACTTAGCCTCCGTACAGGGCTTGCGGCAACGGGAGACCGATGAAAATAGAATACCCCTATCTGATGTTTCTCGGTGATGCGCCGGACCAACTGGCGGCAAAAACTGCGAGCGGGATCGTCCATTGGCGGCGTGATTGGTGCCTCGGACAGTTTCGGTTACCGGGCTGTCGCGCCGATCTGAGTCTGCCGGATATGACCATTGCCGAGGCCGTTGCCGTCGGGTGCCGCACGATGGTAATTGGGGTGGCCAATCGTGGCGGTGTGATCCCCGAATCCTGGGTGCCGACGATGGTGGATGCGCTGGAGGCTGGCATGGATATTGCTGCCGGGCTGCATCAGAAGGTCGCCGATATCGAGACCGTCGCCGATGCTGTGGTAGCCAATAACCGCCAATTGTTCGATGTGCGCCACCCGACGCAGACGTTCAGCGTCGGTTCCGGTGCGCGACGCTCGGGCAAGCGTCTACTCACCGTTGGCACCGATTGTTCGGTCGGTAAAATGTATGCCGCGTTGGCTATCGGTCACGAATTGCAGTTGCGCAATGTGAAGGCCGATTTTCGCGCCACTGGCCAGACCGGAATTTTCATTGCCGGTGAAGGCGTATCGGTGGACGCGGTAGTATCGGATTTTATCTCTGGTGCCACCGAATGGCTGACACCGGCCAGCGACGCCGATCACTGGGATCTGGTCGAGGGCCAGGGCTCGTTGTTTCATCCCTCATATGCCGGCGTCACCATGGGGCTGGTGCATGGCGCGCAGCCGGACGTGCTGGTGGTTTGCCACGAGCCGACACGCACACACATGCGCGGATTACCCCATCAACCGCTGCCTGACATCCAGACCTGCATAGACGGGCATATCGGCGCCGCGCGGCTAACCAATCCCGACGCGGTATGTATCGGCGTTGCGGTGAATACCTCGGGCCTGGCCAGTGAAGATGAGCGCCGGAGTTGCCTGGCCAATATAGCAGCGCGGACGGGCTTGCCTGCGGTTGACCCGGTGATCGACGGCGTCGCCGCGCTCGTCGCGAAACTGGATTAACGGCTCCGCCATGGTGACCCTCGAAGCGCGGGTCGAAACCTTTCCGCTGCGCCAGCATTTCACGATCTCGCGCGGCAGCAAGACCGAGACCGTAGTGGTCGTAGCCGAACTTAATGACGGCGACCATAAAGGCCGTGGTGAATGCGGACCCAATATCCGCTACGGCGAAACGCCGGAAGGAGTTGCCGATGCGATTGCCGTGATGGCGACAGACATTTCCGGAGGGCTCGACCGCGAGAGCCTGCAAACGGTGATGCCGCCGGGCGCGGCACGTAACGCCATCGACTGCGCATTTTGGGATTTGCAAGCCAAGCAAACCGGTAAGCCGGTGTGGGCCTTGGCAAGACTTACGAAACCCGGGCTGGTCGAGACTGCCTACACGCTGAGCGTCGGCACGCCGGAGGCAATGGCCGTGGTGGCCCGTGAAAACGCGACGCGGCCTTTGCTTAAATTGAAACTGACCGGCGCCGGTGACCTCGACCGGGTGTGCGCCGTGCGCGAGGGTGCGCCGGATGCCCGGCTCATCGTTGACGCTAACGAGGCTTGGGCGCCGGAAGACTTTGGTGCGTTGGCAGTGGAACTGGCGGGCCTCGGCGTGGAGATGATCGAACAACCTTTTCCGGCTGGCGACGATGCTGCCTTGGTTACCCTCGACCATCCGGTGCCGATTTGTGCCGACGAATCATGCCACGACAGTACTAGCGTAGCCGCGTTGGCCGACCGCTACGACATGGTCAATATCAAGCTCGACAAGGCCGGTGGACTTACCGAGGCTTTGGCAGTTGCGGCGGCGGCGCGGGCGGCGAATCTCGACATTATGGTGGGGTGTATGGTGGGCACCAGTCTGGCGATGGCGCCGGCTCACCTAGTGGCTCAAGGTGCCAAAATCGTCGATTTGGACGGCCCTTTGCTACTGTCTATAGACCGGGAATTTCCTCTGGAAGTGCGCGAAAGCCTTGTTTCCCCGCCATCCGCCACTTTATGGGGCTAATAGCGCCTGCCATTTGACCGCCCACGGACGATTTGGTGGCTTAGGGCCCCTCGCGCATGTTGTAGCTTGGGTCGTTTTCAGATTGAAAGAGCCCACTATTGGTGGCAACCGCGTCCGATAATCCCGGCCCGACAGGCCAGATCAACACGGTTCTTGCCAGCGAAATTGCGGTCAACAGGTCCTTGGGCAGGGTGCTGCTGGCTTCGGCATCCCGCGTTGCACGTTGGCAAATTCGGCGGAATTTTGCGAAAGGCAGAGGTGTTATCGCGTTAGCGGCCGATACCGATAGATAAATCGCCAGCGTCAGCGCGGTCAGAGCCCATAATGTGAGATTCTACGCATGGGTAAAAGGGAGCAAATCCTATGCTAGATGGCGCGGTTTCGGCTATCTAAACCAACAGACTATCGAATATTGTGCAACGCAATATCACTTCGTAATAATATTTCGCTTATGGCCACGGATATAACCAACTAATGCTTATTTTCAGAAAGTTATACGAGGCCTTGAAAATGCTGCAAGTGCGAAGTATCTGTTGTGTTGCGGTATCCGCCTTGCGCTGGAACCGCATATTTAGCGTTTCCTCCCCTTTACTTGGGCCGTGGTTTCAACCACGGCCTTTTTTTGCTTTTTAGGCGTTACCGCGACCTGTTGGCCCTAATGTGCATTACGCCGGCTAACTCCAGCCAAATGGAACGAGCCCTACTCGGGCGGGGTAGTATCGCCCAGGCCCAGGGGCTGTTGCGTGCTGAAGCTGTCGACCCAGTGGCTGAACTTAAAGCCGACAGACGGCGTCAAACCTGCTTTGACGAAACCGTGCTTGGCATGCAAACCGATCGAGGCTTGGTTGGCGCTATCGCCGATCACCACTATCATCTGCCGGAAACCGCGCTCTGCACATTGCTCGATCGGGGTCGACAACGGGGCTGATCCGACACTGGCGCCCAGCGCGTCGGGTGCAATATAGACCGAATCCTCAATCGTGTAGCGATACGCCGGTCGGCCACGGAACAGACTGGCATAGGCAAAACCTTGCACCGTGCCGTCCTTTTCGGCCACCAGATAGGACAGATCGTGGTCACATGCCGTATCGCGCCGACGAGAAATTTTGGCGATATTGGGTGGCATTTCTCCGAACGACGCCAGCCCGTGGTTCACATAATGAGCGTAGATCGCTTGAATCCACGCTGGGTCGCCTTCGGTTGCATCGCGGATTGATACGTTGTCGCCGGGCAAGGCGTTCAGCTGGTTGGTGGTGGTTATGCGGCGAGCGCCTGCGGCTCGAGGCCCAGGAAGCGTTCGGTTAACCGGGACATGTCCTCGACAATCCTCGCCATTTCGGGCGCGCGGCTATAGCTGGGCTCGTGCATGTAGAGTCCGCGATTGATCTCGATTTGCAGGGCGTGCACACCCTTGGCCGGGCGGCCGTAGTTGCGGGTGATGAAACCGCCCGAATAGGGCGCATTGCGCACCACGGTGTAGCCCATGCCGCGCAAGGTTTCCTCGACCATTACGGTGAGCGCGCGTGAACAGCTGCGCCCGTGGGCGTCGCCAAGCACGAAATCCACCTGCCGCTGGCGGCCGGCATCGTTTTCCATCGGTCCGCCGACCGATGGCATGGAATGGCAATCGATCAGGATACAGTGATTAAAAATGCGCTGGGTGGTTCCAACGAGGTCTTCCAGCGCCTCGTGATAAGGACGGTAATAGCGGTCGATTCGTTCGCGGGCTTCGGTGAAGTTCAATTTGCCGGTGTAAATTTCGGCGCCGCTCGCGACGACCCGCGCGATCGTTCCTAGACCCGCGGCGACCCGTGGTGAGCGCTTGTTGATGAAGCCGGGTAGCGGCTCCTCGAACATCGTTGGATCGAGCTCGTAGGGCTCGCGATTGGGGTCGACGAAAGCACGCGGAAACAGGGCTTTCAGCAGTTGGGCGCCATAAAGGGGTGCCCGGGCAAAAATTTCGTCGACGAAACTGTCTTCCGATCGCCGGATCGCCTGCTCGTCGAGGCATGTCGTGGCCAGGAAATCTTCCGAATATTGACGTCCGCTATGGGGAGACGAAAAAACCACCGGCGCCGTTTGTCTCGCCGGTGCCAGAATCTCGATCGCTTGATCTGCATCGATGCGGGTTTCCTGATCCATAACCCTACTGATTAACCAAAACTGCGTGCTGTGTCATCCCCGGCCGTACGCCGAAAGGCAGTACAATCTTTACTATGCGCTGGTCCTGGGATTAAAGGTATTTATGTATGATTATTGGCAACTTTGTTTCTGGCTTCGTAATTTCGCAAGGACTGCCGATTAGCGTATGAATATTATATTGTAGTGAGGACACGAGCGGCCGCCATGGTTAAGAAAATGTTAAGGGGATTGCTACGCCATGACGCGCATTCTGCTAGCTGAGAACGATACATCAGTGCGGGAGTTTCTGGCGCGGGCGCTGGAGAGCAGTGGCCATGAACGCGCGCGAGAAAATGGGCGCGACCAAGATTCTGTCGAATCCGTTTCATCTGCGCGAACTGGTCGACAATGTCGACCACATCCTCTCTGTCGGTTCCTGGCATCCGCTAGCCTCGCTGCGCTATGGCGCAGACTTGCTCTCAAACCAAGGGCGTTGTAAGATGCGCGACGGGCGTTGCGGTGCTCATTACCGGCAACTAGCCCGCGACGGTGGGGCGCGTAGCTCAGCGGAAGAGCACTTCGGTGACATCGAGGGGGTCGTAGGTTCAAACCCTACCGCGCCCACCATTTCCCCCTGTATACCTGTGCCTGGCGGGATTGGTCTCTTTATTTTGCGCAATTGTACGGTCCTTGCCGCTCCTACTATTATCCAAAGACTTAGCGCGCTGAACGAGCGACGCTCGCTTGAGCTATGTCAGTGGCACCCGGTACCCGGAAGGCTTAAATAGTTATTGCTAGCACCCCAATGGCCGTGTGTGTTGTTCGGTAGATTGGGGCAATAAAAATAGCGGCTGTCAAAACGCGAGTACTGTGATGAATTTGGATCCAAAATGCTCCACTCCGTAATGCTCTCCTTCACCAACGGCGGAGAACTGGGTCAATGACGGCATCGCCGCAACCAATTCCTCCCCTTCTCGACGGCATCAGGATCGTCGACCTCACCCGGAATATCGCCGGACCGGTGTCGACGATGCTGGCTGCTGAGATGGGTGCGGATGTCATCAAGATCGAGCAACCGGGTGGCGACGAAATGCGCTGCTGGCCGCCCTTCATCGATGGCGAAAGCGTCTACTTCGTCAGCTGCAATCGCGGCAAACGAAGCATATCGCTCGATTTGAAATCGCCGGGCGACAAGGACATCTTTTTAAAGCTGCTGTCGACGGCCGACGTCGTCGTCGAAAACTATCGCCCCGGGTCGCTGACGAAAATGGGGCTCGACTGGAACGATCTCAAAACCACACATCCCAAACTCGTCTGGGTTTCCGTGACCGGATATGGCCGCAAAGGCCCGCGCGCCGCTGCGCCCGCCTACGATTCCATGATGCAGGCCTACACCGGAATTATGGGCGTTACGGGAGAGCGTGACGGCGGGCCGGTACGTAGCGGCGGCTCGTCGATCGATATCGCGACAGCCTATCTTGCCTTCAGCGCCATCGTATCGGGTGTTTATACTGCCGCGAAAACCGGGCAAGGCGTTCTGCTCGAAGTCTCCCTAATGGAGTCCGCACTCGGGTTCATGCACGCCTATCTCCAGGGCGCGCTGGCGGACCTGCCCGTACCGGCACGACAGGGCAGCGAAACTATGGGTATGTACCCGATGGGCGCCTTCGTTTGCCGCGACGGGGAAGATTGCCTAGTTCAGGTCTGCAACGAATTCCAGTGGCAGCGGTTTTGCGACGTTCTGGGGGCGGACCATCTGGCCGACGACCCCAGGTTTGCGTCCAATCCGGACCGCGTCGCAAATCGCGACGATTTGCGGCCGCTGCTGCAGGACTATCTTGCAACACGCGACGCCAAGGAATGGCAAAGCCTCTGCCTCGACGCAGGCGTTCCGTTAAGTCACGTGCGCCCGATGGGCGACGTCATCAGCGATGAACAGGTCGTGGCGCGCGACATGATCCAGACGGCACGGCTTGCCGGCGGCCGCGAGGTGCCGACATGGGGGGTGCCGATCAAGATCCAAGGATCGGGTACCAAGGGTCTGTTGAGTGTGCCCGGATTGGACGAGCACAGGGAAGAAATAATGCAGGAGCTCGGCTGTTCAATCGCTGAAGGCGTGTGACCCATGGATTTTCAAATCTCTACAGAACAGAAAGACCTTATGGAATCGGTACGATCGTTCATCGACGAGCGCGTCGAGCCACGGATAAATGAGATTGAGGAAACCAATGCCATTCCGCCGGAAATCCTATCAGAGGCGGGAGCCCTCGGTCTTTTCGGGATGAGCATTCCGGAAGCCTATGGCGGCAGCGGTCTTAGCCGGCTTTCTCGCACGCTCGTTCATCAGATGATCGGACGCAGCGGTTTCGGTTTTGCCGGCGCGATCGCGTCCCATACCGGGATTGGCTCAGAGGGTATCGTCGAACTGGGGACGGAGAGCCAGAAGGAGCGCTACCTGCCGCGGATGGCGACCGGGGAGCTCACGGCGGCCTGTGCCATCACCGAGCACGAAGCCGGTTCCGATGTTGGGGGGATGAGGACAAACGCACGTAAGAAGGGTAACCGGTACTACCTGAACGGTGTGAAATGCTACATTAGTGGCGGCTCGAAGGCGGGTCTTATCACGGTGATCGCGCGCACCAACTCCGGCGAGGCCGACAAACAGTTCGGCGTCTTCTTGGTAGAGCCGGATTTCCCCGGATTCCGGATTGGCGAGATCTACGAGACCATGGGGGCGAAGGGTCATCCCATCGCCGAGCTGGTGTTTGAGGACTGCGAGGTTCCGGAGGAAAACCTGCTCGGCGCGGAAGGCGATGGCTGGATCGCGGCCATGCAAATTCTCAACAATGCGCGCCCGCTGGTCGCCGCCCGCTGCGTTGGCGCCTGCGAGCGGCTACTCGAAATATCGACTGATTGGGCGCGGGACCGCAAGCAGTTTGGCAAGCCGATCGGAGATTTCCAAGCCATACGGTTCATGCTGGCCGACATGGCGACGTGCACCGAGGCTGCTCGCTGGCTCACCTACAAGGCCGCCATCGATTGCGATAACGGCGGGGCCACGCCGGAAACGGTCTCGATGGCCAAGCTCTATGCCTCGGAGTGTCTGGCGGTGGTCGCCGACAACGCGATGCAACTCCAGGGGGGTGCCGGCTATATTAGCGGCAATCCCGTTGGCCGGTTCTATCGTGATGCCAGAATTACCCGCATCTACGAAGGCACATCGGAAATCCAGCGGTTGATCATTGGCCGCGCGTTGATGCGGCAGTAACGTAGCGTCTCTGCGAGTACTATCCGCACCCGTATTTAGGCCTGACACCAAAGAGGAAAGAAAAATGGCTTATGATGATATCGTTGTGGAGAAGAGGGGCCGAATTATCTGTCTCACCCTTAATCGTCCGGAGAGAATGAACGCCATAAGCGTCGACACTGGCAACGAGATGCTGGAGGTGTTCACCGAGTATAAGAACGACCCCAAACTTTGGGCGATGATTATCGCCGCCGCGGGCGACAAGGCATTCTGCAGCGGCATGTACGTCACCGAAGCGGCAAAGAAGACAGCCGAGACCGGCGAGACCGGTGGCTACACCATCTTCAAGCCCTGGACCGATATGATGCAGTCGATCGAAAAGCCGTTCATCTGTGCGGTCAACGGCTATTGCGTCGGTGGCGGCTGGCACCTGGTTGCCGACAGCGACATCGTGATTGCCTCGGAAAACGCCCAGTTCTTCGATACCCACGTCAATATCGGGCTGATCAACGGCGTCGAGTCGGCGGGGCTGGCTTACAAAATGCCGCTCGGCATCGTCATGCGCATGTCGCTGGAGGGAAAGCACTTTCGGATTAACGCGCAGCAGGCCTACCAGTGGGGACTGGTATCGGAGGTTTTACCGCAAGAAAAATTGCTGGATAAGGCGTGGGAGATTGCCACGCATATCGCCGAAGACGCAGCGCCGCTAGCGGTTCAGGGCACCAAGCGCGCGATCATGGGTGCCATCGACCGCGGCCCAACCAAGGGTATCCCCTGGACCTGGGAAGTCTTGACCGACATTCAGAATACGGCGGACACCAAGGAAGGCTTCCTATCCTTCGTCGAGAAGAGAAAACCGAAGTTCGTCGGGCGCTAAGAGTGCTGCTATCGCCACTGAGGAGTTGATGTCATGTCTGTCCGGCTTTCTGAACCAGTTTCCGCCGACCCCGAACGTGACGCTATTCTCGAAACGGTGCGTCGATTTACGGAAGAACATATCGTACCGGTAACGGCTGAACTCGATGGTTTAGCCGATCCTATGGCTTGCTTTTCCTGGGAAATCATCGAGGCCGCCGACGCGATCGGGCTCCGCACCATGCCGTTGGCAGAAGAATATGGAGGCATTGGTGCCGACAATTTGACCACAACCATGGCTGTTGAGACGCTGGCCAATGCGGACCAGGGCGTTGCCACCACCTTGATGCAAAATTACAAGCTCATCCGGTTTCTCCAGAAAGCAGGCACGCAAGAGCAGCAACAACGCTTTTTTGCCAAGATTGCCGACGATCCACACTTTCTCATGGCGATCGGTTCGAGCGAACCGGTGCGCGCGTCAGACTACATCATCCCGTTCGACAGCCCGGATACGCGGTATCAGACCAAGGCCGAGCGAGTCGATGGTGGTTGGCGGATCAGTGGCGGCAAGCATTTCATCTCCAACGGCCCAGTCGCTAGCCTGTATTTCCTGTTCGCCCAAACCAATCCCAACGAAGGTGTGATGCTCGGCAGCACCTGCTTTCTCATTGAACGCGACTCGCCAGGCTTCACCATCGGGCGCGTGCACGACAAAATGGGTGAGCGGCTAACCACCAACGCCGAGCTCAATTTCACCGACTGTTTTGTACCCGATGAAAATATTTTGGGTGAAGTCGACCGCGGACACCAGGCGCGCGCCTTATTTTCCCTCGGCAGCAGCGTACATGCGGCTGCGCTGGTGCTCGGCGTTGCTGCCACCGCCTACGAGCGGGCGATTGAATGGACCCGCGACCGGGTGCAGGGCGGCAAGCCTATCATCGAGCACAGCGTGGTCGCCGTCGATATCGCGGAAATGCGCATGATGCTCGACGCGGCACGGGCCTATGTTTACCAAGCGGCGCGAGCCGCGGACGGTGAACTGACGTGGGATCCGACTTACACGGCGCTGCCCAAGGTTTTTGCAGCCCAGACAGCCTGGCACATCGTTACCAAGGCGCTCGAACTGCACGGCGGCTACGGCTACATGCGCGAGGCCGGTATCGAGAAGTTGGTGCGCGACGCCGCTGCTTTCTGGCACTCCGACGGTGCCAACAAGTCGCTGTTGCTACGGGCTGCCAAGACGATCCACGGTTCGACATGAAGCCGAGTGAGATAGCATCTGGAAAGTTGGGCGGCGGCGCAGGCCTACAAGACGCCGCTTGCCGTCGCGATGTGGATGACGCTGTGACCATCGGCGTTGATGCGATTATTGTCGCCGATTCATTCTGTATCCTCGTAGATTAACGCAACGATGTTTGATCCAGTGTAAAGGAGTCCGGCCATGGACGCGGAGGTCAAGAGACTGACCGAGCTGTCCCACGGAGGTGGGTGAGGCTGCAAAGTAGCACCGTCGGTGCTTAAAGACATACTTTCGAAACTGCCGCCCCAGGTCGTAAATCCGGCGCTGTTAGTTGGATTTGAGACGGGTGATGATGCGGCCGTTTACAAGATCAGTGAAGAACAGGCCGTGGTTGCGACCACCGATTTCTTCACGCCCATCGTGGATGATCCGCACGATTATGGCCGTATCGCGGCCACCAACGCCCTATCCGATGTCTATGCCAACGGCGGTAAGCCAATCATGGCGTTAGCCATTGCCGGTTTCCCCGTGGATAAGATGCCGCAGGAACAAATCCAGCAGGTACTGGCCGGTGGCGTTAGCGCTTGTGCCGATGCGGGCGTGCCCGTCAGTGGCGGCCATACCATCGATGCGCCCGAACCCATCTACGGACTGGCGGTAGTTGGCCTCGTGCACCCCGGCAAGATCAAACGTAATTCCGACGGCAAGGATGGCGACGTGTTGATATTGGGCAAGGGGTTGGGCATCGGTATCCTCGGCGCTGCCATGAGCAAGAATGAGCTCGATCCCGAAGCCTACAAAGAGATGCTCATGAGCACCACAAAGCTCAATTCTATTGGCGTCGACCTAGCGGATGTTGACGGGGTCAACGCCGTCACCGACGTCACCGGCTTTGGGCTCGTTGGCCATCTGTTCGAAATCTGCGAGGGTTCGGGTCTCGCCGCCATGCTGGATTGGGACAAGTTACCTATCCTCCCGCATGCCCTCAAATATGCCCAGAGTGGTTACAACACGGGAGCTGCTGACCGCAACTGGGCAAGTTTTGCCGATCATGTCGCTGTGCCTGATGACATAGAGCAGTGGCACAAGAATATGCTGATGGATCCGCAAACCTCGGGCGGTCTACTTGTGTCGTGTCCGGCTGACCGGGCGGATGCGGTGGTCGCGCTGTTCCATGAACAGGGTTACAGCTTTGCCACGATGATCGGTGAATTAAAAACCGGCTTGCCTCACGTCCGGGTGCGCTGACGCGCCGACCCAGCTGCGCCTACCGATCTTATTCAATTAGTTCGTCGTTTTTCGACTTTCGTCGACCGCCACCTGCTCGGCCTGGTGGCGAGACCCGACCACGCGCTCTGCGATGAACGGGTTGTCCATGGTCACCGCCAGCGCTGCGCCGGTACGCTCCTTAATCAATGTCTCGATTTGCGGGTAATAGACCGACATTAGCTGGTCGGTGTCGAAAAAGTCGGTGACCGCGGTGTCGGGGTCGATGAACTCGAAGGCGGTCTTCTCAAGCGAAAATTTGTTGCGTAGCGGCCGCCCGTCGCGGATGACCATAGTGTAGCTCTGATAGGTGCCGGTGACGCGGCGCGACATGTCACCATCGGCCATGGTCTCGTTGATCGCGGTTTCGCGCCAGTATCGACGGCGTAGACCAGATTGGCCTCGATGGAGCCGGTGTCCACTTCCTGGGACTCAAGCCGAGCTCATAGCGGTTTTCTCCTGCACGGTGCAATAAACTATATAGGCGGATCGGCGGGACGGGCAAAGCCGCACCTCAAACCGCGGCGAGGGCGCGTTCCAGGTCTTCCTTCAGGTCGTCGATATGTTCCAGACCCACCGAAACGCGCAGCACGCCGGGCGAGATGCCAAGCTGGGCGCGCTCCTCTTCCGATAGCCGCGAATGGGTGGTCGTCGCCGGATGGCAGACCAGGCTCTTGGTGTCGCCTAGATTGTTCGAGATATCGATGATCGACAGCGCATCGGTCAGCCGGAACGCCGCGTCCTTGCCACCGTCTACTTCGAAGGTCACCAGATTGCCAAAACCCGACATCTGCCGCTGTGCCAGCTCGGCCTGGGGATGGCTATCCAACCCCGGATGGCAGATCTGCTTGATTTTCGGTTGCTCTAGCAGAAAGCGCGCCAGGTCGAGCGAGGCGTCCGACTGGCGTTCAACCCGCACCGATAGGGTCTCCAGCGCCTTGAGTATGACCCAGGCGTTGAACGGGCTGAGTGACGGGCCGGTGTGCCGGTAGAACGGCATGAACTTCTCGGTCATGAATTCGGCACTGGCCAGCACTGCGCCGGCGAGGCAACGGCCCTGGCCGTCGATATGCTTGGTGGCGGAGTAGACGACGATATCGGCGCCCAGCTCGAACGGGCGCTGGTAGAGCGGCGTGGCGAACACGTTATCGACGATGACGCAGGCGCCGGCGGCGTGCGCCATGTCACTGACTGCGGCGATATCGACCAGGTCGAGCATGGGGTTCGACGGGCTTTCCAGGAACACCACGTTGGTTGGCTGCGACAGGGCGGCTTCCCATTCGTCCAGGTTGGTGCCGTCGACGAATGCCGTCTCGATGCCCCAGCGTGGCAGGATCTGATCGACGATGATGTGGCACGAGCCGAACACCGCGCGCGAGGACACCACCCGGTCGCCGGTGTTAAGCTGGCAGGCCAGTGAGGCGAACACTGCCGCCATGCCGGTCGCGGTGCCATAGCACGCCTCGGCGCCTTCGAGCGCGGCCAGGCGTTCCTGGAACATGTTGACCGTGGGGTTGCCGTAGCGCGAGTAGATGTAGTTGTCGTTCTCGCCCTTGAAGGCGGCTTCCGCCTGCGCGGCGTTGTCGAACACGTAGCCGGAATTGAGGAACAGCGCCTCGCTGGTCTCGCGGAAAGGCGAGCGCTCTAGGCCACCGCGCACAAGGGCGGTTTCCTGACGGAATTTAGGGGTATCTTTGGTCATTACAAATCGGTTCCGAGGCCGTTGTTCGGGCCCGCGGAACGTTTGTCCCACGGCGCTTTAGCTATTGGTGACGCGGACGCAAGCTGCCCATCAAATTACCGCGGATCCAGTTTGCGGCGCTGCCGTCGGGGGATCGGTCCGGAATTACTTAACACTCTCTAAAACAACAAAAAAACCGCCGTAGCCAAGCTGGGCGGAGTTCAAATCGCCCATTTAGCTGCATTTATTACGCGCCCGCAAGCTGGCCACTCAAATCGGCGCGATAGAGGAGATTTAACCGCCTTGGCCGGGCATGTCAATCGGCTCGGGTAATGGCCCGCAGAGCCTAAGCTCCTTCGCCAGAGGCGAATTCAGTGAAGAGGTGGAAAATTATCTCGACGACGTGGTCGGAGACATGGCGCAAATACAGGTCTTCAGCGCCGAAATGGTAATCTTTCATCGATTCGACGGTCATATGAGGTACCAACCACTTGGCAATTTCAAACGACGGCCGGTAATAGATTTTCTGGCTGGCCTCGTTAGGTTGGTTGTTTAGCATGTAGCAGGCGGCAAGCAGCTGCACCGAACGATTTTCTCTTCGTTCTCCTTGAGGACTGCAATAGCCTTGTCGAGGTTGCGCATAAGGTAGTGAATTTCAGTCGATAAACAGATTAGCTCTGCCGAGAATTCACTTTCACCCTTAGCCAGTTCGTTGACCACTTCCCCGCCCATGCGCACAACGAGTGTATGGTGGTGCAAGGTGCCTTTATTATTGGTGGTTTGCCTAACTTTTGCGTCGTGAACACGTTCGGCGTTTTGCGGAATAGTCCAAAGCGGCTGCGTGATCTGTTGCGGTGCAACTTCACGGGCCTTAACAAGCGCTAACAAGTCATCCAAACTGGCGACTGTCTTGCGGTAGTCACCGCTGAGGAAGCTGTCTGAGGTACTCTGGTGTAATCGGCTGATCATCGGTCGGTCGTTAGGGGGTGGTCTTTCGCCCGTTAACTGCGTTGGAGATGACGCATTTATGTTCGCCGAAATTTAAGCGCGACTGGAACACGAATAGGGTAAACAAATTGTTTAAGTTAGCGGTAACCTGTTGTGTTCAGGCGATTATTCACCTGTTAGCGATCTGACTAGGGAGGCAAAAATAACCACATCCGAGGGACCGATTCTAGTGATTGGTGCGGCCGGCTGTATCGGCGCTCAGGTGGTTGCCAATCTGGTGCGCGATGGTGATATGCCGGTGGTGTTCGATATCGCCGAGGACCGGCGGCGTCTGCACCTGATGATGGAACCGGCGACGGCCGACGCGGTCACGTGGGTGGCCGGTGATATTCGCGAGCCGGACCTGCTGAAAGACGTCATGGTCGAGCACAACATATCGGCGATCGTTCATCTGGCGGCGCTGCAAGTGCCGTTCTGCAATGCCGATCCCGTGCGGGGTGCACAGGTCAACGTGGTCGGCCAGGTCAATGTCTTCGAAGCGGCGCGCGCGCTGGGTATACGCGGCTTCGCTTACGCCAGTTCGGTCGCGGCGCTGCCGTCCGACGGCGAAGCCTGGCCCAGCACCCTCTACGGTGCGTTCAAGATGGCCGACGAAGCGATAGCAGACGTTTATTGGAAAACCTGGCAGGTACCGAGCATCGGTATTCGGCCCCACACGGTCTACGGCCCCGGGCGCGACCAGGGCGTCACCGCGGCACCGACCAAGGCGATGCTGGCCGCTGCCGCAGGGCAGCGCTTCGCCATCCCCTTTGACGGGCCGATCATGCTGCAGCACACGGTCGAAGTCGCCGACGCCTGCATCCGCGCGGCGCGGGCTGACGTGGAGGGTGCCCATGTATGTGATCTGTGCGGCGCCGATACGACGATCGGTGAGGTGGTCGCGATGATCCAGCAAACGATGCCGGATGCGCAAGTGCGTATAGACGGCGACCCACTGCCCTTCGTCAGCGGTCTCGACGATAGCGAATTGCGCGGCCTCGTTGGCGACTGGCCGCGAGTTGACCTGTCGACTGGCGTCGCGCAAACCATCGAGTCCTTTAGGGACCTTCTGGTGCGCGGGTTACTCAGCGGCGACGATGCTTACCGCGACCCGTTGGGGCAGGGGCACCACGCGCCTTACGACGCCTGATGTTCGTTTCAACATAGGGCTGCTGCTGTTTCGGGGGCGAAAACCCCGCTACACTGCCATTACGCAAATTTTTTCGAGGGAAGAACACCATGGCGAAGCAAATCGAACACGTTCATTGGCCCGATGCGCCGGACATGTGGATGCCCTATGCCCCAGCGATCAAGGTGACTGGCGGCATTACCGTCTATTTGGCCGGTTGTACGGCCACACCCGTCTATCACAGCCACCCGCATATCCCGGAAGAGTTCGACAACATCCCGCCGGACATGGAAGGGCAGGCGCGTGTGGTTTTGGAGAACATAAAAAAGGGTCTCGACTCGGTGGGCGCGACGTTCGCCGACATCGTCACCGCCAACCGCTATTGCACCGATCTGTCCGACCAGGATTCGCTCAACCGCGTGTGGGGCGAATATTTCGGTGACAACAAGCCGACGACGACGACGGTGCAGGTGGTGCAGTTGGCGACTGACCCACGCTGTCTAATCGAAATCGACGCAGTCGCGATCATCGATTGACGCGTTTTGTTTGTGGAGTATCCCGACGTTATGAGCGACAAGACTAACCGGCCTCGGTTCGCGACGCGGACCATCCATGCCGGCCAGCAGCCCGACCCGCCGACCGGTGCCATCATGACGCCGATTTACGCCACCTCGACCTTCGTTCAGGAGAGCCCGGGCAAGCACAAGGGCTACGAATACGCCCGCACCCAGAACCCGACGCGCGGCGCGTATGAGGCATGCGTTGCCGATCTGGAAAACGGCAGCGATGGCTTCGCCTTCGCCTCGGGCATGGCGGCGATTGGCACGGTGCTGGAGTTGCTCGACAGCGGCGATCATGTGATCTCGATGGACGACCTCTATGGCGGTACCTTTCGCATCTTCGAAAACGTGCGCCGACGCTCGTCCAATCTAGACTTCACCTTCATCGACATGACCAAGCCCGAGCGTATCACCGCGGCGATCAAACCCAACACCAAGATGATCTGGGTGGAGACGCCAACCAATCCCATGCTGCGCATCGTCGATTTATCTGCCGTCGCCGTGGTCGCCAAGGAATGCGGGCTGATCTCGGTGTGCGACAACACCTTTGCCTCACCCTACATCCAGCGCCCGCTTGACCACGGCATCGACGTGGTGGTGCATTCGGCGACCAAATACTTGAACGGCCACTCCGACGTGGTCGGCGGCGTTGTTGTCGTCGAGCGCGGTGATCTCGCCAAACAGCTGGCCTATTTGCAGAACGCGGTCGGCGGCATCGCCGGCCCGTTCGACAGTTTCTTGTCGCTGAGGGCGCTGAAGACCCTGCACCTGCGCATGGCGCAACATTCGCAGAACGCGCAACTGGTCGCCGAGTTTTTGGAGGGTCACAAGGCGGTCGACCGGGTGATCTATCCTGGCCTCGCAAGCCATCCGCAACACGCGCTGGCGAGCCGGCAGATGGAGGGCTATGGCGGCATGGTGACAGCGATCCTCAAAGGGGGGCTCGACGAAAGCGTCGCTTTCCTCGAGCGTTGTCGGCTGTTCGCCCTAGCCGAGAGTCTGGGTGGGGTGGAGAGCCTGATCGAGCATCCGGCGATCATGACCCACGCCTCGATCCCGCCGGAGAACCGCGCGGAGCTAGGCATTAGCGATAGTCTGGTGCGGTTGTCGGTGGGCGTCGAGGACTCACGCGATCTACTCGCCGAACTAGAACACGCGTTGGGTTAAACCAGCACGGTCATCAACGGTAATTTGGATGCGATGACATGATGACGTCCCGCGAGGTTTCCGGTCTGCTGGATGCTTTCCCGTTGGCACCCCTGGGCCATTACCCAACCCCCCTGGAGGCGGCGCCACGGCTGGGAGATGAGTTGGGCCTCAAGCTCCAGATAAAAAGAGACGACGCCACCGGGCTGGCCTTCGGTGGCAACAAGGTCCGGCAGCTTGAATTTTATCTGGGCAAGGCTCTGGCGCAGAATGCCGATACGATTCTGATCACCGGTGCCGTCCAGTCGAACTATGTTCGCGCCGCTGCGGCGGCTGCCGCCAAGCTGGGCCTGAGATGCCATGTGCAGTTGGAAGACCGCGTGCCGCTCTACGACGACAGCTATGTCAACGGCGGTAACGTGTTGTTGGACAAACTTTTAGGGGCGACGGTTCACACCTATCCCGAAGGCGAGGATGAGGCGGGTGCGGACGCCCGGTTGCGTGAGATTGCCGAAGAAGATCGGCACCAGGGCTTCAATCCCTATGTCATTCCCCTTGCGCCGGAAAATCCGCCGACCGGTGCGCTGGGCTACGTCAAAGGTGCCATGGAACTGGTCGAACAATTAGATGACCCGGGCAGTGTCGACGCCTTCATTGTGCCGTCGGGTAACGGCATGACCCACGGCGGATTCTTGGTCGGCCTGCGGGCGCTCGGTATAAATGCGCCGGTGTTTGGCATCTGCGTGCGCCGCGACGCCGCAGCGCAAGCTGAGCGTATCGCTGCCAACTGCCGCAATGTCGAAGAGCTTTTGGGAATATCTGCCGTCGTCTCTGGCGAAGACGTTCACACGATGGATGATGTGCTGTCGCCGGGCTATGGCCGCTTGAACGATGCCACCTACGACGTCGTGCTGCTGAGCTCGCGTACCGAAGGTCTGCTGCTCGACACCGTTTATTCCGGCCGCGCCCTTGCCGGACTGGTTCATTTGGCGAAGGAAGGCGCGGTCGCGCCCGGATCGAAGGTGGTGTTCCTACATACTGGTGGCACGCCGGCGCTGTTCGGCTACAGCGAAGTTCTCAGTGAGCGTCTCGCCAGCGAGATGCAAACCGACTAGGCCGCGATCTAATTCCCTCCCCCAGCGAGGGGGCTGAGGCTGGACCGTCACGCCAATGGCGTGGCGTAAGCCAGCCGAAGCATTTTTTCTGCGGTCCGACTTGCGTCGTGCAACCAGCACGACGGTTCGTCCCGCAGCCCCCTCAAGGAGGGGAGGGGGTAGTCCAGAGGCTTCTAGCAGCGCGCACTGACGTGGCGGTAGGATACGGCCAACCTATGACCAAGGCTAGAATCATCCAGCCTTAGTGGCTGAGAATCTGGCTGAGGAACAGCTTGGTGCGGTCGGAATGCGGGTTGTTGAAGAACTCGTCCGGCGTGTTTTGCTCGACGATCTGCCCCTCGTCCATGAAGATCACCCGGTCGGCGACCTGCGAGGCGAAGCCCATCTCGTGGGTGACTACCAGCATGGTCATGCCGGTCTCCGCCAGATCGACCATGGTGTCGAGCACTTCCTTGATCATTTCCGGATCGAGCGCTGAGGTCGGCTCATCGAACAGCATTATGTTGGGCCGCATGCATAGCGAGCGGGCAATGGCCACGCGCTGCTGCTGGCCACCCGATAGCTGGCCGGGATACTTGTCCGCCTGCTCTGGAATCTTGACCCGCTCGAGCAGTTCCATGGCAAATTTCTCGGCCTCCGTTTTTGGTGTCTTGCGCACCCAGATCGGTGCCAGGGTGCAATTCTCTAACACGGTGAGGTGAGGAAACAGGTTAAACGACTGGAACACCATGCCGACTTCGCGGCGGATGGCGTCGATATTCTTAAGGTTATTTGTCAGCACGGTGCCGTCGACGACGATTTGCCCTTCTTGATGTTCTTCCAGCCGGTTGATGCAGCGGATTAGGGTCGATTTACCGCTGCCCGAGGGGCCGCAAATGACGATGCGTTCACGCCGGGCGATGCTCAGGTTGATATCGCGCAGCACGTGGAACGGGCCGAACCATTTATTTAGACCGGTGATCTCAATTACTGGTTCGCCGGTGCCGGCGCTTGAAGTGGTTTCTGCAATTGACATATCGGCCTCGCCTCAACGTCTCGTTGTATCGAGCTTGCGCTCGAGGTGGATCGAATACCGCGACATGGAAAAGCACACGGTGAAGAAGAACAGGGCTACGACCACGTAGGTCTCGGACGACAGGCCGAGCCAGTCGGGGTTCGATACCATGGCGTTGGCGATACCGAGGATGTCGAACAGGCCGATGATTATGACCAAAGTGGTGTCCTTGAACAGGCCGATGAAGGTGTTGACGATACCAGGGATCGAGATCTTCAGCGCCTGCGGCAGGATGATCAGCCGCATCATCTTCCAGTAACTTAGCCCCACCGCCTGGGCAGCCTCGTACTGGCCCTTGGGGATCGCCTGCAGGCCGCCGCGGATGACTTCGGCCATATACGCCGACGCGAACGCAGTCACCATGACGATGACGCGGATCACGCTGTCCAATGCGATATCGGGCGGCAGGAAGATCGGCAGGATAATGTTGGAGACGAACAACAGGGTAATCAAAGGCACGCCGCGCACCGCTTCGATGAAGATGATCGATAAGATACGGATAATCGGTAGGCGCGATTGCCGGCCCAGCGCCAGCACGATGCCGAGCGGCAGCGACAGCACGATACCAGCCAGACCGACGGTAAGGTTCAACATGAAACCGCCGAACTTGTCGGTGGTCACCACGGTCAGGCCTAAGCCGCCGGCCAGCAGGATTGTCGCGATCACCGGATAGGCGATCGAGAACCAGCGCAGGTAACGTGCCCCCGGCACGTTGTCGAACAGCCAAGGCGCCAGTGCCGGAAACAGCAGTACGAACGCCAAGTTGATCCGCCAGGTCTCGCCGGCAGGGTAGAAGCCATAGAGGAACTGCTGGATGCGTTGGTCGAGCCAAGCCCAGCAAGCGCCGTCTGTGGTGCAGGCGAACCGGTTTTCGCCCGAAACGTGGGAACTGATGAACGCCCAGTCGATCAGCGACGACAAAACCATCCATACGACATAGATGATGACTAGCGTCACCAGGCTGTTGAACCAACTGCCGAACAGGTTGGCGCGTATCCACCCAATCACCCCGACGGTGGTCGCCGGTGCGGACCGGTGCGGTAGCAGTTCGGCTTGTTGGCGATGGAAGGGCTGGTCGGTCATCGTTCCACCAGCGCGATGCGTTTATTGTACCAGTTCATATAGGCCGAGGTGAGCAGGCTAAGACCCAGATAGACCGCCATCCAGATGCCGACGACCTCGAGCGCCTGACCGCTCTGGTTGAGGATGGTACCTCCGATCGACACCAGATCCTGATAACCGATGGCGATGGCCAGCGACGAATTCTTGGTCAGGTTGAGGTATTGGCTGGTCAGCGGCGGAATGATCACGCGCAGCGCCTGTGGAATAATGATCAGACGCATGGTCTGATTGCGCCGCAGGCCAAGCGCGAATGCTGCCTCGGTTTGCCCTTTGCTGACCGCCATAATGCCGGCGCGCACATTTTCCGAGATAAACGCGCCGGTATAAGTCGATAGCGCAAACCACAGGGCGATCAACTCCGGCGTAACGTTGATGCCGCCACGAAAGTTAAACCGCGTGCGCTCGGGCACGTCCCACGCCAGTGGTTGTCCGAGAATGAAATAGACGATTACCGAAAGTCCGATGATCAACGCTAACCCGACCCATATGGTCGGGAAGGTCTGGCCGGTTTTGTCCTGTCGCTTATGGGCCCATTTGGCGATGATGGCGGTCGCGATAACACCGGCGACAAATGCCGCAAACACCCACACGAAACCGGTTTCGGGCACCGGTGACGGCATTCTGAACCCGCGATTATTGAGAAATACCGCGTTGCCGAACGACAGGCTGTCGCGAACTTTCGGCAAACCGGTGAGAATCGCCCACCAAAAGATAATTTGCAGTAGTACTGGTACGTTGCGGGTGAATTCGACATAGGTTGTCACCAACTTGCAGAGAATCCAGTTATGCGACAGCCGCATTACGCCGGCGCTGAATCCGATTAGCGTTGCTGCGATTATGCCCAGCGCCGACACCAGAATGGTGTTCAAAAATCCGACGATCAACGCGCGACCGAACGTCGACTGCGAGGTGTACTCAATCATGCGCTGGTTGATATCGAAAAAGGCAGGTTCGTCGAGAAATCCGAAACCCGACGCTAGGCCGGCTTTTTGTAAATTGGTAATGGTGTTCGACACGATGAAGGCTATGAAAATCGCCAGACCGAGGATCACCAGGAACTGAAAAATAACCCCGCGCGAACGTTCATCCGTCCACAACCACCGGAACTTTAGCCCTTCAGTTTCGGTGGTTAGACTTGTGGTCGCCACGGCAAGTAACTCAAGGTAATTTAAGTACACAAAAGAAATGGTCCGCCCTCTTGGGGCGGACCATTCATTTGTTTGCGGTTAACGCATTGGCGGGGCGTAGAGGATGCCGCCATCCTTGTAGAGTGCGTTCTGGCCGCGCGCGAGACCGAGCGCGGTGTTCTTGCCAAGGTAACGTTCGAAGATTTCTGCGTAGTTACCTCCGGCCTTAATAGCGGCGACCGCCCAGGTCTTGGACAGACCGAGCATTTCGCCCAACGACCCCTCGGAACCGAGCATGCGGTTGATTTCGGGATTATTACCCTTGTTCGCCATCGACGTAACATTGGCCTGGGTAACACCGAGTTCCTCGGCGTTGATCAGCGCGTTGAGGGTCCAGCGGGCGATGTCGGCCCACTGGTCGTCGCCCTGGCGAACCAACGGTCCCAGCGGTTCTTTTGAGATGATTTCCGGGAACACCATGTGCTTGCTGGCGTCCGAGAAGGTCGACTTGGTGGCGGCGAGGCCCGAGGCGTCCGTGGTGTAGACGTCGCAACGCTCAGCTTCATAGCCCTTGCGCGCTTCCTCGTTGGTCTCGATCGGCACCGGCTCGTACTTGATTTTGTTAACGCGAAAGAAGTCGGCGAGGTTTAACTCGGTTGTCGTGCCGGTCTGGATACAGATCGACGCGCCGTCCAGTTCCTTGGCGCTTTTAACGCCCAGTGCTGTGCGGCCGATAAAACCCTGGCCGTCGTAATAGCTGACGCCAATGAAGGTGAAGCCTAAATCGACATCGCGCGAGAAGGTCCAAGTGGTGTTGCGCGATAGTACGTCGATTTCACCCGAGGCGAGCGCTGGAAAACGGTTTTTGCCGGTCAGGTTGACGTACTTGACCTTGCCGGGGTCGCCCAGCACCGCCGCGGCGAGCGCCCGGCAATAGGCTACATCGAAGCCCGTCCAGTTGCCCTTGTCGTCGGTGAAGGCAAATCCGGGTAGACCGGTGTTGATGCCGCACTTCAACTGGCCGGCGGCTTTAACGTCGTCGAGCGTCGCCGCGTGAGCGCCGCCGGTGAGCCACATCGCTGCCGCCACAACGGCTGCGCTTGTGATTGCTGTAAATTTCATAATCAACTCCCTGATTGTTGACCGCGAACGCCTTGAATGACGCCCGCAATTTGTTACCGCGGGGTAATACTGCACCCTAAAAGCCCCGGCAGACAACCGCCTTTAGTTGGATAATGGTGTTGTGTCCCGGACGTAGCTTTCCCGCCAGCGCCCGAAAGGGTCTGCTAGGGGCCGCCGGGGGTCTAGTTGACGTTCGGTTTTTTCAGATAATCGGCGCGTTCGCCGCTGTCCACAGTGACGGACAGAGTGCGGCCATCGCGCTGTAGCGTCAGCGGTACAGCGACGCTGGCGCTGCCGAGCGACCAAATCTTGCGGAACATGGTCGATAGGCCGGTAACCGGTTCGCCGGCGATGCCTATCACCAGATCGCCCAATTCGACCCCGGCGCGCATGGCGGGACCACGATTTGCCAGACCCGCGACAACCAGCCTGTCGTCGGCTTCCGCTGTCGTCATACCTAGCCACGGTCGCGGTGATTTGTCGGAGCGGCCCAGCGTGACCAAGTCGTCGTAAATGGGTTTCAGGATATCGATCGGCACGATCATATTGCCGTCGATTTGATCTTCGCCGGGTATCGCCTGTTGGATGTAAAGCGATCCGATGCCGATCAGTTGACCAATCTGGTTAAACATGCCGGCGCCGCTCCATTTCGGATGCGCCGGGATTGTAAATATTGCGTCGTCGAGCAGATATTCCCACGATCCAGCGAACTCGCGCACCGAGACGACCTGAGCGTTGACGGCTTCTTCGGCACCGCCTTGACTGGCGACGATAACCGGATCGCCGACACCGACCGAGAACGATTCGCCGATATCTGCTGCCGGTAAGCCGAGATTCCCCAGCGCCTGTACCAATCCGAACCCGGTTTCTTGGTCGTACGCCACCACATGGGCGGGCAGCGCCATACCGTTGTTGCCGACCAGCCAGATTTCTTCGGCTTCTGTCACCAGATAACCGATGGTTAGCACCCGGCCGCTGTTGTCGATGACCACGCCTTGGCCTTCGCGCTCGGTGCCCAGAATTGGCGCCGTGAATGCGTCTTCGGGAATGGCCGCACGCAGCGATACGACCGACGACAAAACCGACTCAAGATCGAAGGCGACGTCGTCGCGCTCGGGATGGCTTCCCAGGCGCATGCTCGAGAACTGTGGGTTTGATGGGTCGCTCACGCGAAATACCTCTGCGCATTCATAATAATGAGAATTCCGATTCGACTATCTAACTGTATATCACGCCTTGGCCGACCATGCGCCGTTGCGGTCTACACAGAAGCGTGTTGACGTTTGCCGCCACCGGCACTCGAGAAGTTACTGTCAACGTACCAGTTCAGGTAATCGAGGAAAGTTCCTGGCTTGAACTGCGGCGGATTGTCGGGGCCAACACAAGTGGGAAAGGGCTCCGACACCACATCCCAAGTGGGGTTGAAGAAGAAGGCGAGCGAATAGCGGTCGCGCTTGGGCGGCACGACCCGGTGCGGGGTAGCCATGAAACGACCGTTCGACCATCGGCTCAGGAACTCGCCGGTGTTTACGGCGATCGCGTCCTCAATGATGTTGGCCGAAATCCATTTACCGCTGCTGGACTGGACCTGCAGGCCCGGCTCCTCAGACAGGGGTAACAGCGTAATGAACCCATGGTCGCGGTGCGGCGCGATGCCGAACTGGTTGTCCTCTGCCTGCGCCGGCGGGTAGTGGGCGTTGCGCGTGGTCCAGGTGGGGTCGGTGAAGAACGGTTCAAAATAATCCGCCGGCAGGCCGAGTGCGCGGGCATATACCGGCAACATCTTGTAACCGAGTGCCTCCATCACCGCGTAGTATTCCAGCAACGTCTCGCGATAACCCGGCACCAACGTCTCGTTGGGCCATTTATTGGGGCCGGTAAAGCGGCGCCCGGCGACGATTGACGGGTGGTCGGCGGGCCGTTCGCGGGCCGTCAAAATCACCTCGTTGAGGTCGGGCATAGTATTTTGGTTGACTGGCGAGGTGACGTAGATCGACGACTTCGGCGGGATATAGCCAAGCCCCGCCTTGCCGACCTTGAGCTTGAGCTTTTCCTCTTCCGGCAGAGCGAACAGTTTACGCAGCTGATCGTAGGCGCGCTGGATCAACTCGCGCGGCACGCCGTGATTGATCGAAAAGTAGAAGCCAACGTCTTCCTGGGCGTGGCGCAGTTCGGCTGCCAACGCATCGAGCGCGCCGGGTTCACCAACCAGATAGGGACCCAGATCGAGGATCGGAATTTCCTCGCCACTGGCCGTCAGTTCTTCGATCGTTTCGTGCTGTATGCTCATCGCGCTTTCCCCTGAGGGCCGTCGGGTGTTTCTTTTTGACGCTATTTAGCCCACAAAATTGGGTCTTTGGTGGACCCTAATTGCCGTTCAGCATGCTCTCTGACGGCGGGTGATGTCAAACACTCTGAGCGCAGCTTTTTGCGCGCTTGTTAACCTGGTCGCAGTACAGTTGACAGCCTGCGGATGGCTTTGTAGGTTCCGCGCCGTTGGCCAACTTTGGTACCGATGATAGCCGAAAGCCAGATCCATGAAGGTCGCTAGTTCGTTGAGAACTTTAAAGAAGCGCCATCGCAACTGCCAGGTTGTGAAGCGGCGCGGACGTATCTACGTCATCAACAAACGCAACCCGCGATTTAAGGCACGGCAAGGCTGATGCTGGGCGTTAATGCCCTTGCGTAGACGGCCCTCCAACCGTGAATTTAAAATCGCGCGATAGATAAACGAAGGGTTTTGTTGTCTGCAAGAAGCCTATGGTTGGCACATGGTTGCGCTGGCGTGAGGTGAGGGACTGTGCCGATGAAAATGCCTGATCCCGATCAATCGGTATTGGTGCGGCGCGGCGAGATTGTTGCAGCGATGATCGCCATCGTGTCGGGCCCGTGCGTGATTTCCGACGAGAAGGAGATGGCGGTCTACGAGACCGATGGGCTAACCGCTTACCACCAATTACCGATGATCGTCGTCCTGCCGGAAACCGTGGCCCAGGTGAGCCAGGTGCTGGCCTATTGCCATCAGAACAATGTGAAGATCGTGCCGCGTGGCGCCGGCACGTCGTTGTCTGGCGGTGCACTTCCCCTGGCCGATGGCATCACCCTGGGGTTGGGCAAGTTCAACCGGGTGCTCGAAATTGACTACGACAACCGCTGTGCGCGGGTGCAGCCCGGGGTGACCAATCTGGGCATCTCGCAAGCGGTCGATGGCGAAGGATTTTACTACGCCCCCGACCCGTCGAGCCAGATTGCCTGCACCATCGGCGGCAATGTGGCGGAAAATTCCGGCGGCGTGCATTGCCTGAAATATGGTCTCACCACCAACAATATCCTCGGCATCGAGATGGTCCTGCCCGGTGGCGAAATCGTTGGCCTGGGTGGCAAGCACATGGACAGCGAAGGTTACGATCTATTGGGCCTGATGACCGGCTCGGAAGGTCTGCTCGGGGTTATCACCGAAGTCACGGTTCGAATTTTGCCGAAACCGACAACTGCCCGGGCGGTGATGATCGGCTTCAACAGTTCCGAGGCCAGCGGCCAATGCGTTGCCAATATTATCGGTGACGGCATTATCCCCAGCGGCATGGAAATAATGGACCAGCTGGCGATCAAGGCGGCCGAGGCTTTCGTGCAAGTGGGTTACCCACTGGATGTTGAGGCGATGCTGTTGGTTGAGCTTGATGGGCCGCCTGCCGAAGTCGATTATTTGATCGAGCAGGTATGCTCGATTGCCGATGATTTAGGTTCGGTCTCGGTACGCATCAGCGAGAGCGAAGAGGAACGCGAGCAGTTTTGGGCGGGTCGCAAGGCGGCCTTTTCGGCCATCGGCCGCCTGACCCCCGATTATTACTGCATGGATGGCTCCATCCCGCGCCACCGGTTACCGGAAGTGCTGTCGCGCACGGCGGAATTGTCCGAGAAGTACGGACTGGGCGTTGCCAATGTGTTTCACGCCGGCGACGGTAACCTGCATCCGCTCATCATGTACGACGCCAACAATCCCGGTGAACTGGAACGGGCCGAAGATTTTGGCTCGGACATATTGCGGTTATGCGTCGAAGTTGGCGGTGTGCTTACTGGTGAACACGGTGTCGGTGTAGAGAAACGTGATCTGATGGGGTTGATGTTCTCCGAAGAAGACTTAAACCAGCAGCAGCGGGTCAAATGCGCCTTCGACCCGAAGCAACTCCTGAATCCGGGCAAGGTTTTTCCCACCCTGTACCGTTGCGCCGAGCTCGGCCGCATGCATATCAACCGCGGCCAGATGCCATTTCCCAACCTGCCGCGATTCTAGCGCTATGACCGAACTGTTACAGCCGACGAATGCAGCACAGGTGGTCGAGATCGTTGCCTGGGCGGTCGGTGAGGAGGTACCGCTGGAGGTTGCTGGCACCGCGACTAAGCGCGGTCTTGGTCGGCCAATACTTGGCCAACATAGTGGTGAAGGCAATCGCATTATTGACTACACCCTCGACCTGTCACATTTAAGCGGCATCACGCTGTACGAGCCTGAAGAGCTGGTACTCACCGCCGGTGCCGGCACGCCGCTCGCCGAAATCGAGGCCGCGGCTGTTGGAAGTGGCCAGCAACTGGCCTTTGAGCCGATGCATATGGCCCGTCTGTATGGCAATGACGGCGGCACCCTGGGCGGTGCTATCGCCTGTAATCTGGCCGGCCCGCGGCGTATCAAGGCCGGTGCCGCGCGGGATCACGTCCTGGGAGTAGCGGGCGTGAGCGGACGCGGCGAGGCGATCAAAAGCGGTGGCCGCGTGGTTAAAAATGTCACCGGCTACGATCTGTCGAAATTGATGACCGGGTCTTACGGCACCCTCGCGGCGCTGACCGAGATCACCGTTAAGGTGCTGCCGGCGTCGGAAAAAATTCGCACGGTTTTAGTATTTGGTCTCGACGATAAGACGACGCAGCAGGCGATGACCGTGGCACTCAACTCCAGCCACGAGGTCTCTGGTGCTGCGCACTTGCCTGCTCCGGTGGCGGCGCAATCCGCGGTCGGTTACGTCAACGGCGCCGGCGTGGCGGTAACAGCGTTGCGGGTCGAGGGGTTCGATACATCGGTGGCAGCTCGCACCGAGGCACTGCGTGCGCTGCTGGGCTCGTTCGGGGCGTTAGAGGAATTGCACAGTGCCAATTCGGCCATATTCTGGCAGGAAGTGCGCGATGTTGTCCCGTTTCAGGTCGGCAATCAGCCTCTGTGGCGCATTTCAGTGACCGCGAGTGAAGGCGCGGCGGTGTTGCGCGATATAATCAATGCACGGCCGGGTACGGCGTTTTACGACTGGGGCGGCGGATTGATCTGGTACCGCGTCGACGACGATGGCGACGATGGCGGCACCGCCGCTGTGCGCTCGGCGCTCGGCCAGCACGGTGGCGGGCATGCGACGCTGGTGCGGGCCTCCGACGAAGTGCGGGCGCTAGTCGAAGTCTTCCAACCCCAGGCCGCCGGTTTGGCCGCCCTGTCCGCGCGGGTGAAAGACAGCTTCGATCCTCGGCATATCCTCAACCCTGGCCGCATGTATCGTGGGGTTTAAGCGATGCGGACCCACTTCTCGCTAGCGCAACTGGCCGATTCCGACACCGCGGTGGTGAACGATATTCTGCGCACCTGCGTCCATTGCGGTTTCTGCACCGCGACCTGCCCCACTTACGTACTGCTCGGCGACGAGCTCGATAGCCCGCGTGGGCGCATCTATCTGATAAAGCAGATGCTGGAGGCCGAGGCGCCGGCCAGCCGCGAAGTGGTCACCCATATCGACCGCTGTTTGTCGTGCCTGTCGTGTATGGCCACCTGTCCGGCTGGCGTGCACTACCAGCATTTGATCGACCAGGGGCGCAAACACGTCGAAGAGACCTACCGCCGGTCGATTATGGACCGAATAATCCGCTGGGGTCTGGCGATGACCATTCCCTATCCGTCGCGATTCCGGCTGACGCTGATCGCGGCGATGATAGCGCGCCCTTTCGCCGGGCTGCTGCCCAAGCGGTTTCGCGCTAGTCTGGCGCTGGCACCGCGGCGCATGCCCAAGCCGTCGCCGGTCGACAAGCCGCAAGTGATCGCCGCTGAGGGTGAACGCCGCAAGCGCGTCGCCTTGCTCAACGGCTGCGCGCAAACCGTGTTGGCGCCGCAGATCAACGAGGCGACAGTACGCCTGCTGACGCGGCTGGGTGTTGAGGTGGTGGTTGCCGACGGCGCTGGCTGCTGTGGATCGCTGGTCCATCATCTGGGCAAGGTCGATCAGTCGCATGCCCAGGCGAAAGCCACCGTCGATGCCTGGATCCGCGAGATCGACGCCGGCGGCCTCGATGCCGTAATTATCAATTCCAGCGCCTGCGGCACCCAGATCAAGGATTATGGCTTCATATTCCGCGACGATCCGGACTACGCCCATAAGGCGACTCGGATTTCGCAGCTGGCCTGCGACGTGACCGAATTTGTTACTGAACTCGGCGCCGTATTGCCGGCCACCGGCAACGCGGCCGATCTGCGGGTGACCTATCAGTCGGCATGTTCCATGCAGCATGGCCAAAGCGTGCATCGTCAGCCGCGTGATCTGCTGTCGGCCGCCGGATACATGGTTAGCGAGCCGGCCGAGGGCCATCTGTGCTGCGGCTCGGCCGGGACCTACAACATTTTGCAGAGTGAGTTGGCCGACCAACTACGTGAGCGCAAGGCCGCCAACATCACGGCGACCACACCGGACATCGTCGCCACCGGCAATATCGGCTGTATGACTCAGCTCGCCGACGACATCGACGCGCCGATTGTCCATACGGTGGAGTTGCTCGACTGGGCAACGGGCGGACCCAAGCCGGAGTCACTCGCCTAAGCTACACACAACTGTGACTGGCTTGGCACCGTTTGTAGGCGGATGATCGAGCCATGAGAACATTTTACAGCTATACGCATTCGCTCGTTATTGCGCTTAGCGCCGGGCTGTTCGCCAACCCATCGGCAACGGCCACCGACTGGCCAGTATTTCGCGGTGACGTGACGAATACCGGCGTTACGGTCGCGGTGGATGCGGTGGAATTAGAGGACGAGCCACGCGTTTTGTGGCAGCTTAATACCGGCGATATCGTCGAATCCTCACTCTCGGTGTTCGAGGTGGTACGTATGCTTCCCCATCTGCCGGGAACCCGCGGCATTATCCAACAGCTACGCCGTAATCTGAGCCGTAATTCGCTTCAACTTGCGATTTTCGGGCAACGTTGACAGATTAACCAACGGATCGCATGTAATACCCCGGTAGAGTCAACCTCATCAAGTGTTGGACAAGGTAATGAGCCGCGCACTGACGCGCCCGCAGATTTCAATTATCATCGCTGGCGCAGCCGTACTCGGAATAAGCTTGGGCGTGCGCCAGACATTCGGCCTCTACCTGGTGCCGATGACCATCGATCTGGAGTGGAGCCGGGGTCTTTTTGGCCTCGCCATAGCGGTTCAGAACCTGCTGTGGGGTGCGGCCCAGCCCCTCGTCGGCGGTCTCGGCGACCGCTACGGGACGGGCAAGGTGATAGTCGGCGGTGCGATCCTCTATGCCATTGGTGTATTTGGGATGGCGAATGCGATCACGCCAGCCGAACTAGTTCTCACTGGCGGTGTTTTGATCGGTCTAGGCATGAGCGGCACCGGTATTGCCGTTGTATATAGCGCTGTGTCGCGGGCGGTGACGCCGGAAAACCGCACCTACGCGGTGGCCCTCGTTAGCACCATCGGCGCGTTGGGCCCAATGATTCTGCCGAGCGTAAGTCAGGCTGTTATCGGAGTTGCTGGTTGGTTTTTCGCTTTGCTTGCAGCCGGGGTGGTCGCCCTGTTGATGGCGGCTCTGGCGCGCCTATTCAATACGGCGGAGGATGTGATCACAGATGATCCCGAACTGAATTTATTCGAGGTGCTATCTGCCGCACGCAAAAATTCGGGCTATCTGTTGCTGGTCGCTGGCTTTTTTGTCTGCGGTTTTCACGTCACGTTCATCGGTACCCATCTGCCTGGATATATTGACACCCAAGGTTTAAGCGCCGGTGTCAGTGCGGTGGCACTGACCGTGATCGGCTTTGGTAATATTGTGGGTACGTATATCGCTGGCGAGTTGAGTAAGAAATATCGCCAAAAACACTTGTTGAGTCTAATATATCTCGCTCGTGCGGCCATAATTGCCGCTTTGATGATTCTGCCGACAACGGAATGGACAATTTATGTCTTTGCGGCATTGTTCGGCCTGTTTTGGCTGTCGACTGTGCCGCTGACCGGCGGCGTGGTAGCGCGTATTTTCGGCGCCAAACATCTAGGTATGCTGTTCGGCTTTGTCTTTTTTAGCCATCAAATCGGGTCGTTTTTGGGTGCCTGGCTGGGCGGGGTCGCGTTCGACGCGACCGGCAGTTACACCTCGATGTGGTATGCCTCGATTGCCCTTGGCATCATCGCGGCGCTGCTCCATTGGCCGATCCGTGACCAGCTACTGGAACGTTTGGTGGGGCCACAAACGGCGTAAAACTGGGTTAACACTGCAAAAAGTGGTTTGTTTCATGACAAAAACATTGAACTACGTGTGAGCTGCGTTTCGTTTACGCTTTACACATTTTAGGAGTGGCACAATGTATCCGGAACGTGTGCTCTAGGCGTATGGAGAAATGATGCTCGTCAAAGTCAAACGCGGTTGAAAATTGACCGAATATATGGCGACGCCAGAAGATGTGCTTTTAAACCACCGCCAGACCGCTAAGACGATTGCGGCCGGCCCGATTATCACCGGAACTATCTCCAGGTTGATGACCAGCCAGGCGATGGTGACGAAGGGCTAGGGCCCGACGGTGGGCATGTATCCGGTAAAGCGCAATCCGACCTACGTGCTCGACCGCGATATCACCGCTGAGTGGGATGCCATCACCTATAACTAACAACCGCTACGAGTTCTGCTCCCACAAGAAAATCTCGCGTAGCGTCCAGCGGCTCCATATCCGTCTCTGGGAGATTTTAATCGATGGTATGGTCGAGAAAAAACTCTAGATCGGCATCGGCAATCTGTTGAAAAAGGTAACGTTGGAGGAGCGCCTCCACCGTCGCCGCTGCGTCGAAGCATGGGCAATGGCGGTGCTGTGGAGGTACGGCTTCAAGTCGATTATCAGCTTTACCGATCAACGCCCTAAGACCTTCTGGGGGCGCTGCAGGAAAACGAATACGGTTTCTGGGCAACGTGAATCCGGAGGTCAATCATCGGCGCTGGAGCCAGGCAAGCGAATGGCTGCTCGGCGGCAGCCAGCGCGACCGTGTGTCGGCGCAGTTATTCAGTAGGTATGCGGAATTCGTGGCTGGTTTATATACTGGTCTGAAGAAAGAGCCGCTCTACCGGTAACTGCTGGGTGCCGGCTGAAGCAATCGTTAAAAACAAGGCCGGACCCGATGGGGGTCCGGCCGAGTTGAACAGGGAGGCTTTACGTCTTGGGAGACGTAAGGGCTACTTGCACAACCCCTCGCGTGTGCCCTTCGCGTGTGCGCCGGGAGGGAGGCGCGCTATACGCGGTCGGTGCTTTAAGAGCATCGCTACACTGTTCAAAATAGAACGTCTGTGCGCGATCTCACTGTTCCAAATCGGTTAATCAGATATGCAGTTTTGTAATACCCAACATAATATTTTAAATCAAAAGCTTATTCTATTTTCGCACTAATATTTTACGCTTAGAAGCTATTTTACGCTTAGAAGCGCGTTTCGGCGACTTTTCTAATGAGGAAATCTCTGAATACGCCAATACGCTGCGATGCTCTCAGTTCCTCCGGATAAACAAAAAAAGCATCGTTTCCGGGGCCTTCGAGCTCAGGTAAAACACGAACCAGGCTGCGCGATTCCCGGGCGAAGAAATCGGGTAATCCGGCGATACCAATTCCCGCCTCGACCGCGCGGACCATCCCATAAAGGTTATTGAGGGTGAGGATTTTTTGCGGTTCGCCGTCGATGGCTTCGCGCGCGGCATTGAGCAGCCAGTTGAGATTTGGAGCTGGCATTGTGCCTTCTTCGCTGTAGACGATCAATTTATGAGCGCCGAGATCGGTAATCCGGTCGGGCATCCCGTTTTGCTGTAGGTAATCGGGTGACGCAAAAACGTGCGTGTTGACGCGGGTGATGCGGCGCTGAATTAAATCCGGCTGGGTCGGCGGCGTCAGACGAATGGCGCAGTCGGCTTCGCGCATAGAAACGTCGAGCTCCTCGTCCGAGGTGATCAGGGTGACTTCGATGTCGGGATAGAGGTCGATGAATTCGCGGATGCGCGGCGTCAGCCACAGCGATCCCAGACCGACCGTTGTCGCGATCTTGAGCGGACCCTGGGGCCTTTCCTGCGCGTCATTGAGTTGGGCTTCGGCCATGGTTAGCTTGGCGAAGACCTCGTGCACGGTACGGTACAACAAATCGCCCTGCTCGGTGAGCAGTAGGCCGCGCGCATGGCGGTGGAATAGCCGGCAATTAAGCGATTCTTCCAGCGAACTGATTTGCCGGCTGATCGCCGACTGGCTCAAATGCAGACTGTCACCAGCGTGGGTGAAGCTACCGGCTTCCGCCACCGCATGGAATATCCGCAGCTTATCCCAGTCCATCGGCACTAGCGGGATACTCCGTCGAAGTGTTGGTTGATCGACAACGGGCTACTCGGTGGCGTTGCGGGTGTTGCCTGCCTCGGTCGCGGCGAGGAATTTCTCGGCTTCCAGTGCGGCCATGCAGCCCATGCCGGCCGCGGTGATCGCTTGGCGGAATATCTTGTCTTTCACGTCGCCGGCGGCGAATATTCCGGGAATATTGGTGGCCGTACTGTCGGGCGCGGTAATCAAGTAGCCTTCATCGTCCATATCCAGATAGCCCTTGAACAGCGCCGTATTGGGATCGTGGCCGATGGCGATGAAAATACCGTCGACAGCAATTTTGGTGATCTCATCAGTTTTAATGTTACGCACCCGTGCACCGGTGACACCCGGCGGGTTGTCGGTACCCGCTACCTCTTCGAGAACTGAGTTCCAAGTCACTTCGATCTTGTCGTTGTGCAACAGGCGGTCCTGCATGATCTTTTCGGCGCGCAATTCGTTGCGCCGGTGGACTAGTGTCACCTTGCTGGCGAAGTTGGTTAGGAACAGCGCTTCTTCGACTGCCGTGTTGCCGCCACCGATCACCATTACCGGCTTGTCGCGGTAGAAAAAACCGTCGCAGGTTGCGCACGCAGAAACCCCGAAGCCGCTATACTTCTGTTCGGATTCAAGGCCCAACCAGCGTACCGAGGCGCCGGTGGTGATAATCAAGGTATCGCCAGTATAGATGTTGCCGGAATCGCACTCGCAAGCGAAGGGGCGGGCACTGAAGTCGATGGCGGTGACCACGTCATTGACGATTTCAGTACCCACATTCTCCGCCTGCGCTTCCATCTGCTCCATCAGCCAAGGCCCCTGGATGGCCTCGGCGAACCCCGGAAAGTTCTCCACATCGGTGGTGATCGTCAACTGGCCGCCCGGTTGCATACCGTGGATCATCGTTGGCTTCAGGTTGGCGCGTGCGGCATAGACGGCAGCCGTACAGCCGGCAGCGCCAGAGCCGATGATCAGGGCCTTGGAGTGATGGGTTTTGGGCATGTTGGGGTTCCTGAGTAATTTCTGGCGGCCGGGACCCGCCCAGCGGAGTTGGTTTACGAGACCATGTTGATTTTGCTGGTATTTAGATAGTTGGGCCACCCGTGGGAGGCAAGGCTGGCGCGAACAAAACGGTACATAACTTAGAACGTAACAACGCTGCGGATCGATTCGCCCTTATGCATCAGATCGAAGGCGTCGTTGATGTCGTCGAGTGGCATGGTGTGGGTGATCAGATCGTCTATGTTGATCTTGCCTTCCATGTACCAGTCGACGATTTTGGGTACGTCGGTGCGACCCTTGGCGCCACCGAAGGCGGTACCCTGCCACACGCGTCCGGTGACCAGTTGGAACGGCCTGGTGGCGATTTCCGTGCCCGCCGGTGCCACGCCGATGATCGTCGACTTACCCCAACCCTTGTGGCAGCACTCGAGCGCCTGGCGCATCACCTCGACATTGCCGATGCACTCGAACGAGTGGTCGGCACCACCCCTAGTGAGATCGACCAGATAGGGCACCAGATCGCCTTTGACATCGGTGGGGTTGACGAAATGGGTCATGCCGAAGGCTTCGGCGAGCGGTTGGCGAGCCAGGTTGAGGTCGACCCCAACGATCATATCGGCGCCGACCAGACGCGCGCCCTGGACCACGTTGGGGCCGATGCCGCCGAGCCCGAACACCACCACATTATCGCCGGGCTGGACCTTGGCCGTGTTCATCACCGCGCCGAGGCCGGTGGTGACGCCGCAGCCGATATAGCAGACCTTGTCGAAGGGTGCGTCCGCGCGGATTTTCGCCGCCGCGATCTCGGGCAGCACGGTGAAGTTGGAGAAGGTCGAGGTACCCATATAGTGGAACAGCCGATCGCTGCCCAACGAGAATCGCGACGTGCCATCGAGCATGACACCCTGGCCCTGGGTCTCGCGGATCGATTGGCACAAGTTAGTCTTGCCGCTGAGGCAGTATTCGCATTGCCGGCATTCGGGCGTGTAGAGTGGGATCACATGGTCGCCGGGTTTGAGGCTGATGACCCCGGGGCCGACATCGACCACCACGCCGGCACCCTCGTGGCCCAGAATGGCTGGGAATAGACCTTCCGGATCGGCGCCCGAGAGCGTGAACTCGTCGGTATGGCAAATGCCGGTGGCCTTGATCTCGATCAGCACCTCGCCGACCTTAGGACCGTCGAGCTGTACGGTTTCGATGGCGAGCGGTTGGTCGGCTGCGTGCGCGACCGCGGCACGAGTATCCATGAAAATGTCTCCCAGGAAATGCCTAATTCACAAAAGTGTCCCAGTCGCGCCGGTAACACGCAAGGCACAATTATCCTAGCGTGCGCGAATACAGATCAAATATCTTTGTCCACGTTGCCTCGGCGGCGGGTTCGTCGTACGTGGCACGCTCGGGAAAGGCGTAGCCGTGCTCGGTGCCGGGATAGGTTTCGATCTCGTGGGCAACCCCATGTGTGTCGAGGGTGGCGGTAAGATCGGGAATGACGTTGTCGGGCACCCACTGGTCGTGCTCGGCGAAGGCAAAATACATTTCGCCTTCGATTTTATCGGCCAGCCGGTGCGGCGAATCGTCGTGCTCGGTGACGATCCAGACACCGTAGAGCGAGGCGTTAGCTGCGAACCGGTCGGGGAACGTGCCGGCCACGGTGACGACGAAGGCGCCACTCATACAATAGCCGACGCAGCCCATGGGACCGTCGGAGGCCTCCGCGTCGTTGCCGAGAAATTCGAGCATTGCCTTGGTGTCGCTGGCGACCCCGGCGTTGCTCAGGCTATGCCATGCAGCGAAGATCATCTCGTCCATTTTGTCGTTGCGGTTGGCCAGGTTGAAGCGGATATCGCCGAGCCGGTAATACAGGTCGGGTAGCAGCGCGTAATAGCCTTGGCCGGCGATGCGGTGGGCGAAGTTGCGCAGTTTTTCGCGGATGCCCGGTGCATCCATGTACATGATCACCACCGGGTGCGGTCCGTCGTCCTCCGGCCAGGCCGAAAAGGCATACATCTCGCCTTCCGCGGTGGTGATCCGCGATTCTTTCTCCTCCATGAATTCCCCTTATTATTCCTGCTTAGAATCCGAACATATGGTCCAGGCTGAATGCTGCGCCGTCGGCGGCGATCAGGCCATGATAACCGAATAACCGGCAGGTGGTATCGCGGATCATCACATAACCGCCGCCGGCTGGGCCAGCTTCGGCAGCGCGGGCGCGCTGGCTTTCGTCAAACATGTCCGAGAGGAGCCAGTAGAGCGAGCCGCCACAAGGAATATTCACCGTCTGTGTTGCCACCACGCTGCCATCGCCGGCGTGAAGCGTAAGATCGGTCTGCGAGGCGCCGTGCCACGGCGTTGAAGCGGGATAGATGAGTTGGCAGAAACTGTTGGCGCCGTCGCCATCCGTCGCCAACCCTGGTACGGCCATACCCGGGGCAGTGCGCAGAAACAGCCGCGTCGACAGGCCCGGTGGATTGTCGGTGTAGGACTGGGGTTCGTCCTTCCAGGTCAGCACCGTATTGAAGATGTGTGCGCCGAAGCTCGATTCCGCCGCGTGGCCGGTCGCCTTGTCTTCGTAGCGGAACAGCGCATGCAGCCAGCCGTCGACATCGCGCGTCGCGGCGGGGAAGTCGTAGACCAATTCCATGTGGCCGGCCTCGCCGTCGAGTGTATCGTTGAGCTGGCCATCACCCAATTCGTCGGCATTGATGGCGGCACATTCGGTGCGGGCGAGTTCGCCGAAGTTGTGGCGGGCGACCTCGCGGCCCTTTGCGTCGTAAATCAAGACGGCGACCGGCAGGATCTCTTGGGTCCGCGTCATTGGCGTCGGCAACATAATTGAGCGGTAACGTTCCGGCGGCAAGACTGGTGCTGGAAGCAGGAAACCCTTGCCCATCAAATTGCTGATCTCGGCGATCTGCGGGTTGGGCTCTAGGTCGGTGCGCTCGACATTGGTGTGCGCCATTCGTCGCCGGTTGATTTGTCCGTTAGAGGTGCACTCGATTTCGTAACGCGGCCGCACGAAATGCTTGCCGGCGCGCACTTCCAACTGCTGCGGCCACTCAATGTCGGGCAGCAGCTGGGCGACATCAAGCGCGTAGGTGGCAAAAGGTGGAATTTCCTCGTCCAGCCACACTGCGTCCGCATCGTCGCCCATGAGGTTGAGGCCGATGGCGTTGGTGGGGATCGGGCAGGGGTGGCTATTTTGGATCCATAGCACCACGCGTTCGTCGGCCTTCGGTGCCGGCAGTCCGGCATAAAAATCGGCCGGCCAGGCGTTGGCGTCATGGGTGCACGACAGATCTTTGGGATCGTCGCCGAAAGTATCCAACGCATATTTGACGATATCGTGGCCGGCGATGCCGATGGCGTGCAAGAACAGCTGACCGGTAAAGTCGCTGAGACCGAAGCGTTCCCGTACCTCGGCGCTGTCGATGATGATGCCTGCGGGCGCGTCGGGTAACGGTTGGTCCCACTCGGCGATCGTCTCCCCGGTTTCATCGAGTAGCGTTAGCCACAGGGTCACATCGCGGGCACCATAGCGGTGCCAATAGTTGGCGGTTGCCACGCGGCTGTGCAGGTGGCCACCGCGGCCATCTGGCGCGTCGCGGAACCAGGCGAAATTGGTCGCAAAGTTGAACGGGTCCAGATAAAGTTTTTTGTTGGTCAGTCGGCTCTCGTCGAGGCGCAACTCGTCGAGGGTGAAAACTTCGGTGGCTGGCGGCACCAGAAGCGCGATGTCGCGCAAAATCTTGTCGGCATCGAAAGCGACGACCAGAAGCGAAGTAACATCGTCAGAAGCCAAATCGGTAACCGGCTGGGTCGTGTGGCCGAATACTTGCTGTCCCAGGGCGGACAAATCCTGCACATATACATGGGCGATATCGAGGCCGGTCAGCGGATAGATTTCGGAAAATGCCGTGGCGAAGCCCGTCGGGTCATAGATCGCCAGCGGTCCGTTATCGGCTAGGCGGGTGAGTAGAGTGCGCGCTTTCGGCGCGACCGCGGGATGGTCCATCGCCTTGAAAAACGGAAAGCCGCCCTTGATGTTGGAAAAGGTGTCGATGTTCAGGGCCATGGCGATGAATTCTGCGCCGGCCTAACCGGATAATTTCTTAAAGCTGGCCGATATGGTGTGGCGCACGTGTTCGCGCAATTTGTAACCTCGGCTGTGGACCCAGTTTAGCTGGATTGTCCGCCGTTGACCCTCGAAGGGGTGATGCCCATGCCAGGCGTTGGGGCTGCAGGTGAACGCCACTAACGTGCCCTCCTCGGGCGGTACCTCGACCACATAATCATCCAGATCGTGGCAGTTGCGCAGCAAGCGCAACTGCCCGCCTGGTACCTCCCACGAGGGATTGAGATATATCAGGACGGTCACCAGTTTGCCCACGGAATCGGTGTGTATCTTGCCGTCCGTGGTCCGGCACTGGCCGCGTACCGTGATCATCGTTGGCCGGTTAGCTAGATCGATGCCAAGCTTGGCGCCAACCCGTTCGGCGAACTCATGCGACCGCAGTTCATCGAGCAGCGTGTTGAAGCGAGGCCCATAGGAAATTTGCGACAGCGGATGACTGCCGGGTTTATCGATCCTTGGGAAATCTTCGTGGATCGCCGACAAGACATCGCCCGATAACACACCGGGCACGATCACGTGTTCGAACGGATCATAGCTCGGCATCGCTGAATCGATTGCGGCTAGATTAAGCGCAGCCATGGGGAGTCTTAGACCCCGGATCGGGGGATTGCAAAGGGCATAATGCCTCAGATGCCGCGTTGGCTCATGCAGCGGTGGATTTCCGTCGCGACACGATTCGTATCGTTGGGTGCGGTATAGGACCAGTACTCTATGGCGCCGCTAAAGGGACGGGTAATTCCCGCCTTGGCCATAGCGGTATGAAAGCGGCGAAACTTATCGGACCCGCCAGGCAAATCGATGACATGGACGGGCTTTCCCGTAGCCGCCGCTTCGCTGACCATGTTCACCGAGTCGCCAGTTACGATGATTGCGTCGGCATGCGCCAAATAACCCAGATAGGGGTTGGCGCCATTGCCGTCCCAAAATACCGCTTTCGAGCTCACCAGTTCAGTAGCAAGACGCTGGTTTATTAGGTCGACCGTTTTGCTCGGTGTGCGCGGCGAAGCGGTGATGGCAAGTCCGTAACCCTTGGCACTAGCGAGTGCCGCCAGATCATCGGCAAGCTGAGCGGCGATGCTCTCATCCATGCGGTAGACCGCATTGTGGCCACCAAGTAACACGGTGATCAGAGGCCGGGGTAGCCCGGCAATGGTATCGGCGAAGAGCACTCTGGCTTCGTCGAGGACGGTGGCGGTAATGCCATGCAGTGAGCCCAATGTATTCAGAACGTTGCTACCACTGAGCTGGTCGTGGTCGGGCGCGATGACCAAATCAAACTTTTCCAGGGCCACATCGGGGTTCTGCACCTGCACGCAAAAAGTATGTCCACCGCTGGCCCGTTTGACGGCCAGCGCCGGTGTCACCGATTTACGTCCGGTGCCGATAAGCAATTCCGGCCAAGGCGGCGACAGCTGGTCGCCTGACCCAGACAGCACGCTTAGCCAGGCAGGGGTTATAGCGGGCGGTAGCCAGCACCACGGCGCCGAAAGTACGATCTTTTTTTCTTCGGCCGTTACGCCCAAAGCTGCCACAAGACCACGGCATTGGTTGATCATACCAAGCCGGCCGTCGGTGACGACCCAAGTGACGGGGCTAGTTGTCGATGTGTTAGCCACGGAAAACCCGAACTGTTGAAAGCCGCCCCCCCCCAGCGCCGATTGAAATATTATTTCAATTTGCTAACATCGGGACGCCAGCCCATTTACGGTTAATATAGGCGACCGGTCGCGGTGATTCCTATTATTGCGCGGCGGTGTCCACCGATTTTTGGAGAAATGTTTTCCATGGCGATGTCTTCCGGTCCCACCGACAGTCTGGCCCAGCGCCGGGTCAAATTGGATTCCATCGATCGTCGCATCTTGCAAAATTTACGAGATGACGGGCGGATGACCAATGTTGAGTTGGCTCGTTTATCTGGAATTTCTGCACCGCCCTGCCTGCGGCGGGTGCGAGCATTGGAGAAAGCCGGATACATCACGGGTTACCATGCTGATTTGGACGGTGAGCTTTTAGGTTACGAAGTGTCTTTTCACGCTTTGGTCGGCCTCAATAGCCAGGCCGGCGGTGTGCTGTCCCAATTTGAAGCCGAAATCGGCGCATGGCCAGAAGTGCGGCGCTGCGACATGATCCGCGGCGGCGGTGATTTTCTATTGCGCATGGTCGCGCGCAACACGGCGCACGAGAACGAGCTAACGACCCGGCTGACCAGTGCGGCGCACGTGACGACGGTGCAGACATTTCAGGTAATTCGTACGTCCAAGCACGAGTCGGGTGTGCCGGTGGACGACATCAAATCCTAGAGGCGTCCAATCCAGGGCGGTGCTAATTCTATTCTATTTGAATCGGACGGAGACGATTTCGTAGTAGCGTACGCCTTTTGGCGTTTGTACCTCGACACTGTCTTCGGCCTCACGGCCGATCAAGGCCTTGCCGAGCGGCGAAGCGATAGAGATTTTCTTTTTCTTTAAATCCGCCTCGAATTCGCCGACTAGCTGATAGGTGATTTCGTCACCGGAATCTTCGTCGGCAAGCTTCACCTTGGCTCCAAACCGGACGGTTTTGCCCTTTAACTTGGACGTATCGATGATTTCGGCGCGTTTTGTCGCGTCCTCCAACTCGCCGATGCGGCCCTCGATAAAGCCCTGCCGCTCACGTGCCGCATGGTATTCGGCGTTTTCGGACAAATCGCCGTGTTCGCGGGCGGCCGCGATGGCTTTGATAACGGCGGGACGCTCCACGGTTTTTAAATTGCGGAGTTCGTCCTGAAGGGTCGCATGACCCTCGGCGGTCATTGGAGTTTTTTCCATGATACTGATAAGTGTTTAAAAGTTAGTCTAAACTCGAGCGGAAGCATCTACGATTGCACGCATAATAATGCATGCAGCTATGCTGTATAGGCCACATCATGCCACAAGATTGTTAAAATGACGTGCTAAAATAAGACTGTAGCGGCGCGACTTCAAGACCACCGTCGCTCATCGCCTCAATCGCCATCAGGGCCGCCCGGGCGCCTGCTACGGTTGTATAATAGGGAATTGCCTGGGTCAGAGCGGTCCGCCGCAGGCTGTAGCTGTCGGCGATCGACTGCACCCCTTCAGTCGTATTGAACACTAAATCGATCTCATCGTTGGCCATGGCGTCGACGACGTGGGGCCGGCCCTCTAGCACCTTGTTAATAGTTTTGACCGGAACCCCCTGGTCCTTGAGTGCGCGCGCCGTGCCGCGGGTGGCGACGATCTCGAAACCGAGCTCCGACAAGCGCCGGGCAAGGTCGATTATGTTGGCTTTGTCACGCTCCCGCACTGAAATAAATGCGCGACCCAAGAGTGGAACCTTGGTGCCACCGCCGATCTGAGACTTAGCGAAGGCATGGCCAAAATCGTTATCGATACCCATAACCTCGCCGGTCGATTTCATCTCCGGCCCCAAAATCGTATCGACGCCGGGGAACCGGGCAAACGGAAACACTGCTTCCTTAACCGCGACGTGAGCATGCTCGGGTGGCGCTGCGGATATTTTCTTGCCAAGCTTGAAGTTGCCGAGCAGTTCGCCGGCCATGAGCCGGGCTGCGACCTTGGCGATTGGCACCCCGGTCGCCTTGGCGACGAACGGCACTGTGCGGCTGGCGCGCGGGTTGACCTCGATGATGTAGACCTCGTCGTCTTTGACGGCGAATTGCACGTTCATCAGGCCGACGACGTTTAGCGCCTGCGCCAACGCCGCCGCCTGCCGGTTGATTTCTTCAAGAACCTGTTTGGACAACGAGAACGGCGGTAGCGAACAGGCGCTATCGCCGCTATGGATGCCCGCTTCCTCGATATGCTCCATGATGCCGGCAACGTAGATGTCGTTACTGGTGTCGCGTAGCGCGTCGACATCGACTTCGATGGCATCCTGCAGGAAGCTGTCGAGCAATACGGGGCTATCGCCGGAAACCTTCACGGCTTCGGTGATGTAGCGAACCACACCGTCCATATCGTGGACGATTTCCATGGCTCGGCCGCCAAGTACATAGGACGGCCGAATGAGCAGAGGAAACGACAGAGTTTCCGCCACCGCGAGCGCTTCTTCGGCGCTGGTGGCGAGACCGTTTTCCGGCTGCCGCAATTTCAACTCATGCAGCATTTCCTGGAACCGTTTGCGGTCTTCGGCCAGGTCGATTGCATCGGGCGAGGTACCGAGGATGGGAATTTCGGCGGCTTCCAGCGCGCGCGCCAGCTTGAGCGGGGTCTGTCCGCCAAATTGCACGATTACGCCTTTCAGGGTACCGGCCTGCTGTTCCACACGGCATATTTCGATCACGTCTTCTGCGGTTAAAGGCTCGAAATAAAGCCGGTCCGAGGTGTCGTAATCGGTCGATACCGTCTCCGGGTTGCAGTTAACCATAATGGTTTCGTAGCCCGCCTCGGTCAGCGCAAACACGGCATGGACGCAGCAATAGTCGAACTCAATGCCTTGGCCGATACGGTTGGGCCCACCGCCGAGAATGATGATCTTATCACGTTCGCTGGGCCGCGATTCGCACTCGCCGGGTTGGTCGGCGCAACCCTCATAGGCCGAATACATGTAGGGCGTTTGGCTGGGAAATTCGGCGGCGCAGGTGTCGATGCGTTTGAATGTCGGCGCTAATGATAGAGTGTTTCTCAGGCCCGCCACTTCGGCTTCGGTCTGTCCGCTAAGCTCGCTAAGGCGGGCGTCGGAGAAACCCATTTGCTTTAATGCTAGCAGACCGTCGTAGTCGTCCGGCAGTCCATTGGTACGGATTTTGGTTTCTGTCTCGACGATGCCGGCGATCTGCTCCAAGAACCAGGGATCGTAGTGGGTGAATCGCTGGACTTCATCGCGCGGGACACCGAGCCGTAGCGCCTGGGCGATGATCAGCAGGCGGTCCGGAGTGGGACGACCCAGCGCGGCGCGCACGGTGTTGGAATCGTAAGGTTCTTCTGGGCCGCTCGGCTGGGTGCCGGAAATTTTCACCTCGTTGAGGCCGGTGAGGCCGGTCTCCATGGACCGTAGCGCCTTCTGTAGGCTTTCGCCAAAGGTGCGGCCGACCGACATGGCTTCGCCGACCGACTTCATCGACGTGGTAAGCAACGGCTCGGTGCCGGGAAACTTTTCGAAGGTGAAGCGCGGAATTTTGGTGACGACATAGTCGATCGTCGGTTCGAAACTGACTGGCGTGACGCCGGTAATGTCGTTGTCCAATTCGTCGAGGGTATAGCCGACAGCCAGCTTCGCCGCTACCTTGGCGATGGGAAACCCGGTCGCCTTCGAGGCCAGCGCCGACGAGCGGCTGACCCGCGGGTTCATCTCGATGACGACCATGCGCCCGGTATTTGGATTTACCGCGAATTGAACGTTTGAGCCGCCGGTATCGACGCCGATCTCGCGCAGGCACGCAATCGAGGCGTCGCGCATGATCTGGAATTCCTTGTCGGTCAGGGTC
>CAZHBA010000056.1:0-31525 GCA_964530225.1 uncultured Rhodospirillaceae bacterium | reverse complement strand
TGACCAGAATGATGTTGATTGGCGCCTTCGCATAATCGCCGCTGGTGAAGCCGGCGATCAGAATACGGCCCTCCGGCGCGATGGCGCTGAGCGAAGCGCGGAAGGCGTCGCCGCCGACCGTATCGAAGGCAACGTCGAGCCCATCATCCGCCGTTAGCTCCTTCAGGCGCCGGCGGATGTCTTCGTAGTTATAGTTGATCACATGGTCGGCACCTTGCGCGGTGACAATATCTAGCTTTTCGTCGCTGCCGGCGCTAGCGATCACGGTCGCGCCCAGCGCCTTGGCCAGTTGCACCGCGGCAATACCGACGCCACCCGAGGCACCTTGAATGGCGACGGTCTCGCCCGCCTTCAGGTTTCCGCAATCGACCAACCCGTGCCAGGCGGTGCCATAAACCAGCATAAACCCGGCCGCTTCGACATCGCTCATTGCCGCCGACGCGGCATAGGCGCGCTCGGCCGGTAACGTCACTTCCTCGGCGTAGCCGTCATAGTAGGGCCCGCACCACAGCATCACCCGGTCACCTGTCTGAAACTCAGTGACGCCTGCACCACAATCGACAATCTCACCGACGGCCTCCATGCCCGGACTGAAGGGAAAACCCGGCTTGTCCTGGTATTTACCCTCACACGACAAAAGGTCGGGAAAATTGACCGCGCAGGCGCTCAGCCGCACCCTGATTTCGCCAGGTCCCGGGGCGCGCAGCGCCACCTCGTCGACCTGCAGAACCTCGGGACCGCCATATTCGTAACAGCGGACAACTTTCACCATGAAAACACCCCTATATTCCCTCTCCCAGGAGGAGGGCGGAAAACTGGATATGGCTTATAGTCCCATTAAGCTTCTTGAAATGCTATGGCACGATCATAGGATGACGGTGCAACCAATCGTTACGAGTTAAACCAACTATTCTAAAAGGCACACGGTGCGGCGACTTTCCTTCGTATTCCTGGTGCTCGTTTTCTAGTGGGTGATACCAGCTTCAGGCGCCGAAACGCGCGCCTATACGAATGGGCTGCTACGGTGGATCGAGAGCCCACCCGCGCCCCAAAGCTGCGTCTTCGGCACGATTCATGTGAGCGACGAGCGGGTGGAGACGATCGTTCAGGACATGACCAGGGTCGTTAGTCCGCTCGACAGCATTTCGCTAGAAATTATTCAAACCCCGACAACGATGGTGGCGGCTGGCCAATGCATGATCTCTCTGGACGGCCCATCGCGGTTGGTGCTCTATATCTGCCCGACGAGGCCGGCATACTGCGGTTACTCGAGCAGCGCAGTTATACGGTTAAGCGGATGCCGGCATTGGGTTTCGTCAGCCCGGCACGCTAAGAGATTATGCGCCGGTAAACGAACCGCCCGAAGCAGCGAGTTCGCGCAGCAACGCTGACGGTTCCCATAGCTTGCCGTGGGCTTCGTGGAATTCCTCGACCCTCGCCAGCACTTCGGGCAGACCGACCCGGTCGGCATGGTACATGATGCCGCCACGCCAGCGCGGGAAGCCAAAGCCGTACTGCCACATGATGTCTATGTCGCTGGCGCGCAGCGCCACACCCTCCTCGACGATCTTGACGCCCTCGTTGACCGCCGCATAAAGACAACGGTCGAGGATTTCCGTGTCGTCGATCTGGCGCCGCTCGATACCCTGTTTAGCGGCGACTACGGCAGCAATTTTATCAACCTCGGGATCGGACACCGGCAGGCTACCGCCGTCGCCATAGCTGAACCAACCCTTGCCGGTCTTGCGGCCGAAGCGACCCAGCTCGCACAGCTGATCGGCGAGGTGGACGTAACGCTCCTCCGGGTCGCGTAGATGGGCCAACGATTGGCGCATGCGCCAGCTCACGTCGATGCCCGACAGGTCGCTGACCGCCAGTACACCCATGGGCATACCGAATTCGCGCAATACCTGGTCTACCTGAGCAGGACTGGCTCCCTCTTCGACCAAGAAGATGGCCTCGCGCACCAGCGGCGCGCGGCTGCGGTTGGCGACGAAGCCATGGCTGACGCCAGCCAGACCACCTACTTTGCCGAATCTGCGCGCCACGCGCATGCCGGTCGCGATGGCTTCCGGCGACGACGTGTTGGTGCGCACAACTTCAAGCATTTTCATCACATTCGCGGGCACGAAAAAGTGTAACCCGATGACATCCTCGGGCCGGTCGGTTGCGGCAGCGATCTGATTGATGTCCATATACGAAGTGTTGGTAGCGAGAATCGTGCCCGGTTTGGCGACACCGTCCAGTTGTGCGAAGATTTTCTTCTTCAGGTCCAAATCTTCGAATGCCGCTTCAATGATAAGGTCCGCCTCACCCGCAGAGCCATAATCGAGACTGGTCGAAATCAGGCCGAGGCGGCGCGTCATTTCGGCTGGGTCGATACGGCCGCGGTCGACCATGCCCTGGTAATTTTTTTCAATCATCCCCATGCCACGGTCAAGCGCCATCTGCTCGGTCTCGACCGCAGTGACCGGAATGCCGGCGTTGGCAAAACACATGATGATACCGCCGCCCATGGTGCCGGCGCCAATTACCGCGCCAGTTTCAACCGGGCGCGGCTGGATTTCCTTGCCAATGCTGGGAATTTTCGCCGCCTCGCGTTCGGCGAAAAAGGCATAGCGTAGCGCCTTCGACTGGTCGCTGTCCTTGCAGCGCGGGAAGCGCTCACGGTCGGCGGCGACAGCCCGCTCGTAGGGCATTTCCAGCCCGTCGATCACACTGCCAATCGCTTCATGCGGCGATTCCTGGCCACGCATGCGCCGGTTGGCGAGATCGCGGTATTTTTGGATTACCTCGGCGAACTGATCGGGTGAGCCAATACCTTCCTTCGGCTCGCTGGAAATACGCCGCGGCGTACCGTTGTCCAAAACCTTTTCGGCGAAGACGATGGCGCCACCGAGCAGATCGCTATCAACGATTTCGTCAACGATGCCATAGTCGAACGCCTTGGCCGCGCCAATGGGTTCGCCCATGACGATTAGCTCGAGCGCATGATCGAGACCCGCTACCCGCGGTAGACGCTGCGTGCCGGCAGCGCCAGGAAAAATACCCAACTTGACCTCCGGCGTGCCGACTCGCGCGGTTGGCGCGGCGACACGAAAATGGCAACCCAGCATGAGCTCGAGCCCGCCGCCTAGAGCAGTGCCGTGAATGGCGGCAACAACAGGTTTTTCTATGGTGTCAAAATGATCGACGATCACCATCAGATGGGGGTCGCGTAACGGCTGATCGAATTCGCGAATGTCGGCACCAGCAGGAAAAGTGCGCCCGGCGCCGATCAAAACGATGGCCTCGGCCCCATCGTCGCCCACCGCCCGATCGAACTGTTCGACCAAACCCATCCGCACCGCGTGGCTGAGTGCATTCACCGGTGGGTTGTCGACCGTCACCACGGCGATGCGGCCGCGCACTTCATAACTAACGACATCTGACATTTCTCGTGCTCCCTTCTTGGCGAACCGTTTCGATTGGGGTGTGAACAACCGTCACCTGTATTAGACTGCCATGATGCAGGCGTCGGAGAACGCCGTCAAACGGAGCGGGAGTTTCATGCTATTTGCCCATCCCAACGATCTGCTCGACCATGTCGGCGACGAAGTTGGTGTCAGCGGCTGGGTCGACATCGACCAGGCCAAGATTGACGCCTTTGCCGACGCCACCGGCGACCACCAATGGATACATGTCAAACCCGAACGGGCAGCAAAAGAAGCGCCCAGCGGCAAGACCATCGCCCATGGGTTCTTGCTGCTGTCGCTATTTCCGGCCCTCAGCGACGAGTTTTTCAACGTCGAACGGAACAGTTACACCTTGAATTACGGCCTTGAGCGGCTGCGCTTCACCTCGATGGTGCCCGTCGGCTCGCGGGTGCGCCTGCGCCAATCCATTACTAGCGCGGAAAAAGCCAAGGACGATGGCGTTCGCGTGGTGCTCGACGGGGTGCTGGAATTGGAGGGCAGCGATAAGCCCGCGGTGGTCGCCCAGACCGTTCGTCTGATCTATCCATAGGCAAAAGCTACATGAGCACGGCCAAACGCACCTTCTCCCGCACCGATCAGGTGGTGCCGGTGCTCAAACAGCACCGGTTCGATACCGCGCCGCTGGTGACCTGGCTGGAAGCCAATGTCTGCGGCTTTCTTGGCCCTATCGATATCGCCCAGTTCCAGGGCGGCATGTCGAACCCGACCTTTCTCATCACCGACGCCAGCGATACGCGATATGTGTTGCGCAAGAAGCCGCCAGGCGAGTTACTACCGTCGGCGCATGCGGTCGACCGCGAACACCGCATCACCACGGCGCTGGCCGATACACCAGTGCCGGTGGTGCGCACGTTGGGCCTGTGCGACGACACATCGGTGGTTGGCACCGAGTTCTTTTTGATGGAGCACGCTTCCGGCCGGGTGTTCCACGATCCTTCGCTGCCCGATCTCTCGCCGGATGACCGCACCGCGGTGTACGATTCCATGGGCGAGACCCTGGCCGCCCTGCACCAGGTCGATTTCGATGCCGCAGGCCTCGGCGACTACGGCCGCCTCGGCGGCTATATGGGCCGCCAGGTGCGCCGCTGGTCACAGCAGTACGAGGCCAGCAAGACCGACGAGCTGGCCGAGATGGACAATCTGATGGCATGGTTGCCGGCGAACATGCCCGACGATAGCGAAACCACCGTCGTCCACGGCGATTTTCGACTGGAGAACATGATCGTCCACCCGGTCGAGCCTCAGGTGATCGCCATGCTCGACTGGGAGCTGTCGACCCTGGGGCACCCGCTGTCCGACCTCGCCTATAACTGCCTGCCCTACCACTGGCCGGAAGAATCGTTTGGCGATATGCGCGGCCTCGACCCGTCGACCCCGGGCATCCCCACCGAGGCCGACTATGTCGTGAGCTATTGCGAGCGCACCGGGCGCGGCAAGATCGACAACTGGACTTTTTATCTGGTGCTGTCGCTGTTCCGGCTGGCCGCCATCATCCAGGGCGTTTACTATCGCGGCCTCAAGGGTAACGCCGCCTCGCCCGAGGCCTTACAACGCGGCGACCTCGCCCGCCAGTTGGCGTGCAATGCGTGGGCGTTGGTGAAAAATCCCACCAACTGACCTCTCACCTAAATCCTCCCCCGCAAAAGGGGCTGAGGTTAGCTTTAGTCACGCCGGTGGCGTGGCAAAAGCCAGCCGAAGAAATTCGGTTGCCCGATTTGCGTCGTGCCACTGGTACGACGGTTTGTCCCACACCCCCTTGATGGGGGAGGATTTAGGTTGGGATAACTTCTCTCCCGAAGGAAGAGGGTTATTTTGGCGCCTGGTCGCGCTCGCTTGGGCCGTAATCGCGCAGCACGTTGGCGATGCGCAGGCGGTAATCGTCGAATAGCTCACTGCGGCCCCTAGCCTGGGCGGCGCGATGGTTAGCCTGTTCGCGCCAGGCCTTGACGGCGTCTTCGTCGCGCCAGAACGACAGCGACAGCAGCTTACCTTCCTCGTACATGCTGGTGAAGCGCTCGATGGAAATAAACCCGTCGACCTGTTCCAGCTCGGCGCGCAAACCGTGGGCGATATCGAGATATTCGTCGAGGCGGCCGTCTTGCGGCCACACCTCGAAGATGACAGCGATCATTGGTTCTCTCCTTCGATCCACGGGGTCAGGCGGGGTAGCCAGCGCGGCACGTTCTGCTTGTAGCGGCGATAATCGTCGCCGAAGCGCTTTTCCAGCCCCTTTTCCTCCGACATCGGAAAATAGACGCCGTTGACGGCGAAGAACAGGATTAGCCAGGCGGCGATAAGCGACGACTGGAAGATCAGCGCCTCGCCGGCCAGAATCAGCAGCACCGAAGTGATCATGGGGTTGCGTACATGGCGGTACGGCCCGGCAACCACCAGCTTCTGCGGTGGGTCCCACGGCGCTGGCGTGCCTTCACCCTGGCGCACGAACAGCCGCACCGTCCACAGCGCCAGGCCAAGACCGATTAGGCCCACGGCCAGCCCGTTCCAGAAATCGAATCCATTTAAGCCGGCAGTCGTCAAGCCAGTTTCAGAATCTGCCAACGCCCAGAGGATCAATCCCGGCACGAACACCAGTGCCGTTCCCGGCAGGATCAGGATGGTCGCCAGCATACGCCAGAACATCGTAAGCTCCCCTATTGCGCCGCCTTCTGGGTCTTCGGCCAGCCGATCTGCCGCTTCAGTTCTAACCGCGCGATCTGCTGGCGGTGCACCTCGTCGGGACCGTCGAACAGCCGCATGGCGCGGGTATGGGCGGCCATATAGGCGATGGGGAAATCGTCCGACATGCCGCCACCGCCATGCAGTTGCAGCGCCCGGTCAATAACATCGAGCGCCATGTTCGGCGCCGCCACCTTGATCATCCCGATCTCCTGGCGCGCTTCCTTGTTGCCGACGGTGTCCATCTTCCACGCTGCCTTCATCACCAGCAGGCGGCACATGTCAATTTCAATGCGCGACTGGGCGATACGCTCCTGAGTAATACTGCGGTCGGCGAGCAGACGACCCCAGGTCTCGCGCTCAGCGGCGCGCCGGCACATTAGTTCCAGCGCCCGCTCGGCAACGCCGATAACCCGCATGCAATGGTGGATACGACCCGGCCCAAGGCGACCTTGCGCAACCTCGAACCCCCGGCCCTCGCCGAGGATTATGTTTTCCGCCGGCACGCGGACATCCTTGAACACCACCTCGCCATGGCCGTGCGGCGCGTCGTCGTAGCCCATGATCGGCAGCATGCGCTTAACCGTGACCCCTGGCGTGTCGCTGGCCACAAGGATTTGCGATTGCTGCTCGTAGATCGACGCCTTGGGATCGGTCTTGCCCATGAGGATAATGATCTTACAGCGCGGGTCACCCATGCCCGAGGTCCACCATTTGGTGCCGTTGATGACATACTCGTCGCCGTCGCGCACGATCGAGCACTCAATGTTACGCGCGTCCGAGGAAGCAACCGCCGGCTCGGTCATGGCGAAGGCCGAGCGGATTTCGCCGGCTAACAGCGGCTCGAGCCACTGCTTCTGCTGCTCCGGTGAGCCGTACATGTGTAGCACTTCCATGTTGCCGGTATCGGGCGCCGAGCAGTTGAACACCTCAGGTGCCCAATGCACCCGTCCCATGATCTCGCATAAGGGCGCGTATTCCAGATTGGCCAAGCCCGCGCCGTGCTCGGCATCAGGCAGAAACAGGTTCCACAACCCCTGCGCCCGCGCCTCTTTCTTCAGTTCCTCGACGATCGGCGGCAATTGCCAGCGGTCGTCTTGCCCGTTGAGTTGTTCTTCGTAAGCCTCCTCGCCAGGATAGACATATTCGTCCATGAAGGCGTTGAGCTTGGCCTGCAATTCTTTCGTGCGGGCTGATAATTCGAAATCCATCGTACTGCTCTCCTTAGGCTTCCCAGTATAGAATAGCGCCAACTGGCCGCTAAGGGGGAATCATGATGTCGCATCTATTCGATTTATCCGGCAAGGTCGCCGTCGTCACCGGTTCGACAAAAGGTATCGGCCGGGCGATTGCCGCCGCCTTCGCCGATCACGGCGCCAAGGTAGTAGTCTCCAGCCGCGACAAGGAGCGGGTGGCCGACGCAGCGCGCGAGCTGGCCGAGGGCGGCCGCGAGGTGCTCGGTATTCCGTGCAATGTCGGCCGCAACGCAGAGCTGCAAAATCTGGTCGACCAAACTCGCCAAGCGTGGGGGCAGATCGACATCGCCGTCGGTAACGCCGCCATCAACCCGCACTATGGCCCATCGACCGAGATCCCCGACGATGTGTTCGCCAAGATGATGGCGACCAACATCCAGTCTAACCTGTGGTTGGCGCAGATGGTCGCCGGCGAGATGCGCGCGCGCCAGGACGGCGCGATTATCTTCACCTCGTCGATCGGCGGCCTGCGCGGCTCTGGTGTCATCGGCACCTACGGCATCACCAAGGCCGCCGACATCCAGCTAGCGCGCAATCTGGCGATTGAGCTCGGCCCCGACAATATCCGCGTCAACTGCATCGCACCCGGCCTGGTGAAGACCGATTTTGCCCGTGCCCTGTGGAAAGACCCGGCCTATGCCGAGCCGCGCATCGCCGCGACGCCGCTACGCCGCCTCGGCGAGCCTGAAGATATCGCCGGCGCGGCAGTCTATTTGGCGTCCGACGCCGGCCGCTGGACCACCGGCCAGACCCTCGTCGTCGACGGCGGCGCCACGGTTGTTGTTTGAGCAAACCTTCTCCCCGAGAGAGAGGGTTAATTCGCCAGCCTCACCCCACCTGCCCCTTATCCCACTCGGCAAAGCTGGAGCCAGCATCGACGAGCTGGCGCAGCAGGGTGGAAGGTTCCCACTTATCGCCCCATTCGCGATGGAAGCGGTCGAGGGTGTCACAGACCAAGCGCAGGCCGATGGTATCACCGTAGAACATCGGCCCGCCGCGGTGGCGCGGAAAACCGTAGCCGTGCAACCAGATAACATCGATGTCCGATGCGCGAATGGCCAACCCCTCTTCGAGGATCTTGGCGCCCTCGTTGATCATCGAATACATGCAACGCTGCAGAATTTCGTCGTCGTCGATGGGCCGGCGATTAAGGTCCATCTCGCGCGAACGGGCGGCGATAATCTCCTCGACCACCGGATCGGGTAGCGCCGTGCGGCCGTCCTCGTAGCGGTACCAACCGACTCCAGTTTTCTGGCCGAAGCGGCCCAACTGGCAGATGCTGTCAAGCAGCGGCGAAAACCGTTCGTCGGCCAGCCGCATTTCGGCGCGGCGCTTCTCGATCGCCCAGCTGATATCGAGACCGGCGAGATCGGAAACGCGGAACGGCCCCATGCGGAAGCCGAACTGCTCGATCACCCGGTCGACGTCCTGGGGTAACGCACCTTCCTCGACGAGGAAATCGCCCTGGCGAAAATAAGGCGCCAGCATGCGGTTGCCGACGAAGCCATCGCACACGCCGACCACCACGCCGACCTTGTTGATCACCTTGGCCATCGCCATCACCGAGGCGACGATGTCCTTATCGGTCTTCTCGGCACGCACCACCTCAAGTAGGGTCATCACGTTGGCCGGGCTAAAGAAATGGGTGCCGAGCACGCTTTCTGGGCGGTTCGTGGATTCGGCGATCCTATCGACATCGAGTGTCGAGGTGTTGGTCGCCAGAATGGCGTCGGGCCGCGCCAGTCGATCGATCTCGGCAAACACCGCCTTCTTGACATCCATTTCCTCGAACACCGCTTCGATGACGATGTCAGCGTCGGCCATGTCCGCGTAATCGGTGGACGGCGTGATGCGGCCCAGACGCGCCACCATCTCCTCGTCGCCAATGCGGCCGCGCTTGCGCGTGGCGTCGTAATTATCCTTGATGCGGGCCAGACCCTTGCCAAGATTATCCTGGCTCACCTCGATCACAGTCACCGGCATACCGGCATTGGCGAACGACATGGCGATGCCACCTCCCATGGTGCCGGCACCGATGATCGCCGCCTTGTTTATGGGCCGGAGCGCAATATCGGCGGGGATATCGGGGATCTTGGTCACTTGGCGTTCGGCGAAGAAGGCATGCACTAGCGAACGGGATTCGTTGGACGCCATCGCGATACGGCTGATTTCGGCCTCATGCTTCCAGCCCTGGTCGAACGGCAGGGACACCGCGTTGGCGACGCTTTCCAGGCAGTGAAACGGCGCCAGCAGGCCACGCGCAGTTTTCTGCAGTTTGGCCCGGTAGTCATCGATCAGCTTTTTGTTTTCCGTCGGATCGCCGGTTACCGTCATGGCGCTAATGCGCCGCGGCCCGCAATTTTCGGCGACCACTTGGCGGGCAAACGCAATAGCGCCGGTGCGAACATCGCCAGACGCCACGTCGTCAACGATGCCTAGTTCCTTGGCCCTGTTGCCGTCAACCGGAATGCCGGTGGTGATGATATCGAGCGCCGATTTGAGGCCGATCAAGCGCGGCAGACGTTGGGTACCACCAGCACCGGGGATGACGCCGCGCTGCACCTCGGGCAAGCCAATCCGGGCGTTCGCATCGGCGACGCGGTAGTGGCAGCCCAACGACAGCTCCAGCCCACCGCCCAGGGTCGGCCCGTGGATTGCCGCCACTACCGGCTTGGCGCAATCCTCGATCAGGTTCATGAGATCGCGGCTCATGGGCTTGACGTCGCGAGCAGGCGTGTTGAATTCGCGGATATCGGCGCCGCCGCACAAATTGCGCCCGGCACCGCAGATAACGACCGCCGTGACCCCGTCATCATTTACCGCCGTCTCCAGATGGCGAGCCAGTGCCACGCGCACTTCCTTCGCCAGCGCGTTCACCGGCGGATTGTCCAGCGTTAAGACAGCGACGTCGCCGTCGCGCTCGTAATGAACCGGTTCGTTACCCTGGGCCACCATTGTTTTATTCCTCCACCGTTTTATTCTTTTTCGTTCACTACCACCCAGCCCCCTACCCGCAAATCCGCGCCCGCATTGACCAGAATCACGCGCTGCTATGCAGCGTTTTCACAGCCAGGGGACCGCGCCCTATGCTATAGCCCCATTGTTACGCAATCCCCCGCCCGGTATTCCGCCAAACCACGTTCAGATTTTCCAGGTCCATTCCCCATGACGGAAACCGTCGCACAACCCTTCAGCGTTTCTCAGGCCATCGCCGTGATCACCACGCTGGTGAGTGTTCCTCTGCTCGCCGCACCGTTGTGGACCAGCGATACCCTGGTGTGGCAGGCCACAGGCCTGGTGCTGTTCGCCGTGGCGCTGTGGGCAACCGGCGTCATCGCTATTCACATTACCACACTGATCATGTTTCTGATCGCCGTGGTGCTGAACATCGCGCCAGCTAACGTGGTCTTCGCCGGATTCCACGCCAGCGCCACCTGGCTGGTGTTTGGCGGCCTGGTCATCACCATTGCTGTGCAGCGCTCGGGCCTAGCGGCCCGTATCGTGCAGACTCTAATAACCCACCTGCCAGCGCATTATTTTGCCATGGCGTTCGGCATCTCCGCCGCCGGCATGGCGTTGGCGTTCCTCATGCCGTCGGGGTCGGGACGCGCCGTTCTGATGGCGCCACTGGCGATGGCACTGGCCAGCCGACTTGGCTTCGCGGCAAACACAAATGCGCGCTTCGGCTTGATCATAGCTGCCGGTATGGGTTCGACTGTCCCAGCCTTTGGTATCCTGCCGTCAACCGTGGTCAGCATGGCGTTCGCCGGCGCGTCAGAAAGTGTCCACGGCATCGAATTTACCTATTTCGACTAGACGCTGTTGAATTTCCCCATCCTCGGCGCCCTCGGCGCGCTCATACAGGCCGCCTTGATCACGCTGATGTTCGGCACCAAACCGCAGACCGGCAGCGCCGCAGATGTGCCCACCGACTGGTCGGCCGACGAGCGTCGCCTGATGATCATATTGTTGATCGCTCTGGCGCTGTGGATGACCGATTCCCTGCACGGCGTCTCGCCGGCGTGGGTAGCGCTGGTAGCGGCACTGGTGTGCATCATGCCTCGAATTGGCGCACTGCCGTCGAAGGTGTTGACCGACGATGTGAGTTACGGACCGTGGCTCTACGTCACTGGTATCATCGGCATGAGCGCCATCGTCAAGAATGCCGGCCTCGGTGCTGCCATCGGCGAATTGCTACTGGCCAACGTGCCGCTCACCGCCGACAGCGGTATTGTCGCCTTCTTCCAGATCTTTGTCATCGGCGGCGCTATCAACCTGATTGCAACCGCGCCCGTCGCGGCGCCGATCATGACTGCTTTCGTCGACGCCATCGCCCAAGCGGTCAACTGGCCGCTGCGCTCGGTGCTGCTGGCTGAAGTGCCGAGCTTTATGGTGTTTCCCCTTCCCCACCAAGCACCGCCGGTGGCGATCACCATGGCAATCGGCGGCGTACCCATGCTCGCCGGTGTGCGGGTGCTGGCGGTCTATTTTATCATCGCACTAATCGTTATCCTACCGTTGCAATATCTGTGGGGACACCTGCTCGGCGTCTACCCGTAAATCGAATCAGGGGGGGAGAGCAGTGCTGTTCAAGGTGCGGATCAAAGTCGAACTACCGGGCGAGATGGACCCGGCGTGGGTGCAGGAGCTGGGCGAAGCGGAAACCGTCCGGGGAATATAGCTGGTGCAGGCCGGCAGACTGCACAAGGTGTGACGCATTGTCGGTAAGCGGGCGAATTTCTCGATCTGGGAGGCCAACGCGCTGGAGGATTTCCACGCCGACATCTCGTCGCCCGTGCAACTCTTCGGGTAACACCGTCGCGGCCAGGAGCCGTATCGTCACTGCCTGAGATTACCGTACCTAATCCGTATTATTATGCTGCTTCAACCGGTCCTTAACCGGACTGTAATTTTGCGACTGCCTTGGCAACCAGTTTCCACACAGCCTCGCCCTCGAAGTCGCCCAGGGCCAAGCGTTCCGCACCCAGTCTGGCAGCCTCGCCAGCAGCACCGCCACCATGTTTTTCGATAAGTTCTGCGGCGACGCGATCTATCTCGCCGTCCTTTAGCGTTGCCCGGCGGGCTTTTGCGCCCTTATTGAGCACGGTCCACACCATCATCAGGACGAAGAAACCAACGCCGATGGCGAGCATACTTAGAAAAATTCCTCTCAAGGCCAGTTTTCTCCTGATATGCGCCACGCCATCGCAACAGCACCGCTTGGCGAAAATTCCACGCCGTCGTCGCACCACAATGCATCAACGAGGTCAGCTTCCATCGATTGCCCGAAGGCAGCTTCAACGACAGCGCGAACCGCATCATGATCTGAGGTTATCTCTACGCGAACGTCAGCCAGACCCGAATCCTGCTAATGACTTAGTAACCCCGCTCGATCTTCAACTCGTCGGCGGTGCGGAAATATTCCTTGTAGCGATCGGACACGCGCGAACCGGGATAGAAGGCCGCCTGGTAGGACGGACGCGCGCATAAGCGCTCGAACCATTCGCCGACGCGCGGCAGATCGGCCCATAGACCGGCGTAACCTAAATCGTCCATGCGGTCGATGGCCGGCATCACCAGGATGTCGACCAGGGTAAACTGTTCGCCCATGATCCATGGACCGCCCGTCTCCTCCATGGCCTGCTGCATGCGCTCGCAGGTCTGGCGGATTTGTTCGCAGGCATTGCCGACGTCCTTCTCGCCGAAGCCATCCTTAGTCATGCGCTGGTAGAATTCCTTACGTAATGGCAGGCGGTCGGCATGGGTGAGGAATTGTTCGTCCTTCAGCTTGGCAAAGCGCATCGGCGCAAACAAGTTGGCAAAGGATGGCACCCGCACGGCAACGGTCGGTACCTCCTCGATATAGCGCATCCATGCGCGCAGACGTGCTTTGCCCAATGCATCGGATGGCGACAGCGCCGGTTCGGGAATTATATCGTCGAGATATTCGACAATCGCCGAGGATTCGAGGACCACTTCGCTGTCATGCAGAAAGGTCGGCACAACCCCGTTGGGGTTCAACGCTAGATATTCCGGTGTCAGGTGCTCGAACTTACCGAGGTTAACCTCGTGCTCAACCCAGTCTTGGCCGCGCTCCGGGCAGCCCTTCTCGGCCAGTGTCAGACGTACCTTCTGGCTACAAGTTGAATGCCGCGTGTGGTAGAGTTCGAACGTCATCGTTTCCTCCCAGCACCCGCATTTGAACGGGTCTTACCTACATTTATAACAGTCTTTGACATTGATTGACCCCAGCTGGATCAAAACCCCGCCGCGCGTCCATCGCTACGCGGATCGAAGCCGGCTTCGATGATCCCGCTGGGACCTCGCACCAGGGCGCCGGCGTGGCCCATCAGATCGCTGAAAGGTTCGGTCACAACCACGTCGTGGCCGGCGACACGCAGGGCATCAATTACCTCATCGCCAAAATGTGATTCGATTTTCAGATTGCTGCTGTCGTCGCCCCAGGTGCGGCCGAGTAGCCAGCGCGGTGCGGTGATCGCCGCCTGCAGACCCTGGCCGAAGCGCACATGGCGGGCAAACACCGCCGCCTGGGTCTGCGGTTGGCCCTCACCGCCCATGGTGCCATAGGACATTACCCGGCCGTCGTTCAGGCGTGCCATTGCCGGATTAAGGGTGTGAAACGGTTTGCGGCCCGGTTTCAATTCGTTCAGCGCGCCAGCGTCCAATGAGAAGCTGGTGCCGCGGTTTTGCCAGGTAATGCCAGTTTGCGGCAAAACAACACCGGAACCGAACTCCCAGTAGACGCTCTGAATAAAGCTCACCGCCATACCGTCGGCATCGATGGCGCCGAGCCACACAGTGTCTCCCTTCTCGCCGCCGCGTTGCCATTGCCGGGCTTGTGCCGGATCGACGGCAGCAGCTAGGGAGGCAATCACCGGGTCGCGCAAAAAGGTCGCCGGGTTGGTATTCATATAGGCCGGGTCAGTGATGTGCTCGTCGCGCACGCCGAACGCCTGCTTCGACGCCTCGACCAGCAGATGGACGAAGTCGAAACCGTCGGCTTCGCCGCAATCGAGCCGGTCGAAAGCGCCGAGGATTAAGAGCGAGGCCAGGCCCTGGGTCGGCGGTGGCATGTTATAGAGGGTGCCAGCGCCGATCTTGAGTGACAGTGGCGCTTTAACACTGGCGCTGTGGCTCTCCAGATCGCCGCGCACCACCGGGCTGCCGATGGCGGCAAGGTCGTCGCCGATCGCTTTGGCGATATCGCCGCGGTAGAAATCGTCGAGGCCGGCTCCGGCCAGGCGTTCCAGGGTCGCCGCCAACTGCGGCTGGCAGAACAAATCTCCGACCTCGGGGACTGCTTTACCATTGGGGCCATCGTCGAGAAACTTGTCGGCGAAACCCGGTACACCGTCCATCTCGTTCAATTTTTCCAGCGTATTACGTCGCTGCCCTTCGGTTACCGCCACACCATCGCGGGCGTAGCCGATGGCCGCCGATACTAAACGCGCCAACGGCAGCTTACCGCTCCGCTGAGCCGAGATTTCAAGCGCTGCCTGCCAGCCGGAAATCGTCCCAGCTGCAGTCAACGCCGCGTGGGGTCCGCGCGCTGGAATGCTGTCGTGGCTGTTACCCCGGTAGAAATCGACGGTCGCCGCTTGCGCCGCAGCGCCGCAGGCGTCGATGGCGAGGGGTTCGCCATCGGGCGGCGCGACGATCCAGAAGCCGTCGCCACCTATCGCGTTCATATGCGGGTAAACGACAGCAATAGCAGCAGCCGCGGCAACCATCGCCTCAATGGCATTGCCGCCGTCGCGCAGAACGTCGAGACCGGCCTCAGCAGCGAGATGGTGCGGGGCCACGACCATGCCGTTCGTAGCGTAGGTAGAATGGAGCATCGCAACGACCTGTTGATTACGAGCGGCGATACTAGTGTAGCAGCCAGCCGATGAGCCATAAAAAAACGGGCAGTGACGCTGGGTCACCGCCCGCCTTAAATCTTTGCACCAGGACTATTCGGCAGCTTGGTCGATATCCGGATAGTCAGTTAGCTCGTCGAGGGCCGGTTTGACCTCTTCCATGAAAATCTTGAGCTGGTCAATCATGTCCTGCTTCGGCGTCTGGGCGTAGTGATAGATCAGCGTGATAAACTCCGCCGGTAGCTGCTTCCACTGGTCAACATAATAGTCGCGCACTTCGGACACCGTGCCGTGCTGGAACAGGCCGGTTTCGTCCATCAACTCGAGCAGCCGCTTGTCGTCCACACCCTTGGCTTTCTCTGTCCACTCGGGAAACAGCGGCCCATAGAAGTTCTGGAAGATATCGCCCGACCAGTGGATCGCCATCTGCGCGCCTTCTTCCGTGGTATCGCCAATATGGGGCCAACGCACGATTGCCTGGTTCTGGCCGGGGGCGAAGTTGTAGCCGTTCTGATTGGCCACCTCGGTATAGCGCGGACCGAAATGGGCGCAGCGCCCGATGCTGGAGAAATAGGACGGCACGAAGCCGCGCTCGCCAGCATATTCGACGGTCTCGATACTGGCGTTACTTGCGATAAACACCTTGGGATGGGGGTCGGTATAAGGCGCCGGCACCACACAAATCTTGCGTAGCTTACCGTTCTCGTCCATTTCGCCGGGCGCTCCCATTTGCCGTGTGACATCACCCATAAACCAGCCTTCGAGGCCCTCGTCGTGAGGATAGGGGTATTGCCACAGATCGCTCTTGTAGTCGAAGGACTCCTCGGTCCACGCCTTCATGACCAGGTCGACCTGTTCTTCAAAAATCTCGCGGTTGTGCAGGTCAGCCGCGCTCTTGTCGGACAAAGTGGCGACACTGCCCAGCTTCTGGCCAAGCACATTGGTCCAGCGCGCCTGATAGCCGCGCGCGAAACCGACGAAGCAGCGCCCCTTGGTGATGTGGTCCAGCGTCGCGGTTTCCTCGGCAACGCGGATGGGATCGTCAACCGACATGACGTAGCCCAGGCTACCGACTCTAACTTTTTCGGTCAGACCGGCCCAGTAGCCGGTATTGATGCCAATCGACGGACCGACCTCATAGCCTTCGGAATGGAAGTGATGCTCGATGGACGAGACGCCCCACACGTCCAAATCGTCCATCGCCTTGAGCAGATCGGGCATACCGTCCATGGCTTCCTGGTAGCGCTCTTTGTTGCGACCAATCGGCCGCAGTTCCTTGCGCTCCTCAGCGCTCTCGGCGCGCACCACCGGATACATCTGAACAATGGCTTTTACCATGGGCTCCCTCCCGCTCGGCCTATTTTGGTGTAGGCCTGTTTTAGAATTTGGCGATGCTATCGATTAGTGCCCATAAATCCCAATAGCAACTACCGATACCGCCTACAGTTTCAGGCTATATTAATCCCCAAATTCCATATTGAAGGTGATGTCGTTATAGCTGTCTTCCACCGGTACGCCGATGGTGTTGATGAACCGCGCCAGCATACCATAGTAGCCAGCCATGATGGTCAGGTCGACAAACCCTTGGGTACCAAAGCTGTCCATCAGGGTCTTAATGAGGACATCGTCGACCCTTTTGTTGTGGGTCAATAGCCGCGCATAGCGAATCGCCGGTCCCAGCGGCGCCGGTTCAGCCTCAAGGTCGGGTGTGCCTATTTTTTCCAACATCTCCCGCGTTGCACCGGCCCGCTCGGCGACCCGCCAGTGGTGCTTCCACTCGTATTCGCAGCGCAGTTCCTGAGCCACTGTCATGATGACCATCTCGCGTAACACGTCGTCGAACGCAGTCTCGTAGCGCACATAAGCACCAACTGGTGTGACCACCGACATCGCGCCCGGGCTGTTGGCCAGCAGCGAAAACACGTTTGGCATCACATCGAAGCCCCGCGTGCGCAAAATTTCGTCCCAAGCGTCGAGATATTCTGGCGGACAATCTTCCCGTTCCATGCGCTCCAGGCGCGAGCCTTCCAAAGGTGTAGTCATGATTAGGTATCCCCCATTTTCCCCGCGCGTAACGACCGCAAAACACCATCTGTGTTTTCGTTTCAGCAAACCATTTTCGCCTGCCCGTCGTCAACGCGGGATAGGACATGATAAAGCCAAATCGGCGGTAATTGTGCTATAGGCGAATACCGGAATCGAAAATTGGGGGTACGCCCGTGCCCGAGCAAATCTCCACAAAAACCGTCGCCTTCGCGTCGTCGGCTGTTATTGTCGCTTTGACCTTCGTCTTGTTGATCGAGGGCCGCGACCTGCTGATCCCGATCGCCGTGGCGATCATGATCTGGTACCTATTGAACGCCCTGGCCCGGGGATACCATAGGCTAAACCTGGGTACCCGCCATCTGCCCAACTGGGTGGCGATGGCGTTGGCCATCGTCACCGTATTGGTGGGCCTGGCGCTGGTTGCCGAACTGATCAGCGGCAATATCGCCGATGTCAGCGCCGCCGCCCCCATCTATCAGGCAAATATCGAGGTGTTAATCGCCAAGGCGTCGAGCCTGGCCGGCTTCGAAACACCGCCGGACATCGCCGCGGTGTTCGAACAGGTCGACCTCCATAAACTGGCCTCCAGGTTCGCAGCAGCAGCAGCCAGCTTCGCCGGCAATTTCGGCATCGTATTGATCTACGTGCTATTTCTGCTGTTCGAGCAACGCGGCTTTGACAAGAAAATGCGCGCACTGTTCCCCGAAACCGAACACCGCGAAGAAGTGCGCAGCCTGCTGCACCGCATGCAGGAGCAAATCCAGACATACGTCGCCATCAAAACCTTCACTAGCGCGCTCACCGGCGGCGTCAGTTACGTCGTGCTGCTGATCGTCGGCGTCGATTTCGCCGAGTTCTGGGGTTTCATCATTTTCCTGCTCAACTACATCCCCACCGTCGGCTCGTTGCTCGGTATCATCTTCCCGGCGCTGCTGGCGCTGATCCAGTTCTCGACACCGGTGCCGTTTTTCATCGTCCTCGGCGGGATCGGCATCGTACAGTTCTTGATCGGCAACGTCCTCGAGCCACGGCTCACTGGCGCTTCGCTGAATATCAGCCCACTGGTGGTGATCCTATCGCTGGCGCTGTGGGGTAGTATTTGGGGTATCGTCGGCATGTTCTTGTGCGTGCCGCTAACGGTGATCGCGATGATCATCCTGTCCTATTTCGAACGCACGCGCCCCATCGCTATCCTGCTGTCAGGTAACGGCCGCATCGCGCCGAAATAAACCAACGCCTACTCCGCCGCCTGCGCGCCTGCCATGTCGATTAGGCGCGTGAGATACTGCGGGTCGACCGGGTAGTAGTCGATGACGATACCAAAATCGGCGAGCGCGTTTTCGATCGCCGCGACAATGGCCGCCGCCGCCGGGATGGTACCACCTTCGCCGGCACCCTTAATCCCCAACGGGTTTAGTGGCGACGGCGATTCCTGATGCACGATATCGATATGCGGCATCTCGGTCGCCAGCGGCAGCAGATACTCGCCGTAGTTGGTGGTCAGCGGCTGACCCTGATCGTCGTAGATCATGCGCTCGAACAACGCATTGCCGATGCCGTGCACCACGCCGCCGATGATCTGACCCTCGACCATCATCGGGTTGATCATGGTGCCGCAGTCGTGCACCACCGAATAACGCAGCACCCGCACCTCGCCGGTACCGGTATCGACCTCGACCTCGGCTACATTTGTGCCACTTGCGATCGGCGCCCCCGCCGAACCCATGTAGGACGTTGCTTCGAGCGAAGGATTGAACCCGGCAGGCACTTTGACACCAGACATCGGCGCTAGTTGCAGCGCCAACTCGCCCAGGGTCACCTTGAGGTCGGGCGCACCGGCGACGCGCACCTCGCCATCGACTAGTTCGAGGTCCTGTTCGGACGCCTCCAGAGATTTCGCCGCCAGCTTCAACGCCGTCTCGCGCACCTGGCCGGCCGCGTCGAACGAGGATGGACCGACATTGGCCGCCACCCGGCTACCGATGGTGCCGATGCCCTGCGGAAATTTGCCGGTGTCTGCGGCCTCAAACAGGATGTCCTCGGGCCGCACACCGAGCTGGTCGGAGACGATCTGCGCGATCATGGTGTGGTGGCCCTGGCCTTGGCTGGCCGCGCCGGTGCGCACCATCACCTTGCCCGACGGCTCGATGCGCACTGTAGTGCCCTCGTAGGGGCCAAGGCCAGTATCCTCGATGCAGGCCGATATACCGATGCCAAGATAGCGGCCTTCGGCGTGCGCTGCTGTCTGGCGAGCCTTGAAGCCGGCATAGTCAGCCAACTCCAGCGCCTTGTCCATGCACGCCTCGTAGTCACCGCTATCGTAGCGCACCGGCGCGCCGTCGCGCAGCAAAGCCCCGGTCTCGTACGGCATCTGGTCGACGCGCACGAAGTTGCGCCGTCGGACTTCGGCGGGATCGAGGTCGAGCTCGCGCGCCACCACGGCGATCATGCGCTCGACCGCATAGATGGCGTAAGGACGTCCCGCACCGCGCACTGGCGTGTTCGGTGTGGTATTGGTGAATACAATGTCCATTCTGACGTCGACCGCCGGAATGGCGTAGGCGCCGGGTAGCGGCGCCAGCGAGGTGAACGGCAGCAGAATACCATAGGGAACATAAGCGCCGTTTTCGTGGATTACCTTGCCACGGATGCCAAAAATCTTGCCCTCGCCGTCGCATGCCACCTCGAGGTCCCATTGCTGGTCGCGCTGGGTCGTCGTGGTGACGAAATGCTCACGCCGGTCCTCGATCCATTTGACCGGGCGGCCAAGAGTGCGGGCGACCAGCGGGATGACGATCTCTTCGGGATAGAAGCCGGCCTTGGGCCCGAAGCCACCGCCGACGTCGGGCGCAATGATGCGTACGCGCTCTTCCGCCTCGCCGAGATAGCGCGCCAGGGCGCGGCGCACCAGATAGGGGCACTGGGTCGACGACCACACCGTCAGCCCATCGTCATAGGGTTCGTCGCAGGCGACGACACCGCGCGTCTCCATGGCGTGGCAGCCGCCACGGTGTTGCAGAAAACTGGCGCTGAACACATGCTTGGCTCTGGCGAAGGTATCGTCGACATCACCGAACGATGTCCCCATCTGGCCGACCAGATTGCTGTCGCTGTCGTCGTGCGCGTGCGGCGCTTCGGCGGCAAGTGCCGCCCGGCAGTCGATGATCGCTGGCAGCGGTTCGTAATCGACGGCGATTAGCGCCAGCGCATCCTCGGCGAGAGCGCGGCTATCGGCGACGACGACGGCGACCGTCTGGCCGACGAAGCACACCTCGCCGCTAGCCAGCGGATACTGCGTCTTGTCCTGCTTAATCACCGGCGCCGGGTAAAGCTGGCTCATCGCCTGACCAACGAAATCGTCACCAAGATCGGCCTGCGTGAACACCCCGTGCACACCCGGCAGCGCCAGCGCAGCGCTGGCGTCGATCGAGTGGATGCGCGCGTGGGCATGGCTCGAGCGCAGAAAAGCAGCGTGCAGCATGCCGGGCAGGTGGATATCGTCAACATAGCGTCCGTGGCCGGTGAGCAACCGCGGGTCTTCCATGCGGTGAACTTTGGCGCCGGTGTAGCGGACCATAGCTCAGCCCTCCTGCCGCATTGTCGCGGCAGCCTCCAGCGCCGCCGCGACAATGCCCTGATACCCGGTGCAGCGGCAGATGTTACCGGAGATTGCCGCGCGCACCTCTTCCTCAGTGGGGTTGGGATTGTCTTGCAAGAACGCCACCACCGAAATCACCATGCCCGGCGTGCAGAAACCGCATTGCAGGCCATGGTTCTTCCAGAACGCCTCTTGCACCGGATGCAAATCGCCGTTGGTCGCGGCAAGCCCTTCGACCGAGGTGACCTCGCAGCCGTCCGCTTGCACCGCCAGCATCAGGCATGAACGCACCGCCTCGCCGTCGACCAGTACCGTGCAGGCGCCGCAAACACCGTGCTCGCAGCCAACATGGGTACCGGTCATCTCCAGTTCGTGGCGTAGGAAGTCGGCCAGGTTGAGCCGCGTCTCAACCTCAGCCGTCTGCGGTTGCCCATTGACGGTGACGGTAATCTCTCTGGTGTCGGCCATGACCTAGCTTTCTCCGTTCACATTTTCTACCGCCTGCGTCAACGCGCGCTCGACCAACACACCAGCGAGCCGTTGGCGGTATTCCCCGGTGACATAGGCATCCGATATAGTATCGATTGTGCTCGCCAAGGCGCCGGCTTCGGCAAACACAACCGCGCCGGGCGCTTGGCCGACCAGCATCGCTTCAACGGCATCGAGCCGTTGCGGCCTTACGTCGGCGCCGCTGACGGCGACCGCGGCGCGGGTGATCTTGCCGCCATCGACCGCCAACAGCGCAGCAACACCGATGATGGCGAAATCGCCATGGCGGCGGGCGAACTCGACGAATGCCGACCCGTGCGGTTCACGCCAATAGGGCAGAGTGATCCGGGTCAGCACTTCGTCGGGCGCAAGATTGGCCATCATGTAGGCCAGCGGCCATTCGTCGAACGTCACGTCGCGGGTGCCGTCCGGACCCGCTGCCGTCAGCACCGCGTCGTAGGCCGCCGCCACTGCCGGCAGTTCCGCCGCCGGGTCCAGGTGGCACAGGCTGCCGCCGATGGTGCCGCGGTTGCGCGTCTGGAAATGGCCCACATGGGACAGCGCCTCCTGAACGATCGGCGCGCGCACAGCGACGGTTTCCGACGCAGTGAGCTCGCGCTGGCGGGTCATGGCGCCGATGGCAAGCGCTTCGCCCGTGTCGTAGATGCCATTCATATCGGCGACACCGTTCAGGTCGATCACATCGTCGGGCACGACGAAGCGCATATTAAGCATCGGTATCAGCGACTGGCCGCCGGCCAGCAGCTTGGCGTCCTCGTGCCGCGCCAGCAGCGTCACCACATCGTCGACGCTAGTGGGATCGTGATAAGTAAATGGCGCAGGCTTCATGCCGTATCCCTCTTGGTAAGAAACTTTGCATCGTTATCCGGATTTACCACCAAACCAGCCGCGGATCATCAACCACAGGGCACGGAAAAACAGGCTAATACCGGAAATTGCATTGTCAGCTACTGGCGGTGGCGCGGATGCTTCCGCCGCTGCCCGGCCATCGCCTGTTGCCGGTGTGGCGACGAGCTGACCTTCCAGGTTCTTGGCAAAATCAGCGATGATCTGCCCGGCGATGGCGTCGATCAGCCCGGCCACGCGGCCATACTGAGCGACCGAGCCGGTGAGGTTGAGATCGGTGGTGATGTCGACCCGGGTTTGGCCGCCATTAGCAACTATAGCGAATGTCACATCAGCCCGCGCCGCACCGCGCCCCTTGGTGTCGTTACCCTGCGCGCTGAGCCGCGCGGTATGGGTGGTATCGTCAACCTCGGTCAATTCAGCTTCGCCGGCAAAACTGAGCTGCACCGGCCCGACCCGCACTTTCGCATTACCCTTGAAATGGCGGTCGTTGGCAGCTTCGGTCAGCTCGGCGCCGGGCATGCAGGGTGCAATCCGCGGCACGTCCAGCAGGACCTGCCATGCCGTCTCCACGTCGACGGCTACGGTAAAGCTGTTCTGCAGTTCCATCGTATGCGCAACAGGGGCGCTCTTGCGGCACCCTCTCCCTAGATTGCGGCCAGCGTTGGGTTGCCGGCATTCAGATTATTTTCGCCAACCTAGATTTCTTGCTGCAAAATCGCAACCAACACGGCACACTTACTCGTCCTCGCACACCAGCAACCGTGCCGGTTTAGCGACGGGAAACGCTAGGTGGCATGAAGGGATTCAATGGTGCGGGCGGAGAGACTCGAACTCTCACTTTGTTGCCAAAACGGGATTTTGAATCCCGCGCGTCTACCAATTCCGCCACGCCCGCACGAGCATTGCACCCCAAGAATTAGTGACGCCGCCGCGCGGCGTCAACGTCAACGACGCCCTAGCTCGGCAAAATATAGACAGGCCGCGCGCTCGCCTGTTACAGGGCTGTATCGGGTTTACCGACCGAACAGGGGTGCGGGCGATGTTGCGAGGGATGTACGACCGGACACTGCAGCTGGGCTCTACCCGCCATGCGGTGTGGGTGCTGGCGGCAGTCGCCTTTGCCGAAAGCTCGGTGTTCCCGATCCCGCCCGACGTGCTACTAATCCCGATGATACTGGCGGTGCGCCAGCGCGCCTGGACCCTAGCGGGAATTTGCACCGCCGCATCGGTGTTGGGCGGGTTCCTAGGCTACGCCATCGGTGCTTTGTTGTTCGACGTTGTCGGCCAACCAATCATCGATTTCTACGGGTTCGAGTTGGCGTTCGCCCGGTTCACCGCACAACACAACGAAGCCGGCGCCTGGATCGTCGCCTTCTTCGGCGTCACCCCCTTCCCCTACAAGGTGATAACCATCGCCAGTGGCGTCACTCATCTCGATCCGGTCGTCTTCGGCATCGCCTCGCTGGGCTCGCGGGCTCTGCGGTTTTTTATCGTCGCGGCGCTGCTGTGGTATTTCGGACCGCCGATCCGCGACTTCGTCGAGCGCTACCTCGGCTGGGTGGTGCTGGTGTTCTGCGTCTTGCTGATCGGCGGCTTCGTCGTTTTGAAATTTCTGCTATAGGACACTACATTTTGGCCTATGGAAACCGACAAAGAAGACAAACCGCATCTGGCCGGCCAGCGCCTGCATGGCGACCCTGATCCGCAGACCCAGGTTGAGCGCATGATCCGCGTAGATCATGCCGGCGAATATGGCGCGGCGCGCATTTACGCGGGCCATCTTGCCGTGCTCGGCCAGCGCCCAGTCGGCAACGAGATTCGCGCCATGGCCGATCAAGAGAAGCGCCATCTCGAAACCTTCGAACGCATGGTGATTGAGCGCCGCGTGCGGCCAACCGCGCTAACGCCGGCCTGGCACGTGGCAGGCTACGCCCTGGGCGTAGCCACAGCGATGATGGGCGAACGCGCGGCGATGGCCTGCACCGTCGCCGTCGAAGACGTGATAGAAAAGCACTATACTCGCCAGTCCGCGCAATTGGGTGAGGACGAGGTCGAGCTGCGCCAGGTCATCGACGAATTCCGCGGCGACGAGATCGAGCACAAGGAGATCGGGCTCGACCACATCAGCGCCGCCAGGGAGAACGGTGAACCCAACACCGCCTACCCGGTGTTATCGCGGGCGATTAAGACGGGTTCGCGCCTGGCGATCTGGCTATCCACCCGGCTGTGAGCGCGCGCGTTTGAGCTGCTGCGCTTCAGCAGCGCCGAACAGAAACGTCAGCAACGTGTAGCGCGAACCCGAGGTTACCGGCATCGCCTCGTGCAGATTAGAGCACGAAAACACGATCGCTCCGCCGATCCCAGGTGCATAGAGGTCGGGGCCGTATTCGGGGAACCGCAGCCACCCGCCCTCAAATTCGCCGAAGTTCAGATTGACGGTAACGGCAAAACGAAAATGCGCCGTCGTCGGCGAGACATTGTCGCGGTGCAGACTGAAGTGACCGTTGGTGTCGGCGTCATAGCGGGTGATGATGAAACCGTCGTGCGCGGCGACGCGGAAGTTGAACGCTTTTTCGATTTCAAAACTGAGCCGCCGCCCAAACGCTTCGGTTAGGCGCTGGTTCATGTCCTTGTCGGTAATGACATGGTCGAACCGACTTTTTTGGTCCATGTAGACTTCCCGCACATCCTCGCCGTCCTTGTTATAGGTGACAGTGCTGACCTGACTGCCGCCGGAATGGTGGAGGTCGATCAGCTCCTGGCAAAGATCCGGGCCGAGTACATGGGGTACGAGCAAGACCGGTGCCAGCGAAGATATCAGGCGTCCCGAATCGGCGGTTTCCGCCTGTACTAAATGGCGTTCGACAAAATGCGTCAACGCTTCGGCACCAGCGGCGCGCAGCGCTGTCAGCCGCAAGTTGGGGTCGAAGCGCAGCGCTAGCGGCCCCGCGTCGGCGGCAAAACCGTAAGATTTCACCGCTTGCCCAGTGGCGTCGGCAACCACGAATATCGTCCCGTACGTAACTTCCGGTAACGCATCGGCGGAGGCGCGGACGACAACGAACAGATCCACCCCGCCTAGCGGTACCCGTTCCATGGCACGTTGCAACGCCGCCGCCTCGGAAGAGAAACTGGCAGCATCGGGATAGAACATCACTACCGGCGTACCGCCGCGCACCCTGGTATAGAGATTAATCGGCGCGCCGCTACGGTCGGGCAAGCTAAAATCAGGCGCGCGGTCGCCGGCGCCTATGGGGCTATCGGGAGCATACAAACGTTCACACTCCAGCCGCTACCGGCTGTGCAGAGGTTTCACTAAATCTCTTGATACAGATAAAGGGCCCGGAATCTAAGCTTAAAAAATACTATTGATCAAGTTCGGTGTCCCAATAGAGATAGTCGCGCCAGCTTTCGTGCAGGTAGTTGGGCGGGAACAAGCGGCCGTTTTCCAGTAGCTTCCATGTGTTTGGGCGGCGCGGTTGCTGGCGCAGCTTCAACCCTGCTTGCTCCGGTGTGCGGTTGCCTTTGCGCAAATTGTATTCGCCCGACGCCGTGACAACGTTTTCCCAAATAGTGCGGCCGCCACGCGACCGGGGAATGACATGATCGAACGTCAATTCATGCGCCGGCAGGCGCTGACCGCTGTATTGGCAAGTAAACTTGTCGCGCAGAAAGACATTGAAGCGGGTAAAGGCAGGCCTGTCAGCCGGTTTGATATAATCCTTCAGCGAAACCACACTGGGCAGCGCCATTTCCATGCTCGGTGAGCGAATGACACGATCGTACTCGGCGACCGTATTGACCCGCCCCAACAAGGTCGCCTTTACCGTGTCCTGCCAGGGCCAAACCGACAACGGAAAATAACTCAACGGCCGAAAATCGGCGTTGAGTACGAGCGTTGGACAACTCTCTAGCACTGCTTGCATACGGCGGTTTCCCGAACGACCTGCAACTGTCAGGCGGCACTCTAAGAGATTTTGGGGCGATGGGCAAAAATGTTTATAACAATCACAAGGTGTTGTAGCCCGACAGCGGGCCCCAGCCCGGTGCGGCAAGCGTCATACCGTCAACGTTCTTTGCAGCAGTGCAGCACCATGGCGAATGCCTTCTTCGTCGATGCTGTGACCGAGATCGGGCCGGCTAATCGTCTGCACTTCCACACCAACCCTTTTGAGCCCAGTCTGCGCCGACACGAGCGTCTGGTGAGGCATGATCGGATCGACCTCGCCATGTACCAGCAGCACCGGCGGCCGACAGGCAATCTCCGCCTCGAGCTTGTCGGGAGCGACCAGCATGCCGGAGTATCCCAGGATCGCCGCTGGCGCGACATGGCGGCGCAAACCCACATGCAAGGCCATCATACAGCCTTGGCTAAAGCCGATTAGCGCTAGTTTGCTATCGTCGATCTCGCGCGCTTTGAGTTGCGTGTCAATATAGTCTTCGAGCAACTCCGCCGCCGCCCGCACGCCGGTCTCGACGCAGGTGGGCGTACGGTCCTGCAAGCTGAACCATTGGTAGCCGGTTGGCGCCGTGTCGCAGGCCTCTGGTCCATTCGGCGCCAAGAATTGGGCATTCGGCAATACCCGTGACAGCAGTGGCGCCAGTCCGATCAGGTCGTTACCGTCGGCGCCGAGGCCGTGCAGCATGATTATCAGTTGCTTGGCCAGGCCACCCGACGCCGGCGCAAAGGACGGACCATCCAATCCTGCATTTTCGGGCATGACGTCCCCTTGTTTCACGTCTTCGACGCTATATCGCCTCAATATTGTACGCGTGCCAGAGTAACCGCGCTGCCACGCTACGCCACGGCCGCCACATCTCAGCTTCAGTGCGAAGCTCGGCCGAACTCCAGCGGCTACCGTCGCCCAAATGACGGCCAGCCGATACCACCAACGCTAAATCGTCGGCCGGCATTATATCGGTTCGGCCGAGCGCGAATAACAAATAGACCTCCGCGCTCCACCGCCCAATACCTTTTAGCGCAACAAGTGCGGTAATAGCATCATCATCGGACATACGGTCCATCTGGGCCAGATTCAACGCACCACCATCAATCGCCTCGGCGAGGCCGCAACCATAGGCAATCTTTTGTCTGCTCAACCCAAATCCGCGCAACACCTGATCTGGCTGGGAGAGAAGGCTTGCCGGCTCGTCGGTTACGCCGGCGTCTTCCAGGCGCTGCCAAATCGACGCAGCTGCTTTGGTCGACAATTGCTGTCCGACAATAATTCGCAGCAATGTGGCATAACCCGGTTTACGCGCACGCGGCGCTGGCGTTCCCGCCGTTTTCCATAGTGTTCCCATCCGGGGATCGAGGCGCGCCAACTCTGTTAGTCCGGCTTCTATGCGTTTGCGCGTTTTCATCGCATGATAGGTATGTGATTCGGCTGAAAGTTGGAAGTTGAGCTCAATTCTATAATTTGGTGCGCCGACGTGATCTCCGGTCCTGATTCCACTTCAGAAATTGTTACCCGGTTTGCGCCGTCGCCGTCGGGTTATTTGCACCTGGGGCACGCCTATTCAGCACTGTTCGCCTGGCGTCTGGCCGACCAGCCAAACGGCCGTTTCCTCTTGCGGATCGAGGACATCGACGGCAGCCGGAATAAGTCCGAGTTCGAAGACGCCATCTACGAAGATCTCGACTGGCTGGGTATTACCTGGAACGAGCCGGCGATGCACCAGTCCAAACGAACCGACGTGTACAGGGCGGCATTAAACCGCCTGGCGGAAATGAACTTGCTCTATCCGTGTTTTTGTACCCGCAAGGATATCCTCGCCGAGATCAACAGTTCCGCTGGAGCTCCGCACGGCCATAACGACTATGGCCCAATCTATCCAGGTATTTGCCGCGCTGTCGCCGAACCTGAGCGCACGGCGCGGATCGACGCCGGCACACCTTACGCAATGCGGCTTGACATAGCCAAAGCCATCGAGATCGCCGGCGACCTGACCTGGCACGACCGCATAAAAGGCGAACAGCAGGTGCAGCCCGAGCACTTGGGCGATGTGGTGTTGGCCCGCAAGGATATCGCCACCAGCTATCACTTGGCGGTAACGGTCGACGACGCGGCGCAGGGCATTACCTTGGTTACACGCGGTGAAGATTTATTCGATTCGACCCAAGTGCACCGCCTACTGCAAGCGCTGCTCGGTCTCGATACGCCCGAATGGCATCACACGCCGATGCTCACCGACCCCGCAGGCAAGCGCCTGGCCAAGCGCGACAATGCCCTAACCTTGCGCGAAATGCGCAAAAAGGGTGTTAGCGGCGATTCTATTTGGGCATTGGCCATCCAAAACCTGGCCCGCTTAACGACCGCAGTCGAGGGGATGTAGCCAACATTTACCTGGCGTCAATTGGAACTAACGGCAAATTAACCGCTTTTATCACAAATCTAAAAGCGGTATTATTATATGTTTATGTTGAAGCCTCTTGGCCAACGAAATACTAACGGTTACCCGTGATCGCTGTCGCCTTAGGGAAGATAGCCACAGCAGGCCTGTGCCCCTAATTTCAAACCCCGGATCAGCTTCAAATAGTCGCGGTGGTCAGGTGTCAGAACGCCATGGCGAATGGCGAAGTCAATAATCACCAGATTGACGTTGAATTTGAAGCGGTCGGTCTCGTCGACCAGCCGCAACGCCTCCGCCACCGGCATTTTCTCGAAGCTGCTGTGCTCGCCGTCTTGATCGACAGGGTGAAAATCTTCGGACACGTGCAAATCGTAAACGAACAGCACGGCGCGGCGCAGGCCTACCGGCAATTCCATGGCATAACTTAACGCACCTACCGGCCGCGCTTGGCGCGCCAAGGCCTCGGGCACCGAGGCTTCCTCGGCCGCCTCTTTGATGACGTTTTCTTCCAATGTGAGACCCACCGGTTGGCCGCCAGCCACCATGTTGTCGAGTTTGCCGGGATCGACAAGGCTATCGGCGCTGCGCACGCCAATCCACACTTCTGGACCGGTTGGCGTTTCCACATAACCGTTCACATGGACGCCGTAGGCCGTCACCCCGAAAGCCGGAACCCACACCCGGTCGAGGCGCATCAATAGCGCGTCGCCGAACGCCGCCATGACCGGAAACTGTTCGGCGCGGCTGGGCGGCAGTAATTTTTGCGCCACCAGCGCCTCGCAGACTTTGGCTACCGCGGCGGTGCGGTCTTCAACATCTCCAATACTTCCACGCAGCGTGACCTTACCGCCAGCCAGATTGGAGATTTCCGGCCACTGGCCGAGGTTGCGGGCGAGTTCGTGCCTAATCCAGCCAACCTGCTTACCGGCGACGATAAAAGGTCGGAAGCTTCCCAGATCGTGGGTGTTGCAGGCGACGATGTGATCGTACAACGACACCGTACTACGCCCCCTCAGGCGGATGCCCGGTCGCGGTCGAGCGACATCAGTACCCGGGGCACGTCCCAGATCTGGGATAATTCCCCGGCGGTCTACGTCGCTAGCTCAGAGCTCAATCCCGACAACTTTATGTCGATATACAACTTGCTGTCGTCGCGCCCGCATACCGCGCTGTGCCAGCACGTCGGCGTCAGACCCCGCTTCGCCCACAGACCGACAACCCGTGGCAGCAAGCCTGGATCGGCCATGCCGTAACCGGAAAAACACGCCGTCTGCGCCGCATCGGCGCGCGTACATTCGGGCAACATAGGTTCAGTGAAACGATCAGATGAGGTCATTGTTTGCATACTCCACAGATTCGGTTGGCAAAAGCGTTGTCAGTCCCGGAAGCCGCGCGAGGACAAGCACGTGCACCGGGCGAACAATTCGCCAAATCTGGAGTATCGCAAACACGGCGCGAAACCTATCGATAGGCCCCTATAGGGTCAAGCCACCGGGGACCGCTACCAGAAAGCCCTAATCCGGCTAGATACTGCTCCGGCCGCCGGATATGATCACGGTGATGAACAATGTGATCCTGATTCTGTTAGCCAGCAGCTTGATAGTAGTCGTGATTGTTCTGCTAACCGGCGTCGTGGGCATGGCCCGAGGCAGCGACTTCAACGCCAAGTAGGGCAACAAACTAATGCGTTTGCGGGTCATATTGCAGGAACCGGCGGTGGTGCTGTTTATACTGCTTCTTGTGACGTCAGAGCGGGAGTGAGTCGATGGTCGAATTGACACGTATCTACACGCGCGGCGGCGACGCCGGCGAAACCTCACTGGGATCGGGCGACCGGGTCGCTAAGCACGACCGCCGTGTCGCCGCCTACGGCACCGTCGACGAGGCCAACGCAGTCATCGGTATCGCGCGCCTGCACACAGGCGACAACCCTGATATCGACGCCATGCTGGCGCGCATGCAGAACGATCTGTTCGACTTGGGTGCCGATTTGTGCACGCCGGAGGGCGACGCGCGAGCAGCCTCAAAGAAAGAGGACGCCTTGCGTATCGACCCGGCGCAGGTGGTGCGCCTGGAGACCGAAATCGATGCCGTTAATGCCGGCTTGGTGCCGTTAGACTCGTTCGTCTTGCCCGGTGGCACCGCGGCGGCGGCCCATCTGCACCTAGCCCGAACGATTACCCGGCGCGCCGAACGGTTGATGGTGGAACTCGCGTCGGCCGAACCCCTCAACCCTGCCGCACTGCAGTACATCAACCGGCTGTCCGACCATTTATTCGTCTTGGCACGCCAGCTTAACGATGGTGGTTCCGCCGACGTTCTTTGGGTTCCCGGCGACAACCGTTGACCCTGCCGCAAACCGGGCCGCAGATCGGTCCATTGGTCGCACGATAGATAATTGACTCGCCCCAACCCAGTTGGCATTTTGCAGCGCAACACGCACATGTCCCGGCTACAAAGCTGACCTTTTCCAACCAAATAATAACAGGCGATATCAGCCATGAAGATCCTCGTCCCTGTAAAACGGGTCATCGACTACAACGTCAACATTCGCGTCAAATCGGATCAAACCGGTGTCGAGACCGCGAACGTGAAAATGTCGATGAACCCGTTCGATGAAATTTCTGTCGAAGAAGCCATCCGTCTCAAAGAAGCCGGTACCGCCGACGAAATCATCGTTGTTTCCATGGGCGTCCAGCAGTGCCAGGAGACCATCCGCACGGCGCTCGCCATGGGGGCTGACCGGGGCATCCATGTGAAATCCGACGAAGATTTAGAGCCGCTGGCAGTGGCCAAATTGCTCAAGGCGTTGGTTGATAAGGAATCACCGGAATTAGTTCTCCTGGGCAAGCAGGCGATCGACGACGATTCCAACCAGAC